>NZ_JBSSFA010000002.1:0-553985 GCF_054062215.1 Bacillus sp. TE9106W
CACACCCGTTCCCATACCGAACACGGAAGTTAAGCTCTCTAGCGCCGATGGTAGTTGGGACCTTGTCCCTGTGAGAGTAGGACGTTGCCAGGCAAAATGGAGGATTAGCTCAGCTGGGAGAGCACCTGCCTTACAAGCAGGGGGTCGGCGGTTCGATCCCGTCATCCTCCACCATATATGTCGGAGGGGTAGCGAAGTGGCTAAACGCGGCGGACTGTAAATCCGCTCCTTCGGGTTCGGCAGTTCGAATCTGCCCCCCTCCACCATTCTTAATTAATGGGCTATAGCCAAGCGGTAAGGCAACGGACTTTGACTCCGTCATGCGCTGGTTCGAATCCAGCTAGCCCAGCCATTAAGAGCCATTAGCTCAGTTGGTAGAGCATCTGACTTTTAATCAGAGGGTCGAAGGTTCGAGTCCTTCATGGCTCACCATTTTAACAAAATATGCGGGTGTGGCGGAATTGGCAGACGCACTAGACTTAGGATCTAGCGCCTTTGGCGTGGGGGTTCGACTCCCTTCACCCGCACTTTTAATAAAATAACTCATACATGTCTTGCGGAAGTAGTTCAGTGGTAGAATACAACCTTGCCAAGGTTGGGGTCGCGGGTTCGAATCCCGTCTTCCGCTCCAATTTTCAATATGACATGCCGGGGTGGCGGAACAGGCAGACGCACAGGACTTAAAATCCTGCGGTGGGTGACCACCGTGCGGGTTCGACCCCCGCCCTCGGCACCATATGCGCCCGTAGCTCAATTGGATAGAGCGTTTGACTACGGATCAAGAGGTTAGGGGTTCGACTCCTCTCGGGCGCGCTTACTCTCGGGAAGTGGCTCAGCTTGGTAGAGCACCTGGTTTGGGACCAGGGGGTCGCAGGTTCAAATCCTGTCTTCCCGATATTCCCAAAAAACATGGGGCCTTAGCTCAGCTGGGAGAGCGCCTGCCTTGCACGCAGGAGGTCAGCGGTTCGATCCCGCTAGGCTCCACTTTATTTATTATATGTCTCGGAGGTATACCCAAGTTCGGCTGAAGGGATCGGTCTTGAAAACCGACAGGCGGTGAGAATCGCGCGGGGGTTCGAATCCCTCTACCTCCTCCATTTTCTTTTTAAGTGGTTTAGACATAAATAATAAAATATTTCTTTTTTCCTTCATGGAGGTATACCCAAGTTCGGCTGAAGGGATCGGTCTTGAAAACCGACAGGCGGCGAGAGTCGCGCGGGGGTTCGAATCCCTCTACCTCCTCCATTTTTTTAATTTTATATTGTCGCGGGGTGGAGCAGCACGGTAGCTCGTCGGGCTCATAACCCGAAGGTCGCAGGTTCAAATCCTGTCCCCGCAACCAAAATGGTCCCGTGGTGTAGTGGTTAACATGCCTGCCTGTCACGCAGGAGATCGCCGGTTCGACCCCGGTCGGGACCGCCATTTATGTTGGCTCGGTAGCTCAGTCGGTAGAGCAGAGGACTGAAAATCCTCGTGTCGGCGGTTCGATTCCGTCCCGAGCCACCATTTTTTTATGCCGGCTTAGCTCAATTGGTAGAGCAACTGACTTGTAATCAGTAGGTTGGGGGTTCAAGTCCTCTAGCCGGCATCCTTTAGGGGCATAGTTTAAAGGTAGAACTGAGGTCTCCAAAACCTCCAGTGTGGGTTCGATTCCTACTGCCCCTGTTCTAAAGTATATGGGCCTATAGCTCAGCTGGTTAGAGCGCACGCCTGATAAGCGTGAGGTCGATGGTTCGAGTCCATTTAGGCCCACCATATATTATTCCGCAGTAGCTCAGTGGTAGAGCTATCGGCTGTTAACCGATCGGTCGTAGGTTCGAGTCCTACCTGCGGAGCCATGGCCCGTTGGTCAAGTGGTTAAGACACCGCCCTTTCACGGCGGTAACACGGGTTCGAATCCCGTACGGGTCATAAAAAAAGAGTCAGCAATGTGCTGACTCTTTTTTATTGTGCGTGAATCCTCCTTTATCAACTGATTTTCTTGAAATAAATAAAGGGATTTAGGAAAAGCTATGGTATGTATAAAAAGGAGGAGACAAAATGACACGAGTGAGAGACGTTATGAGTACTCATATTGTACAGTGTACACCGCTAGATAATGTATATGAGGCTGCTGTAAAGATGAAAGAAGAATCAATTGGATTGATTCCGGTTGTTGAAAATGAGCAAGTTGTTGGGCTTGTTACGGACCGAGACTTAGTTGTTCGAGGAATTGCTGAGAAACATCCTGGATCTAATAAAATTACAAATGTAATGACAACAAACATTATTTCAGTTTCTCCAGACGATTCTATTGAAAAAGCTACAGAGTTAATGGCCCAGCATCAAATTAGACGATTACCAGTCGTTGAGAGTGATCAACTTGTTGGGATGTTAGCGCTAGGTGATTTAGCTATAAGAGAATCAGCAGATGATCAAGCTGGATTTGCTTTAAGTGAAATCTCGGAGCATACGGAATAAAGCAAGACTTTAATTAGTGGGATAAGTTACGTATAAAAATCAGATGCATTATACTAGTATATAGAATTAAGCTAATATGTTAGCATGATGTATCTGAGACATTATATAATAAGTATACAGTTAGTAATTTCGACAGTTTATTTAAATTTGTCATTCCTAATTTTAAATAAGAGAAAAAATGATATACTGATAGATATAAGTATTATGTTAGATTTCGAATATAACAATATTTATTATTAATGATGTAATAATGGATTAATATCTCCTATGTAGACAAAAGGGAAGGGGAATTATATGAAGGCTGTACAGCGCGATCCAAATTGGAATTTGGTTACAGATACATATATAGAGCCAAATAATTTCGCTGAATTATTTTCTTTGCTTGTACCTTGTCACCCAAAAGGTGAAGGGAAAGAACGAACTATATTAGTGTGGAAAGAAAAAGAATTTTATAAAGAAGAAAATTTAGCGGCATTTATCGTATATGGAATGAATAAAGCAAAGAATTTACCGCAGTTTCATAAAGATGAAATTCCAACTTTAGTACGTATTCTTCGCTTATGCCAAGAGATTGGTTGGTATGAAGAAGCAAATACTTTTATGGTAAATCAAGGACTAGCTGAGTTTGTTCACACTTCATTGGAATATGAAACGTGGGATCTTTTGACGCAGGCGGTTGCTTTAAACTATTTAATTATTAAATATCGTATTGGTGAATTAACTGATGGGGATGTAGAAATTTGGGATAGAGTTAAATTTAATGAGAAATGTATAACAGACTGTAAGCATTTATTATCCCATAAAGAAGTATTAGAATTTACATTCTTTTATATGTGTAAGAGAGCTAAGTCACTATCAAAAGAGCAATTAAATAGTGACATGATGAGTCTAGCGATGTATTGTAACACTTTTGTGTATGACTTATATACATATGATTTATTACGGAAGTATCGTAAGTGTACAGATTTTCTATCATATTATGGACCTAGTCAAGCGGTGTTAGCTTGCCAAAGAGCTGTACTTTCTCAAATTTCAGATCGATTAGACCCACTCAAGACTACTCATGTAGATGATTATTTATATGTAATGAAAGATATGATGGAGCATATGACGATAGGAATAATGGATCGATATGATCATTTTATCGGAAAGTTATTATCATATGTGCCATTTTTCGAAATGATCCAAGTTCCACAACATGCATATTATTGTGAAGAATTATTGTATATTTGTAAGGGCATTGCATATAAAGAAGAAATATTACGCAATTATTTATTTATACAATTACATGATTGTTTACCATCATTCTTTAAACTATTTCTTAAAAATAAGCGTTATGCAACGATTCATGATATTCTATTTTATTGGTGCGATGATGAACAGAGAATGAGCTTAGAGAGAAAATATAATCTTAGCTTTATTTATGAAAAATATGCTTGTGGGTAAAGAGCATTTTCTATATAAATAAAAAAGGATCTCACATAAACGTGAGATCCTTTTTTTGTTAGTAAAGCAAGGAGAATGTGATTAAGACGAGAAATAACATTCCATAAAGGAGAGATTGTGCCGTATAGCTTCCTTGTATACCAAAAAAAGTATTTATTTTTTTATATAAATTCAATATATATTTTAGCGGATTATCTTTGAAAGATTGGTACACAGTGTCTCCTCTTTCTAAGCTTCTTGTTCGTGTTTTTTGTTATTAGGGACATGAATGTACCTAGCTATGAATAATAAAATAGCCATAAAGAATACGGGAAATACGGTAGTTAAATAAAAACCATTACTAATAATATTTGTTATTAGCGCACTTAATAGAAAGATTGCATTATAAATATGGGCAATTTTTTGTTTTAGTTGAACTTGAAAGGCTTCCATCATAATTTCTAAAGCAACAAAAGCAATGATAATAGATAAAAATAAAGTATTTGTATTGTAAATGATTAAACAACAGATTAAGCCTAAAAAGGCTAAGTATTCAATTAAGAGAGGTATATTGCGTGGCATACAATTTACCTAACTAAATATGGCAGTGGGTTTACTGCATTTGTCTTTTCAAAATTCCATTCTCCATTGTGCAATTCAAAATGAAGATGTTGCCCGTATGAATGACCTGTGTTTCCCATATGACCTACTAATTGTCCAGCTTGTACTTGATCACCAGCTTGTACAGTGCGATCTTTCATGTGAGCATAGACTGTTGTATATAATTTCCCGTTTATTTGATGGGCGATGAACACAACATTGCCATAGCTAGCTGAATAATATGATTTCACGACTTTACCTGCAGCCGCTGCCTGGATAGAGACATTACCCTGAGCTGCGATATCTATACCATAATGCATTTGTTCCCAGCGCATATCAAAGGTTGAGCTAATTCTTCCTTGAGTAGGGAATTTGAAAACTGCTGGAATGGAAGTAGGTTGAGCTGTTTGAGTTTGTGATTGCGTTTGATTTTGCACCACATAATGCTTTGCCACATATCCGTATCCTGTGCCAAAACGAATTTTATACCAAGTTCCTACAGTTTCCACTACTTGTAATTGTGTACCATTTTGTAATGAACCAAGTAGTGCGCTACTTGTACTAGCGTTGCTACGTACGTTAAGTTTAGGTGTTGCAACTGTGTATTTCGTATTATTTTGAACTGTGATGCCTTTTACTAAAGGCTGTGAATCATTGGATACGAATGCTTTTTGTACGTAACCTGCTTTGCCATTATGTAAAATTTTATACCACTCGCCTTGTTCTTCTTGAATGGTAACGAATTTCCCATTTGGTAATACATCTAAAATTGAAGATTCTAAATTAGGTTCAGAACGAACGTTTAATGCATTGGCATTGACGATATATTGATTATTAGATTGAAGTTTGTTTTTTAGTAGAATAGAATCTTTTTGTACGTAACCTACTTTATTATTAACAGATACTTTATACCAGCCATTAGTTGTTTCAAGTATATTCACTTTCGTATTAAAGCGAATTGTATCAATTGATGAGCTATTTGCGTTATCTTTTGTATGTAAGGCTACTTGATCGACTTTGACATATCCAGTTTTCACATTAGATAATTGTTCAGCGTTGGCTGTTTGTACATTTGTTTCTCCCATAGAAGGAAGTAAAGAAGCAATTGCGACAGTAGTTGCTGTTAAAGCAGTAGCTTTCATATTCATATAATAGAGACCTCCTCTAGTTGTATAGTTGTAATTTTATTATAGTATAAAGATATAATATAGTGGGTGTATTCACATAAATGTAATATGAAATCAATATAAAAATAAATTTTTTGAGGATAATGATTCCTTTTTATCCAATTTATTAGGATAATAATTTCTAAGATAGAATATAAGTATTATATGGCTTAGTGATTTTGTTGACAATTGAGAAAATTAAAACAGTTGATGATGTCTTATTACGGTGTTATACTGACAGTGATAATTTTATAGTTTGCTAGGAGAGCTGGTGTTGCCAGCTGAGAGTAAGACCTTAAGTCTTTGATCCTTTTTATTACCTGATCTAGATTATGCTAGCGTAGGGAAGCAATTCGGACACTAATAATGAGTCCCCGTTTCTTTGCGTATAGAAACGGGGCTTTTTTATTTGAAAATTTCATATTGAAACCACTAGGGGTGCTTGTTGTGCTGAGAGAGGAATAATCCTTAACCCTTATAACACCTGATCTAGGTAATACTAGCGAAGGGAAGTGGAACAACGAATAAATTATAATTTTATTTGCTGTAACCACTTCTTATATAAAGAAGTGGTTTTTTATTTATACACACATATCGGAAGGGGATAGAGAAATGAAATTTTGCGATAGATTATTAGAAACTGTACAACCAGTTTGGGAGATGAGTCATAATCATCCGTTTGTAGTAGGTATGGGGGATGGTACGTTAGAAAAAGATAAGTTTCAGTATTATATTATTCAAGATTATTTATACTTGTTAGATTATGCAAAGCTATATGCTATTGGCGTTGTAAAGGCAACGAATCCACAAGTAATGGGGAAATTTGCTGAACAAATTGATGGAATATTAAATGGAGAAATGACAATCCATAAACAGTATGCAAAAAGACTTGGAATTTCTATAGAGGAGATAGAGTCTGCAAAGCCATCTGCTAAAAATTTAGCTTATACAAATTACATGATGTCTGTATCTCAAAATGGCACACTTGCAGAATTAATAGCAGCACTTCTTCCGTGTATGTGGAGCTACTGGGAAATTGGAAAGCGTTTAAATGATATTCCTGGAGCAAGGGATCATGAATTTTTTGGTGAGTGGATTCAAGGATATAGTTCTGAAGAGTACGGCAACCTCTGTATTTGGTTAATCGATTTATTAAATGAAATGGCAGTTGGAAAGTCTGAAAAAGAGCTAGACCGATTAGAGGAGATTTTCCTATATTCCAGTCGATTTGAATATTTATTCTGGGATATGTCCTATCGTAAGGAGATGTGGGGATTTGAGGAGCAAGAACATACTACAGTTTCATAATGTTTCTTTTCATTATGATGAGAAGCCAATCATCAATGAATTAAATGCTTCTATACAAGATAAAGAGTTTGTAAGTATTATCGGACCGAGTGGTTGCGGAAAAAGTACTTTATTTCGTCTTATTACAGGTTTGGAAGAAGCAAGTACGGGACAGATAGAGCTGACAGAAACAAAGAGACACCCTGTAGGGTATATGCCCCAAAAAGATATGCTCTTGCCGTGGAGAACGATTATTGAGAATGCTGCCTTGCCGCTAGAGTGCCAAGGTGTACAGAAGAAAGAAGCACAAATAAAGGCAAAGGAACTGTTACAGAAATTTGGTTTACAAGGGTATGAGACAAAATATCCGAAAGATTTATCTGGTGGTATGAGACAACGCGTATCTTTTATTCGAACTTTATTAACAGGCGGAGAGATATTGCTCTTAGATGAACCGTTTAGCGCGTTGGATGCTTTAACGAAGGCATCTTTGCAGGAATGGCTGTTTGAACAATGGAAAGAGTGGGAAAAAACAATTTTATTTATCACTCATGATGTGGAAGAAGCATTGTTTCTTTCTAATCGAATTTTCGTTGTAGAAAATCAACCGATAACTACTTTAACCGAGAGGATTGTACCGCTTGATCGTAATCGGACAAGAAAAGATTTATATAAGCCTGAAGTGTTAGCGCTTAAAGATGAGCTACTTAGTATGTTACAAAGGCAGGTACTTGTATAATGAGCCGTTTGAAAGAATTAATTCCTGCCCTTACGCTTTCTAGTATTTTACTTACTATATGGGAAGTAGGAGCAAGAATTGTAGATGAAATGTACATTTTACCGTCACCATCTGCAATTGTAATGAAAATATGGAAACTAAAAGATATATTATTTACGGTTCATTTGCCGGCAACATTATATGTCGTTTTGATAGGTGTTGTTATTTCTGTTGTATTAGGTGTAGGGCTAGCGATGTTAATGAATGCGAGTTTATGGATGGAGAGAGCATTTTATCCATTATTAGTTGCTTCACAAACGATTCCTATTACAGCGCTCGCTCCGCTTTTCGTTTTATGGTTTGGATATACGATTTGGAGTAAGGTCGTTGTTACAGTTTTAATTACGTTTTTCCCAATTGCGGTCAATACGTATGACGGGCTACGCAGTACGAAAAAAGAATGGGAAGAGCTTTTAGTTACGTACGGGGCAACGAAAAAAGGTGTTTTTCTTAAATTAAAATTGCCGTCTGCTCTTCCTTATTTTTTCTCAGCTTTAAAAATTGCAGTTCCGCTTAGTGTAATTGGGGCAGCAATTGGTGAATGGCTCGGAGCGCAAGCGGGGCTAGGATATTTCAGTAAGAGAATGATGACACAGTTAGACGGAGCAGGTGTATTTGCACCCATTGTATTGTTATCATTATTAGCTATTTTCTTCGTCATCCTTATTTCGGTATTAGAAAAGAAATTCATTAGTTGGAGGAAGCATTCATGAAATTTTTAAAACGCATCTTTGTGTTTACATTATTAGTTGCAATGATTGCTGGATGTTCTAGTAATTCAGCATCAGATAAGAGTAAAAAAGAAAAAGAAAAAGAAATAACGGTCATGCTGGATTGGTACCCAAATGCGGTACATAGCTTTATTTATGCAGCAATTGAAAAAGGTTACTTTAAAGAAGAAGGAGTAAAGGTGAATATTAAATTCCCTTCCAATCCGACTGATCCATTAACGTTAGCAGCTGCAGGAAAAGTAACGGTTGGCTTATATTATCAGCCAGATGTTGTTATGGCAAAAGCAAACGAACAAATTCCGGTGAAATCAATTGGAGCTGTCGTACGTTCCCCATTAAATCATGTTGTATCGCTGAAGTCTGCAGGCATTCAATCGCCAAAAGATTTAGAGGGGAAAACAGTTGGATACTCTGGAACACCTTTAAGTGAGATGTATTTAAAAACGATGGTAAAAGAAGCTGGGGGTAATCCAGATACAGTGAAAGTAGTCGATGTTGGCTTTGATTTAGTACCGGCATTAATTACGAAAAAAGTGGATGCGGTAACAGGGGCATACATTAACCATGAAGTACCTGTTATGCGTCATGAAGGTCATGAACCAGCATACTTTAATCCAGCAGATTATGGTGTACCGAATTATCATGAGCTTGTATTTGTAACGGGTGATAAAACGTTGAAAAAAGATAAAGAAGCGTTGCAAGTTTTCTTGCGTGGAACGAAAAAAGGTTATGATTTCATGAAGAAAAATCCAGATGAAGCATTAAATATTTTATTAAATCATCAAGAAAAAGAAAACTTCCCACTTGTACCGGAAGTTGAAAAAGAAAGTATGAAGATTTTATTAGAGAAGATGGAAACGAAAGATGAGCCATTCTTATCAGATTCAAAAGAGTCATGGGAGAAACAAAATAAATGGCTGAAAGACAAAGGAATGACGAAAGAAATCGTTCCAGCCGATGAGCTATTCGAAAATATTTTAAAGTAGGCGAATGAATATGAAAAATGAGCTTCATGTAATCTCAAATGGTCACATGTCATTCGAAGAGTTAGTGAGTGTAGCGATGCAAATCGAGAACGAGATTGATTATTTGCATATTCGTGAGCGTGAGAAAAGTACGAAGGAATTGTATGAAGGGGTGGAAAGCCTTTTGAAAAAAGGCTTTCCAGCATCAAAGCTTGTTATCAATGATCGAATTGATATTGCTATTTTATTAAATATCCCGCGTATACAGCTAGGGTACCGAAGCACAGATGTAAGGTCAGTGAAAGAAAAGTTTTCTTATTTGCATGTCGGTTATTCTGTACATTCTGTAGAAGAGGCGATAGAGGCTTTTAAGAACGGGGCTGATTCGCTCGTTTATGGTCATGTATTCCCGACAGAATGTAAAAAAGGTGTGCCAGCGAGAGGGCTTGAAGAAATTTCGGACATTGCAAGGAGCTTATCGATACCAATTATAGCTATTGGAGGGATTACTCCTGAAAATACAAAGGATATTTTGGCAAGTGAAGTAAGTGGAATTGCTGTTATGTCTGGAATTGTAAGTAGTAGTAACCCATATAGCAAAGCGAAGTCTTATAAGGAATCAATAAGAAAGTGGGCGGAAAAACATGTGTAAGAAGTATGATGTAGCGATTATTGGCGGAGGTGTAATTGGTAGTTCAGTTGCACATTTTCTAGCAGAAAGAGGACATAAAGTAGCGATTGTAGAGAAGCAACAGATTGCATCTGAAGCCTCGAAAGCAGCTGCTGGTCTACTTGGTGTTCAGGCAGAATGGGATGCATATGATCCACTATTTGATCTTGCTAGAGAAAGCCGTGCTATATTTCCACAACTTGCAGCAGTTTTACGTGAAAAAACAGGTATCGATATTGGGTATGAAGAGAAAGGTATTTACCGCATTGCTCAAAATGAAGCGGAGAGAGAAAGAATTCTTCATATTATGGATTGGCAGCAGAAAACAGGTGAAGATTCTTACTTTCTAACAGGAGATCGTTTACGAGAGCAAGAGCCGTATCTATCTGAGTCAATTATAGGTGCTGTATATTATCCAAAAGATGGCCATGTTATTGCGCCAGAGCTTACGAAAGCATTCGCGCATTCTGCGGCAATTTCCGGTGCAGATATATATGAGCAAACAGAAGTGTTTGATATTCGTATTGAAAATAAGAAAGTGATTGGGATTGTTACAAGTGAAGGTATGATCGCGTGCGAGAAAGTTGTTATTGCCGGTGGTTCATGGAGCAAGAAGTTACTAGGTTATTTTCACCGCGAATGGGGTACATATCCAGTTAAAGGAGAAGTAGTAGCAGTAAAAAGTAGAAAACAACTTTTAAAAGCACCTATTTTCCAAGAAAGATTTTACATTGCTCCAAAACGCGGCGGACGTTACGTAATTGGAGCAACGATGAAGCCACATACGTTCAATAAAACTGTGCAACCAGAAAGTATTACTTCTATATTAGAGCGTGCTTATACAATATTACCGGCTTTAAAAGAAGCAGAATGGGAAAGTACGTGGGCAGGGCTAAGACCACAATCGAATCATGAAGCTCCTTATATGGGAGAGCATGAAGAAATAAAAGGTTTATATGCTTGCACGGGCCATTATCGAAACGGTATTTTATTAAGTCCTGTTTCTGGTCAATATATGGCTGATTTAATAGAAGGAAAGCAAGAGAATCACTTGCTAGATTCATTGCTTTCTAAAACGGTTTAGAAAGGGGATGGAAGTTTGAATTTGAAAATTAATGGTAATCAAATTGAAGTGCCAGAGAGTGTAAAAACAGTAGCCGAGCTACTTACACATTTAGAGTTAGATAACAGAATTGTTGTAGTAGAGCGTAATAAAGATATTTTACAAAAAGATGATCATACAGATACATCTGTTTTTGATGGAGACCAAATTGAGATTGTAACTTTCGTAGGAGGCGGTTGATTATGTTAAACATTGGACCATTTTCATTTCATTCTAGACTTTTATTAGGAACAGGAAAATTCCCTGATTTTGATGTACAGCAAAAGGCAATTGATGTATCTGAGGCTGAGGTTTTAACCTTCGCAGTACGTCGTATGGATATATTTGATGCAAAGCAGCCTAATTTATTAGAAAAACTTGATGTGAAAAAATATAAGTTATTACCGAATACAGCTGGAGCAAAAAATGCTGAAGAAGCTGTTCGTATTGCAAAATTAGCAAAAGCTTCAGGGCTTTGTGACATGATTAAAGTTGAAGTTATTGGTGATGATAGAACGTTATTACCTGATCCGGTAGAAACGTTAAAGGCATCTGAAATGTTACTAGAAGAAGGATTTATCGTACTTCCGTACACATCCGATGATGTTGTATTAGCACGTAAATTACAAGAACTTGGCGTGCATGCGATTATGCCAGGAGCATCACCAATCGGTTCAGGGCTTGGTATTGTAAATCCATTAAATTTAAGTTTTATTATTGAACAAGCGACAGTACCAGTTATCGTTGACGCTGGTATCGGTAGCCCAGCTGATGCGGCATTCGCAATGGAATTAGGAGCGGATGGTGTGTTATTAAATACGGCTGTGTCAGGAGCAAAAGATCCTATTAAGATGGCACAAGCAATGAAATTAAGTATTGAGGCAGGACGTTTAGGCTTTGAAGCAGGTCGTATTGCACGTAAACGTTGTGCAACAGCAAGTAGTCCTTTAGAAGGAATGAGCGTAGTTGAATAATCGATATTCTCGCCAAGAATTATTTTCTCCGATTGGGGAGGAAGGCCAGCAAAAGATAAGAGAAAAGCATGTACTCATTATCGGCGCAGGCGCACTAGGTAGTGCAAATGCAGAAATGTTTGTAAGAGCAGGTGTTGGCACAGTAACAATTGTTGATCGTGATTATGTCGATTGGAGTAATTTACAAAGGCAGCAATTGTATGCAGAGAGTGATGTGGAAAATAATCTTCCGAAGGCTGTAGCAGCAAAGAAGCGTCTAGAAGAGATTAATAGTGAAGTAAGAGTAAAAGCGCTCGTTCAAGATGTAACAGCTGAGGAATTAGAAGAGCTTGTTACAAACGTTAATGTAATGATTGATGCAACTGATAATTTCGAAACGCGTTTCATTGTGAATGATATAGCACAAAAATATTCTATTCCATGGATTTACGGAGCATGTGTAGGGAGTTACGGCCTTTCTTACACAATCCTTCCTAGTAAAACGCCATGTTTATCTTGTTTATTACAATCGATTCCGCTTGGCGGAGCGACATGTGATACAGCGGGGATTATATCACCTGCTGTATCTCTCGTCGTTTCTCATCAAGTAACGGAAGCTCTTAAACTGTTAGTGGAAGATTACGAATCACTTCGAGATGGACTTGTATCGTTTGATGTATGGAAGAATGAATATTCATGTATGAATGTGCAAAAGCTTCGTAAACATAATTGTCCTTCGTGCGGAGAGAATGCATTATATCCTTATTTAAACAAAGAAAATACATCGAAAACAGCAGTTTTATGCGGGAGAAATACAGTTCAAATTAGACCACCTTATAAAGAGGAAATGGATTTTGAACGATACAAAGAGCTGCTGAATGATCGTGTAAATGATTTAAATGTAAATCCATATTTATTATCATTTTCTGTGGAAGAAAAGAGATTAGTTGCTTTTAAAGATGGTCGCGTACTTGTACATGGAACGAAAGATATAAGTGAAGCAAAAACAGTTTATCATCGTTATTTTGGATAGAAAAGGATGAGTGGGATGAAAGTAAATAAAGCTTTAACAATTGCAGGATCTGATAGCGGTGGCGGTGCCGGCATTCAAGCAGATTTAAAAACATTCCAAGAGCTTGGCGTGTATGGAATGACGGCTATTACGGCAATTACTGCTCAAAATACGCTTGGCGTTCAAGGGGTATATCCAGTTTCGTTAGAAGGTATTACGGAACAGTTGAATTCAATTGGTACGGATTTAACACCAGATGCTGTAAAAATAGGTATGTTATTTAGCAGCGAAATTATTCAAATTGTAGCAGAATATATTAATAAATTTGGCTGGAATAATATTGTACTAGACCCTGTTATGATTGCTAAGGGCGGTGCATCATTATTACAAGAAGAAGCAGTACAAGCATTAAAAGAATATTTATTACCAGTAGCAACTGTTATCACACCGAATGTTCCAGAAGCAGAAGTGTTAACGGGGCTGGAAATTCATAACATTGAAGATAGTAAAGAAGCTGCAAAAGTACTGCATGAATTAGGTGCGAAATATGTACTTATGAAGGGCGGACATGCAGAATATCAAGGTAATGAAGTAATTGATTTACTCTTTGATGGAGAAGAGTTTATTGAATTTAGAAGTGAGCGAATTCCTTCAAAGCAAACACACGGAAGCGGCTGTACATTTGCTTCAGCAGTTACAGCAGGGCTTGCGAAAGGCTACTCGATGGAAGAGGCAGTTCAAGAGGCAAAACGATTTATTAGTATAGCAATTGAAGAGCCGTTGCATATTGGAAGTGGTCATGGACCGACGAATCATTTTGCATACAAAATGAATAAAGCACAAGTGTAAAGAAAAGAAAGTCAGTTTATAACTGGCTTTTTTTCTGTTTACTTTTTCCAAATACAGGAGTAATATATCAGCCAGAATATATTTTTTGTAATACGCTGAGTCCAATTATATGGAGCGGAGGAACCAATTTGTGCAGTGTCACTCGGGGTGAATCTTTCAATTTTGAAAGTAGGGCTACTCTCAAAGCCCGAATCCGACAGCTAACTTCGTAAGCGTCTTGAGAGAGGACGGTGCCATGATGGATACATCACTTCATCGATCTGATTAGTATAGGGGAATATCAATCTACGTTTGAGTTCTTTTATGCTAAGGAGGATGAGGTACATGGAACTAACACTTATTTGTGTTGGAGAAGAAAGCAAGGTAAATAGTTTAATAGATTTAGTAGCATATCAACATGAGTTAATTATTTTCACAGCAAATGAAGAGATAGCGGCCGAAGTGAGGAATTGTGGATTTGATTGGACGTATAGTTGTAGTAAGGAGCAAGATTTTACTAGTATTTGTGAGTGTATTAAGAAGGTAATTTTACTAGGGGATGAGCTTCCAATCGTTAGCTTCTTCACAGAACACATTCGCTTTTCTTTTCAAGCACCTATTACTGTTGTTACAAGGAATAAACGATATCCAGCGAGGCTCTATGAAACAATTGGAGCTGCATTTGTCGTGTTTACGAATTGTGATAATATATCTTTTTTATTTTTTGAATAGGGTGGGTGAAAAGAAGATGAAGGTGTTGTTACTAGGAGATATAGCGAATCGTTGGGCGGTATCGGTAGAGCGAGTTCAAGAATTGGTGATGCTCGACCCCATTTTTCCAAATCCCTATATCATACTGCCATCAAAAGACGCTTTATATTTAAAAACAGATGTTATCGAATATGAGCAACTACATGCAGAATTGTCACAAGTTTATATTCGCGGGAGAAATTTACGTACTTTTTTACGAGGAGAATAAATAGTGAAAAAAAAGAGCGAATGTTAAGTGCAACAAGCGATGCACTTCATGTCATTCGCTCTTTTTATTTCGTATTTAAAAGATCATTTCTATGAAAAATCAAGAAAAGACGAGAAAATAGATGGAATAATATTAATAATACTTAATGTAAGCGTTTAAATGGATGGATATTTTCTTATTTTCAGTAATTTAGCTCTTTACAAGTGAAATATAGAGGAGTATATTTACTCTCATAAATCATTCATAAAATTTCCAAAAAACCTAAAATCGCTGAGTTCCAGAAATGGAGCGGGGGAACCAATTTTGTGCATCGTCACTTGGGGTGAATCTTTCAGTTTTGAAAGTAGGGCTACTCTTTAGGCCCGAATCCGACAGCTAACCTCGTAAGCGTTTAGAGAGGAGGTTTACTTTTTGTTGTTCATTTTTTGAACACTGAGTAGAGCTCAGTGTTCTTTTTTAATATTTTAATGGTAAATTTTAACAATTAGAAATGAGGGATAGCTATGTTAGATGTTGTAATGATCGGGATTTTTGTTGTGTTAGTTGCATCAATGGTAAGTCTTGCAAGTTGGTCAGATAAAGTTGTGAAAGAAGGGAAGCAATCATGATGATTGCTTTATCGGTTATTGTTGCAGCAATTACAGTGTACTTAGTTTATGCATTATTAAATCCGGAAAAGTTTTAATTAGGAGGAGTCATTCATTATGATCTGGGTTGCAGTCGTTATTACAATGTTATTGTTTATTCTTGTGGCAAAGCCAACGGGAATTTATTTAGAGAAAGCTTTTCAAGGTAGTAAAAAGCTAGATAAAGTATTCGGGCCTTTTGAAAAACTTATTTTTAAAATTACAGGTGTAAAAGAATACAATCAAACGTGGAAACAGTACGCATTATCATTAGTTTTATTAAACGGATTTATGATTGTTGTCGTATATTTCATTTTCAGACTACAAGGAGTATTGCCATTAAATCCAGCACACATCGAAGGAATGGAGCCTACGCTCGCTTTTAATACAGCAATTAGTTTTATGGCTGATACAAACTTACAGCATTATAGCGGTGAAAATGGTTTATCTTATTTATCACAATTAATCGGAATTACATTCTTAATGTTTGCAGCACCGGCAACGACGTTAGCACTTGTAATGGCGTTTATAAGGGGACTTGCTGGAAAAGAACTTGGTAATTTTTTCGTTGATTTTACGAGAGCATTAACGAGAGTGTTTCTTCCTATCGCATTTATGGCGGCACTATTCTTTGTAGCACTTGGTGTACCACAAACGTTAGACGGGGCAGTTACGGCGCAAACCATTGATGGCGCGAAGCAAAGTATTTTACGCGGACCAGTTGCATCATTCGTTGCCATTAAGGAACTTGGAAATAACGGCGGTGGATTTTTCGGAGCTAATTCTACACATCCTTTTGAAAATCCAGGGCAAATGAGTAATATTTTGCAAATGATGCTTATGATGTTATTGCCAACAGCACTTCCATTTACGTACGGACGAATGGTAGGAAATAAAAAACAAGGTCGTATCCTTTTCGTTTCACTATTCATGGTGTTTTTACTAGGGTTTATAACGATTACGACATCCGAACTAAACGGGAATCCGGCATTAAATGCAATGGGTATTGAACATGTACAAGGAAGTACAGAAGGAAAAGAAGTAAGGTTCGGAACTGTCTTTTCTTCACTATACGCAACAGTAACGACAGCTGCTGAAACCGGAGCCGTGAATACGATGCATGATACGTTAACACCAATTGGCGGTCTAGTCCCGCTCGTAAATATGATGTTAAATACAGTATACGGCGGCGTTGGAGCAGGCTTTGTGAACATTATTATGTATGCGATTATCGCAGTCTTTATATCTGGATTAATGGTCGGACGGACACCAGAGTTTTTAGGTAAGAAAATTGAAGGTAAGGAAATGAAATTAATTGCGGTAACGATACTATTTCATCCATTGCTCATTTTAGGATTTTCGGCATTAGCTCTTTCAACAAGTTTAGGGACGGATGCTATTTCTCATTCCGGTTTCCACGGTTTAACGCAAGTTGTATATGAATATACATCGTCAGCTGCGAATAACGGATCTGGATTTGAAGGATTAGGAGATAATACACCGTTTTGGAATATTACGACTGGTTTAGTTATGTTTTTAGGACGCTACTTCAGTTTAATTACGATGCTAGCTGTGGCAGCTTCGCTAAAAGAGAAAACGGTTGTACCAGAAACAGTTGGAACGTTCCGGACAGATAATGGTTTATTTGGAGGCATCTTTATTGGGACGATTGTAATTGTTGGTGCGTTAACATTCTTCCCAATGTTAGTATTAGGCCCAATTGCAGAATTTCTTACATTGAAGTAATGGAGGGTAAATGATGAGACCGGTAGTAGTAAAAGAAAAACAAATACATGTTGTAGAAGATGAGGTTAGACAAGCGAAAACGATGGATCGTGATATCGTGAAACATGCGATGAAACAATCCTTTGCGAAATTGAATCCGAAAGTTATGATAAAGAATCCGATTATGTTCGTTGTAGAAATTGGGTTTGTCATTACGTTCATTTTATCGTTTCTTCCAAGTCGTTCTAGTAGTGTACCAGGATGGTTTAATATAACAGTTTCTCTCATTCTATTATTTACAGTTTTATTTGCGAACTTTGCAGAAGCGTTAGCGGAAGGTCGTGGTAAAGCGCAAGCTGATTCTTTAAAGCAGTCGAAGAAAGATGTGTTTGCAAATGTTGTAAAAGAAAATGGAGAAATCGTTCAAGTTTCAGCAACTGACCTTAGAAAAGATGACGTTGTTATTGTAAAGCAAGGTGAGATGATTCCAAGTGATGGTGAAGTCATTAAAGGATTAGCGTCTGTTGATGAATCTGCGATTACAGGGGAATCAGCACCTGTAATAAAAGAAGCGGGCGGTGATTTTTGTTCCGTAACAGGCGGTACGATGGTTGTAAGTGATGAGATTACGATTGTCATTACGAGTAATCCTGGTGAATCCTTTATTGATAAAATGATTTCGTTAGTAGAAGGAGCTGCTCGTCAAAAAACACCGAATGAGATTGCTTTAAATACAGTATTAACGAGCTTAACTCTTATTTTCTTAATCGTTGTTGTGACGCTGCCGATTTTTACGAATTATTTAGGATTTCAAATTGATACAGCTGTACTTGTCGCGTTGTTAGTTTGTTTAATTCCAACGACAATTGGTGGGTTATTATCGGCAATTGGTATTGCCGGGATGGACCGCGTGACAAAGTTTAATGTGTTAGCGATGTCGGGTAAAGCAGTGGAAGCTGCGGGTGATATTAATACAATTATTTTAGATAAAACGGGTACGATTACTTTCGGGAACCGAATGGCTCATACATTATTACCTGTAGGAAATGAAACGATTGAGCAAGTTGGAAAGTGGGCTGCTATTAGTTCTGTTTTAGATGAAACACCAGAAGGTCGATCTGTAATTGAGTATGTGCAGGCGAAATCTATATCATATAATAGAGAACTTGCGGAACAAGGCGAGTTCATTCCATTTAAAGCAGAAACGAGAATGAGTGGTGTTGATTTACAGGACGGAACGAAAGTGAGAAAAGGTGCTGTAGGTAGCGTGATTGAATGGGTTAGGTCACAAGGCGGAACAATTCCGAAAGATGTAAATCAAAAAGCAGATTTCATTTCAAAAGAGGGCGGAACACCACTTGTAGTTGCAGTAGATAATCGTATTTACGGTTTAATCTATTTAAAAGATACAGTAAAACCTGGTATGCGTGAACGTTTTGAACAGTTGCGTCAAATGGGGATTAAAACGGTTATGTGTACAGGGGATAACCCTTTAACAGCAGCAACGATTGCAAAAGAAGCTGGAGTAGATGAATTCGTTGCTGAGTGTAAACCAGAAGATAAAATTGCGGTTATTAAAGCAGAGCAAGATAAAGGGAAACTTGTAGCGATGACAGGTGATGGTACAAATGATGCGCCGGCATTAGCGCAAGCTGACGTTGGATTAGCAATGAATAGTGGTACGACAGCTGCGAAAGAAGCAGCAAATATGATTGATTTAGATTCGAACCCAACGAAGATTATTGAGGTAGTAGGAATCGGTAAGCAATTATTAATGACACGCGGTGCGTTAACGACGTTTAGTATTGCGAATGATATCGCAAAATATTTCGCTATCATTCCAGCGATGTTTACACTTGCGATTCCGCAAATGGAAGCATTGAACATTATGAAACTAACATCACCACTGTCAGCGATTTTATCAGCATTACTATTTAATGCAGTTATTATTCCGTTACTCATTCCGTTAGCGATGAAAGGTATCGCATATAAACCGATGAGTTCGAATGCATTACTTGGCCGAAACCTACTTATTTATGGGCTTGGCGGAGTGATTGTACCGTTCATTGGAATTAAAGTAATTGATATGATTGTCGGCTTGTTTATATAAGGAAGAGGGGAAAGAGATGGCGAAGAAACAAAGTATACTATCACCGGTTATCCGTATTACTTTTACATTTTTAGTGTTGTGCGGACTTGTATATCCGCTTATTGTTACTGGTATTGCACAAGCGGTAATGAAGGATAACGCGGATGGAAGTCTAATATATAATGATAAAAATGAAGTGATTGGTTCTAAATTAATCGGTCAAAATTTCACAGATCCACGTTATTTTCATGGGCGCGTTTCTAGTATTGAATATAAAGCAGAAGCGTCTGGTTCAAATAACTATGCACCGTCTAATCCAGATTTAGAGAAACGAGTAGAGAAAAGTATTGAAGAGTGGAAGAAACAAAATCCGAGCGTTCCAGTTACAGAAGTACCAATCGATTTAGTGACAAATTCAGGTTCAGGGCTTGATCCTGACATGAGTCCGAAGGCAGCTTACGTACAGGTAGAGCGTATCTCGAAATTAACGAATATCCCGAAAGAAACGCTAGATCAATTGATTAAAGATCAAACGGAAGGTGCGGCACTTGGTTTATTTGGAGAAACCCGCGTAAACGTCTTAAAGTTAAATTTAGAGTTACAGAAAATAATGAAATAGTAACAGTGCTACCTCAATCTAATGGATTGAGGTAGTGTTGTTTCGAAAGAAAGGTTGTGTGTGTTTTGTATGCGGATGACTATAAACCGACGTTTCAAAGGCGAACGCCAGAGGAATATTTAGAATATATTCGTCAGCAAAACCGCGGGAAGTTAAAGCTATATGTAGGGGCTGCTCCAGGAGTAGGGAAAAGTTATAAAATGCTCTATGATGCTAGAGAGATGAAAAAGGACGGTATGGATATTGTAATTGGTTTAATTGAAACGCACGGGAGAAAAGAGACGGAAGAAGCAATTGCTGATTTAGAAAAAGTTCCTTTGAAAGAAATACAGTATAAAGGAAAAGTATTTTATGAGCTTGATGTGGAAGGCATTATAAAACGTGCACCGCAAGTTGTTGTGGTGGATGAACTTGCGCATAGTAATATTCCTGGATCTAAAAATAAGAAACGCTATATGGATGTACAGGAATTGATAGATGCCGGTATATCCGTATTATCAGCGTTTAACATCCAACATTTAGAAAGTGTTCATGACATTGTAGCTCAAATTACAAATGTGAAAGTAAGAGAACGTATTCCAGATTTTATTTTGCAAAAGGCGAATGAAATTCAGCTAGTTGATGCAACGCCGGAAGTACTTCGGAAGAGGTTAATAGACGGAAAGATATATAAAGAAGAAAAAATTCAGCAAAGCTTACAAAATTTCTTTACGCTTAATAATTTAGGAGCACTAAGAGAACTATCGCTTCGTGAAGTGGCCGATGATATGGACGAAAAGATTAGTCAAACAGTAATAGAACCGATCGGAGTAAAAGAAAAAATTCTCGTTTGTGTACAATATAGTTCAACAGCAGGGAAGTTAATAAGACGGGGGTGGCGCATGGCTGCTCGGTTAAATGCTGAATTGTATGTATTAAATGTTGAAAGAGAAAATATAGACTCTCTTTCAGCTAGTAAAAAGCAAACGATTGAAGATTGGAAGGCGCTCACGAATCAATTTGATGCAAGGTTTGTGTTAGAAGAGTCGAAAGGGAGAAAACCAGCAGACGTTATTATTGAAGTCGCGAAAAGATTGCAAGTAACACAAATTTTACTTGGGCAATCAGCGAGAACGCGGTGGGAAGAAATTCGAAAAGGTTCGATTGTAAATGAAATTATGAGACAGACGAAACATATTGATATTCATATCGTTGCGGATCAAAGAGTTTAAAATAGAGCCGACCTTTCGGGGGCTCTATTTTGCTTTTTGTAAAGCATGAAAATGTAGCATTTTCATTGCGTATAAAATGATAAGTAGAAATGTAATTGCACCTAGGAAGAAAATCCAAAAGTAGTTTTGGTTAAATAAAAGAAATCCCCCTACAATAGGTCCAGTCCCCATACCGAGATAGCGGATGAAGTTGTACATACCGATAGCTGTTGCGCGTTCTTGTACAAATTCTTCTGTTAATAAAGTAGTGTGAGTTGGCATAGAAAGTCCCATACTAAAACCGTATAAAGATGTAACGATAATGAGGAATGGGATATTGATGCTATATGTGAAAGAGAATAAAGTGACACACATAATATTGAAGAAACTCGTAATGAATAAAGCTTGCTTTGTTGTGAGTCGTTTTTGCAAAAACTTGTAGTAATAACTTCCTATCATAATAGAAAGAGACATTGGTACAAAGATAAGACCAATTTCACTTGCAGCTAGATGAAATGAATTTGCTAAAATGCTCGGTAAAAAAACGAGAAAGCAAAAGTAAATACAAAATTGAATGAAGCCAATAAGTGTAATAGAATATCCAGTTTTATTTTTTAAGATAAGCCAGTAATTCTTTTTTGCTTGCGGTTGTTTCATTACAGTTGGTTTTGTTTCCGGAAGTAGTGAAATGTTTATAATTAATAAGAGAATGCCGAGTATAGATAAAAACAGAAATACGGAGAAGTGGCCATTTATACTACCAAGATAACCACCAATGAGAGGACCAATCGCAGGTGCGAGAGCAAGTAACATTTGGTATAGGCTCATCGCTTCTCCGCGTTCTTTTCCTTCAAATAAATCGCCAATAATCGTTGCTGAAACTACAGGTATAGCGGCTATTCCTATAGCTTGAACAGCTCTAAAAAAGAGAAATAAATAAATGTTTGCCGAAAAAGCACATCCTATTGAACCAATTGTACTAATAATTAAACTAGGGATAAGGACAGACTTTCTTCCTTTTGTATCAATTAAAGGTCCATATATGAGCTGCATAATCGCAAGAACAAATGTGAAAAGTGAAACTGTTACATTTACAAGATAAAGAGAAGTGTGAAAAGAATTTTGAATCATCGGTAAGATAGGTGTGTAAATATTTTGAGAGAAGGAACCGAGTAAGGCACTCATACAGACAACATATAAAATGAAAGTTAGCTTAGATTTTTTCATCTTGTTAACCTCCTTGTGTTTTTTATTTCCTTGGAAACTAAATTTATTTTAACACGATTTTCTCACTTGTAAAGATGAAAAAATGGTTTTAAAATGGTATATAGTTAAATTGTTTCTTCGGAAACTTAGGAGGAGAACGGATTGAAGCATACAACGAAGCAAATGGAAATACTTTCGGACATTCGTACACTTTTGCATAAAAAAGAAGAACATTTAAAACGACAAAACGAGAAGTTTCTTTATGAGACGGGTGTAAGTAGTATGTCTTTATCTGAGTTACATGTAATCGAATGTATCGGAAAAAATGGTTTGATGAATGTAACGGCAATTACGACAGAAATGGGTATGACGAAGGGAGCGATCTCTAAAATTTGTACAAAGTTGTTTCAAAAGCAATTCGTTGAGAAGATGCAAATGTTAGATAATCAAAAAGAAATTTTCTTCCGCTTAACGGAAAGTGGAAATGAAATATATAAAGCTCATGAGAAATTGCATAAACAAGCTGAAGAAAAGTGGCTGTTACTTTTAGATAGATACACGAAAGAAGAACAAGATTTTATTCAAAGGTTCGTAAAGGATGTCTCCGATCATTTGGAAATATAATTGGAAGAAAAAATTCCGTTTTCTCAAGTCTTTTAAATATAATTTCTGAAAGAACTCATATATAATAGAAAAAGATACTTAACATGGTGAATAATTAAAGAGTCAATATATATAGAGGAGAGAGTAACATGCTTGAAAATACAGGGTTAGTATTAGAAGGCGGCGGTATGCGTGGTGTATATACGGGCGGGATATTAGAATACTTTATGGAACAAGATTTATATTTTCCATATGTAATCGGTGTATCAGCTGGTGCTTGTCATGCAGCGTCGTATCTTTCCAGACAAAGAAATAGAAATAAAACGGTCAATATTGATTATGCATCACATCCGAAATATTTATCGTATAAAAACTTATGGAGAAAACGTCAGTTATTTGATATGGATTTCATTTTTCATGAAATTCCAGAAAAACATGTCCCATTTGACTTTGAAACATACTTTAATAGCCCGGAACGTTTCCTTGTAGGAACGACGGATTGTGAAACAGGACAGTCTGTTTATTTCGAAAAAGAAGGAACGAATGATGATGCGCTAAATTTATTACAAGCGTCTAGTTCATTACCTTTCATTGCACCAGTAGTAAATTACCGAGGTAAACAATTATTAGATGGCGGGATTTCTGATCCAATTCCAGTTCGTAAAGCACAAGAAGATGGATTTAAAAAATCAGTTGTTATTTTGACGAGAAATCACGGTTACGCAAAGAAAAAATCAAGATTTGGATGGGTTGCTGCGAAAGCGTATAAAAAATATCCGAACCTTGTGAATACGATGCTAAATCGTTATGAAGTGTATAATGAAACACTTCACTACATTGAAAAAGAAGAACAAGCCGGGAATTTATTTGTTATTCGTCCAGAAGTACCGCTTCAAGTAGATCGTATGGAAAAAGATACAGCAAAACTACAAAATCTATATGAGCAAGGCTATGAAGATGCAAAGAGACAATTTGCAGATTTAAAGGCGTTTTTGCAAAAATAAGTATTAGGCTGTGGAGAAGAATTTCTCTGCAGTCTTTTTTGTATTGCTTGCTTATCCGTTACTTTTTAAAAATGTATGAATGTTTAAGTGTTTAAAGAGTTTGTAAAACATATGGGTGTCTTATTGAGGAGAATTTATTTGAAGGATATTATGATGAGGTAGCGCTACAAAACTATTTAATTTATGAGGTGATTGTTAATGAAGGGAAAGGTTTTTTCGATTGCGACTTTAATGTTATTAGCAACATCAATCTCAACAAGTGCATTCTATCCAACTCTAAGCGGTCACAAAAGCGGTAATCTACTATCTTACAGAGCTCAAACAACTACGAATCAAAATGCATCTCGTTGTTCAGTAGCAATTTCTTTTATTAATTCAAAAGGAAGTTATTCATATATTGAAAGTGCTTCGGATAAATTAGGATCACATGAATCTGGAAGAGCATTAAATGCCACGGTTAGTAATGGTGCATATAACGCTTTTGGTGCAAAGGGCCTGTATTCTGAGCACTATGCTAATGAGAATAATGACTATCAAGAAGATACACACAAAGGTACTTTTGATAGTAACGGTAACTTACGATTACAGTGGTAAAAAGCATTAAACAGTTGTCTTTATAAATATTTGGATAAGGAGAAGGGGATGTGCATCATCTCCTTCTTATCTAAAAGGAGCAGAGACATGTATTTAGCCTTTAAAAATATAAAAAACAACAAACTGTTTTCAGTCATTCTTCTTATGGCATTTTTTATTTCTTTTCTTTCAATATCAATAGCCGCACTTTTAACAGAGTCTAAACGGAATTTTATATCTGCTTTTCAAATTGGTTTCCCAGAAAAAAATCAAATTTTAAATGTTCCGATAGCGAATGCAATTGAATTGGAAGCGATAATTCCTGTCATACAAGATATTTTTGTAAAAAGTGATATTTACGTAGAGCATTTAAAAGCATTGAATAGTTCAGGTGCAATAAAAATTGTAGCTGTGAACTTAAAAGATGATTATTATTGGACGCCATATATTTCTGAAGGGCAATATTTTCATCGTGAAAATGTAAATGATATGGTTGTTGGTGATCAAACGAATGTAAAGGAGTTATATGAATTTGATGATACATATAAAAAGATAGGGACTATATCGAGAAAAGACAGTGACGTCGGTGTATCAGACATATACATTCCACTTCAAAATTTACCTACTATATCTAAAAAAGGTATTATCGCGAATAAACAATTACAATTAACAGTTGTTAACCCTACATCATCTATCCATAAAGAAATAAAAACATTTATGAATAAGAGCAAAGAAGTAATTTCGGGTGAGGTTCAAATATTGAATAAAAGAGATTTTCAGGGACTAAATGTAACACATGTAGATCCAGCAAATAAGTATTATTATAAATTTATTCTTGTTGCAGTAGTTTCTGGTATTTCAGCAGTGTTGTTTTGGATTTATAAAAAAGAAAGGGAGATTTCATTAAAAAAAGCAGTAGGTGCTTCTAATAGATCTATTTACTGTGAACTATATGTTCAAATTTTGTTTATTTCTCTAGTGGCGATGTTGTTGGTTTTTCTGGTGTTAGAAATGTTTTCTGGAACAATTCATACGTATTTTCAGACATACTTATTAAAACCGTTAACACCATATGTATTGATATGTAATGTTGTTTTTATAATTTTTCTTACAATGTTTGTTACTGTAATTCCAATCAAGCACATTATAAATATATATCCTGGAAAACGTTTAAGAACGTAGGTGGTCGTCATGTTTTTTATATTTGATTCTATACGATCTGTGAAAAAGCGGTTGTTACCAAGTTTGATTATAGTAATTTCTTTAATTATTTCATTTTCTTCAGCTATAGAATTTATTAGTAATCTGTCGGGATATCAAAAAATGATGACAGTAGCAAATAATTTATCGACTCATAAAAATTTCTATGAACTTTATGCGACGCAAGATATAACATTGTTTAGCGAAGAAAAAGCGAAAAATGATTATCAACAATTCATGCAAGGGTTATCTAATACGATACCAATAACAAATACAACAAATTATTTGTTCCGTAACTATTCACTTAGCTTAAAAAAAGCAAATGGAACGATAAAGACTCTTATTATTGATAAAGATATTAATAAGTACTTTCATATCCGACTTTCACAAGGAAGGTATTTTGAGGAATCAGAATTTCATAAATCAGTATTTGATATTAGACCTGTTATATTAGGAGCTAATTATAAAGAAAAGGTATCTATTGGTGATGTTATACCATCTGGAAAAATGAAGCTAAAAGTAATTGGCTTTTTAGAAAAAAATTCACCATTTACATATCCTAGGAGCGGTGAAATATCGGATAATCGTATTACATTATTAGATGACATGGCTATTTTACCAATTGGAACAGAAGAAATAGAGTTCTATAGTGTAGAACTGTTATACAATGGGTTAATTATAGAAACAAATGAGAAGATAAATATAAATGAATTTCAAAAGAAAGTATTAAAGGTAACAGAAGGTAAGGGGTATTCGTATTATGTTACAAATCCGAATAAATTGTTAGAAAATGAAAAGCAAGGTATTGATAATATGTCATACCCCTTATTATTAAGCGGTACAGTCTTATTTTTTTCATTTCTATCTATCGTATTAACATCAATGGCAGCACTTTATATGGAGCGTAAAAATATTTCTATTAAATCAGCGTTAGGTGCAAGTACTTTTCAACTATGTCTTCCATTTATTATTGAGTATATGTTGTTATTCATTTTATCGATATGTATAGGAATTACGTATTTTCAATGGGAGAATAGCGGAGTGATTGAAATTCAAAAAGGACTAGAAAATAGTACCGTATCTTTTTTTGGAACGTTACAAGTCTCTGAAGAATCATTGATCGTTATAAGTATGTTATCAATTGTAATGATCTTCATTATATATACAATCATTTATTTCAATGTATTAAAAATAAAAAATACATATATGAAAGAGGTGTTATAGATGATTCAGCTTGCAAATGTGGCTAAGGGCTTTGGAAAAAATAATTTTAGTGCTTTAAAGGATATTAATCTCACAATAGAAAAAGGCGAAATGATAGCTATTATGGGACCTTCTGGTTCTGGGAAATCTACTCTCCTTAATATTATTGGCTTAATCGATAGCCCCTCTGTTGGAAAGTATTTTTTAGATGGAATGGATACGAGTACATTAAAGTCAAACTACCATAAGTATAGAAACACGGAAGTTGGATTTGTGTTTCAGAACTTTTCGTTACTCGATGATTATACAGTTGTTGAAAATGTAATGCTTCCGCTTGTATATAGAAGAATTTCTCATAAGAAACGTATGAAAATATCAAAAGAAATGCTGAAAATGGTAGGGCTGGAGAGGCATATTAATAAATATCCTTACGAGTTATCAGGAGGAGAACAGCAAAGAACAGCGATAGCAAGGGCTTTAGCACAAGATACAAAAATTATACTTGCTGATGAACCGACCGGTGCTCTGGATCAAGAAAACGGGAAGAAAATTATGAGTATCTTAAAAGAGATTAATAAACAAGGGAAAACGGTGTTAGTTGTTACACATGATCAAAAGGTAGCTGCATACTGCCAGAGGACGATACGACTACTTGATGGCAATATCCAATAAAAAAATGGTATAATATGGATGTAAGTATGTAGAGAGGTGATACATATGGAAAATGTGTATAAAGGACTTAGACATACTGGATTTACTATGATGTTTATTTTTGGTGGCGTATTTCTACTACGTTGGTTCATACATGATGAAATGCTACTGGATCAGCTTATTGGTTGTAGTGTAGGGATGGTAATGGTTCTTTCTTCAGTTTTCATTCAGAAGTATAGTAAAGAATTACAGGTAGAGGAGAAATATTAAAATGTTATAAGCTTCTTCATGTTTTGGAGGGAGCGTTATAGTTTGAATGATTGTTATAAAAGAAAAGTAGAGCATCGGATTTCGATGCTCTACTTTTTTAATGTGGTAAGAAAATCAATTGATAAGCAAACAAAATTCCAAATACATATACAAGTGGGTGAACAGCACGGAATTTACCTTTTGCTACTTTCATAAGTGGGTATGAAATAAATCCAAGTGCGATACCTGTTGCGATACTTGATGTAAGTGGCATGCTTAAGATTACCAAGAATGCTGGGAATGCTTCATCAAATGCGTCCCAATCGATGTGGCGAACTGAACCCATCATAAGGCTACCAACGATAATTAATGATGGTGCAGTAATAGCTGATACACCAGAAACGGCACTTACTAAAGGTCCAAAGAATGCTGCTAGAGCGAATAGAACAGCTACTGTAACAGTTGTTAAACCAGTACGACCACCAGCTGCAACGCCAGCAGAAGATTCAATGTAAGCTGTTGATGGTGTTGTTCCGAACATAGAACCGATTGTTGCTGAGAATGAGTCAGATAGAAGAGCTCGTCCAGCTTTTGGAAGCTTTCCGTCTTTCATAAATCCACCTTGTTGAGCAACGCCAAGTAATGTACCTGTTGTATCGAATAATGTAACAAGGAAGAATGAGAATACAACGCCGTATAATCCGTAGTTAATTACGTCAGATACAGCAGTAATTGGATTGGAAACGATAATTCCTTCTGGTAATCCAGGCATTGATGTAACGCCGTTTGAGAATGTTAATTGTCCTGTGAAGAAAGCAATAATACCAGTTAATAGCATACCGATAAATAGTGCGCCATTTACATTTAAAGACATAAGAACAATCGTAATTCCAAGTCCAGCTAATGCTAGTAGTACTGGAGCAGAGTGAAGATCACCAAGTCCAACTAAGTTTGCTTCATTTTTTGTAACGATACCTGTTAAACGTAAACCGATAAAGGCGATGAAAAGACCGATACCAGCAGTAATTGCATGTTTTAAGTTTTCAGGAATTGCTTCCATTAATTTTGTACGGAAAGATGTGAATGATAACAAAATTAAAATCATACCTGCTACGAATACAGCAGAGAATGCAATTGCGAAAGTCATGCCTTCATGAGCTTTTACAACAGAGTAAGAGAAGTAAGCATTTAATCCCATACCTGGTGCAATTGCGATTGGTAAGTTTGTAAAGATCGCCATAAATAATGTTCCGACAACAGCAGCGATAATGGTTGCTGTAAATGCTTGTTCGAATGGAACTCCTGCATCCCCAAGGATGACAGGGTTTACGACAATGATATATGCCATTGTTAAGAAGGTAATAATACCTGCCATAATTTCAGTTTTAATAGAAGTTTTATGTTTTGAAAGGTTAAACATATAAACATCCTTTCTGTTTACGAATAATTTTCACAACAGTTATATATAATATTCGTTTTTTAACTATTTTGCAATAGTTTTGCATAAAAAGTTTACAACAATTCATATTTTGTGTCTTAAATTCGAATATTAATCGTAATATGATGTGCGAATTTCAGTTTTTATTATGCACATTATAAGAAAAAGGAGTTGAAAGAAACTATGCCGCAGCAAAAAAACTTTGTAACAATGCCAGCGCAACATCAAAACAAACAGCCTGGCATTGAATCATTAATGAATCCTCTACCGCAGTTTGAAGATCCAAATTATAAAGGAAGCGAAAAGTTAAAAGGAAAGAATGTATTAATTACAGGTGGAGATAGCGGAATTGGACGAGCTGTTTCCATCGCTTTTGCGAAAGAGGGAGCAAATATTGCGATTGCGTATTTAGATGAGGAGGGAGATGCAAATGAGACGAAACAATATGTTGAGAAAGAAGGCGTAAAGTGTGTATTGTTGCCAGGTGATTTAAGTGATGAACAGCATTGTAAAGATATTGTACAAGAGACTGTCCGGCAGCTAGGTAGTTTAAATATTTTAGTAAATAATGTCGCGCAGCAATATCCGCAGCAAGGACTAGAGTATATTACAGCAGAACAGTTGGAAAAGACTTTTCGTATTAATATTTTTTCTTATTTTCATGTTACGAAAGCAGCACTTTCTCATTTAAAGCAAGGGGATGTCATTATAAATACGGCATCTATCGTTGCATATGAAGGAAATGAAACGTTAATTGATTATTCCGCAACGAAAGGAGCTATCGTTTCTTTCACAAGATCACTTTCTCAATCGTTAGTGCAAAAAGGGATTCGTGTAAATGGTGTTGCGCCAGGACCAATTTGGACACCACTTATTCCATCAAGCTTTGATGAGAAAAAAGTATCACAGTTTGGGAGCAATGTTCCAATGCAAAGACCTGGTCAACCATATGAATTAGCGCCAGCATATGTATATTTAGCGTCTAGTGATTCATCCTATGTTACCGGGCAAATGATACATGTAAATGGGGGCGTTATTGTAAATGGATAGTTTTCATTTATAAGAGCAAAGTAAAGTTAATTCCACTTATTATAGTGAGCGCTAGGGGGGATATAGATGAAAAAAATTTGTTTCGTCATACTATTATTTTTCATCCTACCGGTTAGTGCTTTTGCTAATACAGATCATTTAATATTAGTGAATCTTACGACAAATCAGTTGTCTTTTTTTGAAAATGGAAATTATACAAAAACATTCCCCGTAACAACTGGAAGAGATCGTACACCTACGCCTGAAGGTAATTTTTGTATTATAAATAAATATAAAAATAAAGAATACCATCGAAAAAAAATAGCTGGGGGTGCACCGAATAACCCTCTTGGTACGAGATGGCTTGGCCTAGATAAAAATGAATATGCGATTCATGGGACAAATCGGGAATGGACGATTGGAAGTAGGGAATCAAATGGGTGTATTCGCATGCATGACAGGGATATACAGTGGTTATATGATCGAGTCCATTTACAAACAAAAGTAATCATTTCTCGTTTTCATACGAGCCCCGAATATGAAGCGAATAAACTTGGTTACCGCGTTGTGAGTTGGAATGGTCGTAAAATAGAAGAAGAACAAATTGGTATACTTACGTTAGTAGACCGCGTGGATATATATTGGCAAGAACCAAATGGGCAGTTAACGAAAGTGAAAACGGTATTGCCAAACGAAAGATATGCAGTGTACTCAAAACGAAAAGATGGAATATATTATATAGGAAACAATTTGTATATTGTGGATGAAACAGGAGAAAAAATTCGTTATGAGCAAATTCCTTCTTCGATTTTAAGTAATATATATAAAAGGAAATATAATGTTCCGTAATGGCTACCGTATTATAGACGGTAGCTTATTTCTACTTTGAGTTTAACTGCAACTATTGTATTTTGCTGAATATAATACAGTACGGATAGGGGGGGGCGGTTATATCATGAAAAGTGAATTTGCTTTTAAAGTTTTCTTAGTAACGACCTGTTTATTTATCGTGTATTTGTATGCGTTTCTCGTCTTTTCGTTTTATGTTCCATACGTTGATTTAATATTGTTCTTCGGATTTATTTGGGCGTTTGTTAAGGCGAGGGAAGGGGAGAAAAGTATATATCGGCGTATTACGTTATGTGGGACGGCAGTTCTTGTTATTTTGTACTTTTTTATTATGCATGATTTTTGGAGGGGAATGTAAAAAAGCATACGAGTAATCGTATGCTTTTTATGTTTAATATTTTGGTTTAAAAGTATGACAACAAGTCTCTACACTCGTTGCTACAGAACTTTCTAGCGTCTCGTTTATTAAAACTGCATTTGTATACGAATTATTTTCAGTTTGACCCGATTCATCGGAATCTGGCTGAACGATAATCGCACTGGCTTGACAAAAGTTACCTTGTCCCCAAAATGAGCAATTGGAAACAGAGCATCTTACTTCTGGCATAAAACCCCCTCCTTATACATTAGTTTGGGATTTTACACGCATTTCATGTATAGAAGGAGTTTCCTTTTCTCGTTATTTCTTTGTTTGTTCAAACCATTCTTTGAATTTGTCTTTTGATTGTTCTCCGCTAATACGGCTTACTTCTGTACCGTCTTTAAAATGAATAATTGTCGGTGTTCCTTGGATATTATATTTATCCCAAGGCTCGTTTAAATTTTCAATATCAATTACTTTCATATCAACATTAAAATCTTTCGCTAAAGGTACAACAATAGGAGAGACCTTTTGACAATGAACGCAAGAGGTTTGATAGAAGTAAATCGTTTGTTCTTTTTTATCTTCTATATTTTTATTGAGATCTTCAAGAGAAATTTTATTTGAGTAGTAACCTTTTTCATCTGTCGATGCATTTTTCTTTTCCATTTGTGTTACAGCAAAGATTGCCGCAAATAAGACGATAATAATACCGCCAAATATAAGCATTTTTTTCATTCTTTCATCTCCTTATTTGTTTTTGATGACAATAAAGCTACAAACAGCGATTGTAATAAAGCCGATAAGTGCTAAAAACGGGATTGTCACAAAGCCGAACCAGTTTATGTATTCTCCCGTACATGGTACGCGGCCGCAAGCTGCCCCTGCAGCTGAAAATGCTGCGACTTTTTGAATTGCATAGTGATATAAAGAAATACAAGCACCAATACTTGCGATTGGTAAAGAATAACTTGCAATGCGATAGTCTTTTTTTACTACAGCGATACCGAGCCATAAAACGAATGGATACATGAAAATACGTTGATACCAACAAAGGACACAAGGTTCAAATTTCATGATTTCGGAAAAGTATAGACTTCCTAGTGTCGCAATAAAAGAAGCTCCCCACACGGTAAATAAAGCATATTCTTGCTTTTTTTCTCGTCCCATATTTTATACCTCACTTATAATAGTTACATACTAAATTATAGTATGAAGTGGTACAGAAAAGAAAGAAAAAATATGTTTATCAATAAAAGTTTTATAAGGGGAAACTTTTATTGATATGAACATTTTAAAAAGCGCTATCCTCCAGAAGAGGATAGCGCTATAATTTACATTTGAATTTGCTCTACTTCTTCTATATGTGACTTTTGGGATGCGTGGTCAATATATTGAAATAGGAGCTGCAATTGTTTATCAACTTCTGGCAGTTCTTTACTGTATTGATAAGCGTGTAAAAAATGCTCAATACGCTTAGAAAATAATTGATCGTTCGTTTGAACCATAAGAACGAGTAATTTATCCCAATTACAGCAATACGTGTAATAGAGAGCTTTATCATAGTCGTTATATGTTTGCACTGTGTACCCTCCTTACCGAGAGTTATATATAGTGTGTGATAAGTAAGGAGAAATACACTTGAAAGAATTTGTTAAGAAAAAAAGTGAATGAAAAAAAACGAGGTGTTTCCTCGTTTTTTAAGCTTTTGGCATTGGCGTAGGTGTTGGTTTTCCGTATCCTTCTTTATATTTATTGTCGATATAGTTACGAATTTCAAGCGTTGATTTTCCTTTTTGTTTCATCGAAGCCGATTCAACTGCAATTTCTAGGCAATTGACGCAAGTCGTTGCATGGGAATCCCAAACAACTTCACCATTCTTTTTAATTTCACGAATAAAGCAATTTTTATTGTTTTTATGTCCTACACTTTCACCGCAACCGCAGTAACATGGAATCCAATCTAATAGCTCTGCATTTTGTCCAGCGACAGTGTAGATATCTTTCATTTGTGGATCAAGCTTGTCTAGGAAGGTAGGGAGTGTGTCGACTCCTTTTGTTTTCTCTTGAATGTCAGCTTGCTGAGTATGCGATGCATGGTCATGCTCTTCTTTTGATTCAGATGATTTTTTTTCATTAGTACTAGTAGCTCCGCATCCAGCAAGAATTAAACTCAGTACTGCAAGTAAAGAAAATACATATTTCTTCATACGCTTGTCCCCTTTACAAATGTATTAATCAAATTGTATCAGAGATTATGGTGTGTCGGGTGAAGATTTTTTTGACCGATTTTTGAAATGCCATCGTAGTGAATGGAATACAAATAAAATCGGGATATAAGCGTATACAATATATAAGCCAGCTTGAGATAGGACTGTGTTTAATGTGTTGATACTTTCACGGTTTTTAAAGAATAAAGAAGCTGTAAAAACGATGAAAATGAAAAACGGTAATGTAAATTTAAATGAAATATGAAATGAACGCTTCATCGTTTGGCATGATGACCAAATAGTTAAACAAAGGTTTGGCAAAATAATTAAAAACCAAACAAAAATAATAATATATTCAAACCGTTGAATGAAAGGAACTTTAATTATTTTTAACATCGTTAAAGTAGGCCAAATAGTATGATTTAATTGTCCTTCACTATAATACATAAAAGATACAATAGCTAAAACTACATAAATCAAAGTGCTAAAAAAAATTCCTGCATGAGCCCATCTTTTTAAAGACTTACCTTTTTCAATAAATGGATAGAAGATAAGGATTGTTTCAAAGCCGAGAAACTCTAATGCAGATTGTTTTGCAGATATAAGCATGTCAAAAGGTGAATGTGTAAAAATAGGTAAAATATTACGGAAATGAGCGTATTTCATTGGATAGACTAAAAAGAATACAACGAAAATAGGAAGTACAATACCCCAAAAACATATCCCTGTCACAGAACGGAAGCCACCTTTTATAATGTAGTAAGTGACTAATAAAAACATAAGGGTAAGTTTCCATAACTTAATGGTAGGGAAGATCCAAACTTGTATCACTTCCATATATGTACGAAGAACAGTAAGGCAAAATAATAAGCAATAAAGAGTGAAAATGACAGAAAATATAGAGCCAAACCATTTTCCAAAACTTGTTGTATGAATGCTAATTAAATCTCCATCTTTTTCTAACATTTTTAACATACAAAACAGCACAATATGGGTTGCAATCCCCGCAATAATAAGAGAAATCCAGGCATCATAACCAGCGTTTTTTAAAATTACACGTTGATACCCAAGAACTCCTATTCCAATTTGAAGGGAATGTAATAATATAAAGGCAAAGTATGGAGAGACTGTCTTTGATTTATTCATTGTATTCATTGCTTATTTCACCTCACTATTCCCCGATTCCAGATTGTACAATATTAAGATCTAAATTTATATCTACGGCTACGTTTTTATACATATTTCGAATTTGTTTTATATTCCATTTTCTCGTATGACTTCTAATTTCATCGCGTATGCCTAAAGGATCAATTTCCTTTTTTTGAAATTGTTTTATTAAATCTTCACAGTCTTTTTCAACATTGCGTTCAATTTGTTTCTTTATATAGTTGATATTTGTTTCTTTTCTCAAATCAATCCAATTAGGAGAGTTTTTAATTAAACCATTTAATTTTAAATGGATTTTTACTTTTGGTATGTCGCCAGTTTGATCTATATCATATTTATTTTTCCCAGCTAAGTTTTGTATAACAACCATACCTTTATGTTTATCCTTTGTTATTGCTGCTTCGTAACGTCCATTTTTTGTAGGATTAATAAGTAATTTTGCTAAAACAGAATGTCTTTTATCCGTATACATGACGACTTTATCGCCTTTTAAAAAGGCAAGTCCTTTGACAGCGACAGAATGATTATCGTCCATTTTAATATAAGGAACATAGGCATCACATACAGAAGAGTAATAATTATATAAAAAAATGTTTAATGCGGTTTGTGGAATGTTCTCATTTCTTATATTTTGCTCGAGTAAATCAGCAATATATAAAGAACCATTTTTTTTTCCGTAATTTAAAAGCTCTTCAGCTGATCCATCTACAATTGCTAGTTGTACATCACGTCCTATATTTGGATCACGTTGTAAGTTAGTAATAATTTCTCCCATTCCACGTTCTCCTAGAGTCTTTCCAAATAAGACGACACGCATTTGACCTACAACAACATTGTGAGGAGATTTAGCATTCAATCGTGAAGCGATTGTTTCAAGTGAACGAGCAGATGTTGATTGTGTCTCAGGCTTAGACTGTACACCATGCGTGTATTCTGGGAATAAGATCGTCCCTTGGAATTGTTTGTTTTTTGTAATATCAAATCCAGCAATATGAATAATACGCTGTGTATCCACTATATACGTTTGTGTACAGCCAGTCTGTAGAACAAAAAAGATTATAATAAGGAACAAGAAAAGTTTTTTCATTGATTATCACCATCACGTTTTTGCTTCACTTTGTTCGGGTTATAGCGCCATTTTGATTTCGGTCTAAGGAAAGAAGGCCGTTGTGCCGTTTGACTAAATGGTAATCGAAGAAAACCTTCTGCTGTACCTAAACCACGAAATGGATATAAAGGTAATAAATAAGGTGATCCAAGTGATTTTAATTTAATTAAATGAGCTAAAATAAATACGAATCCGACAATAAGGCCTAATCCTCCGAATGCGCCGGCTAAAAGAATAAGTGGAAAGCGTAACAACCGGATAGTAGAAGACATCTTTACAGTCGGTGTTGTGAAAGATGCAAGGGCAGATAAAGCAACTGCAATTAATAAAATTGTACTCGTTAAAGCTGCTTCAACCGATGCTTGTCCAATTACAATCCCACCAACAATTCCAATCGTTTGTCCAACTTTTGTCGGTAAACGTGCTCCCGCTTCACGAAGCAATTCAATTGTAATTTCTAAAAAGAGCGCTTCTAGAATAGGAGGGAAAGGTACGTTAGCTCTCGAGAAAATAATAGGACCTAGTAAATCGGCAGGAATCATTTGATAATGATATGTTAAAGCCGCTGTATAAATAGCGGAGGAAAAAAGAGAAAATATAGCTCCGAAAAAACGAATAATACGAAAGAACGATCCAATCATCCACGGTAAATAATAATCTTCTGGTGAAATGAAAAAATCTAGTAACGTTGTTGGTCCTGATAAAGCATACGGAGAGCCATCTGTTAAAATTAAAACTTCACCGTTGATTAACGCAAATACAGCCCGATCTAATCGTTCTGTAGGTAATAGAACAGGAAAAGGTGAATTACTATTATCACTAATAAATTGCTCAATCATAGTTGCGTCAAATGGGACATCAAAGTCAATGTCTTCTAGCCGTTGTATTGCGGTGTTGATAAATTGTTCATTTGTAACTCCTTCTATATAAGCAACTGCTACTTTTGTTTTTGACATAGATCCGACGGTCACTTCTTTAAATATGAGTTGCTCCGTGACAATATTTCGGCGTAATAAGTGTATATTTGTATCAAGGTTTTCAACGAAACCGATTTTAGGCCCGATTACGCTATATTCATTTTCTGTATCGTTATTTAATCGTATTCCTAAAACAGTACTTTCGGCACGAATTAAAGCATATTGATCGGGATTCGAATTGTTTTTTAAGCGTAATAAAATATATCCCCCTAATAATTTCTCACGAATATCATCAATAGAAGGGGAGGTAATAATATCTTCAATAGAGACGATATTACATAAATCAGAGATGTTTTGGATTCGATCCGATTCCTTTTTTAGAGGAGTTAAAATAAATTGTTTAATAATAAGTGCTTCCACGACAGATTTATAATAAAACAAGCATAATGTTTCATTTTCAAGTACGTTATAAGAGACAAAATCGCTAGATTCTGTCATGCTTTGTATAAATTCTGGAATAGAACAAAGTGTTTTTGTACTATTCTTTTTGGATTTCTTAGATGATAAACCGAACATTTTCTCACCCCTAACATATATCATTTCCTTGTGTTAGTTTTTGGGAAAGACGGGAATTTATACTTGAAAATTGAAAGTTCATAAAGAAAAGGAAGAGTATTGAAAATCTCTTCCTTTTTGGTGTATTAATTTGTTCTCTTTTCCTTAATTGACTTTACTAATTTAATCATTTCTGCTCGTATATCTTCTTTCTTTACATTTAATTTTTCAGCAATTTGTTTCATATCCATTCCGTCTTTTTTCATTTTTAGCAAATCATCAAGGGGAGTATTACTTTTTTGAGAAATAATTGTTAATACCGTGAGCTGACGTAATCCGATATTATATTCTTTCATTTTTTGTTTTAGTCCGTCTGGTGTAGATTTTTGCATAGTTGCTAATTGTAGCAGTAGTGCTTTTTTTGTTTCTTTATTCATATGATGCTTTTTCAACTTACTTGGATCTATCCCGAAATGCTCGGCTGTTTTCTCCCAAGATTGATTTTGCTTATAGTAAGCTAAAACGTCCTTAATTTCTTTTTTACTCATTTTTGCAATGTAGGCAGCTTTCCAAATTTCATGTTTGTTATAGCCGAGTTTTTCGAGCGACTGCATTTCTTCTTCTGAAATTGGTTTATGATGATGCAATGTTACTTCTTTTGGCGTAGCGGCGGAAGTAGGGAAGACGGTTGCACCGAATAATAATATTGCCATAGACATACTTACTGCGATTTTTTTGTACATGTAAATTCCTCCTAGATGGATAATGTGGAAAACTTTACATATATCATTTCCATAAAATGTGAAATACTTGTGAACAAATTAAGTTTTTTTATTCACAGTATGAACTGAAGTTTTTGGAAGTTTTCCAACATAAAACATTGATTAATAGTAAAAAACTAAGGTATAATCGAAATTGAAAATCAATATCAATAATAAACGTATACATATAGATAAAAATAAGGGAGAGAAAAATATGACTACATATACTTCCATCGCAAATGTAATTAAAGAAAGACGTTCTGTTCGTACATTTACAGATAAAGCAGTAGACAAAGAGTTATTAATTGAACTATTAAACGACGCAACGTGGGCACCAAACCATAAGCACCGTGAGCCGTGGAATTGTAAATTATATATTGGAGACGGCCGCCAGAAATTAGTAGATGCAGTATTAAATTCTTTCACAGAAGAAGAAAGAGCGAAACGCGGAAAAATTTTATCAGATCGTTTCTTGAGCACGCCAGCACAAATCGTTGTATATATAAATGAAGACCCACGTCAAATTCAACGTGACGAAGATTACGCTGCAACATGTGCATTTATGCAAAACTTCCAACTTCTTGCTTGGGAACGCGGTTTAGGTTGTGTTTGGAAATCAGGCGGATTAAACTACAATCCATTATTTATAGAAGGAATCGGTTTAACTAGAGGTCAACGCATCGTTGGAATTCTTCACCTTGGCTATTTCGATAAAGCACCAGAAGGAAAAGATCGTACGCCGATTACGGAGAAGATGGAGATTATTGAGGGTTAAATAGGTGAGGCATTCTCGTTTTTACGGGGGTGTCTTTTTATTATGCAATCAATCCTCATGAAAGCTTGTTCTCAATCATACACTTTCTTAAGGGAAAGTGTAAGGAGGGAAAATAATGAGAGCAAGTGACGATAAAGCACTGCAATATGCGATTGCGGAAATTACGGAAATTGCGACTGGATTTGGGCTAGATTTTTATCCGATGCGTTATGAAATATGTCCAGCGGAAATTATTTATACATTTGGTGCATATGGGATGCCGACGCGTTTTTCACATTGGAGTTTTGGAAAACAGTTTTTCAGAATGAAATTACAATACGATTTAGGTCTTAGCAAAATATATGAACTCGTTATTAACTCTGATCCATGTTATGCCTTTTTACTAGATACGAACTCGTTAATTCAAAATAAATTAATTGTAGCGCACGTGTTAGCGCACTGTGATTTCTTTAAAAATAATATTCGTTTTTCAAATACGAAGCGAGATATGGTAGAAAGTATGTCAGCAACAGCTGAACGGGTGAAGGCATATGAGCATAAGTACGGAAAAGAAGAGGTAGAAACATTTTTAGATGCCGTACTTGCCATTCAAGAGCATATTGATCCGTCGCTTATGCGTCCGAAACTGGCGTGGAGTATTGATGATTTAGAAGAGGAAGAAGTAGAGAAGAAAAAGGCATCACAATACGATGATTTATGGAATTTAGATAATCGAAATAAAAAGCAGGAACGCTCTAATGTACGTAAAAAGAAGAAAATCCCACCGCAACCAGAAAAAGATTTACTCCTCTTTATTGAAGAATATAGCCGTGAGTTAGAAGATTGGCAGCGAGACATATTAACGATGATGCGCGAAGAAATGTTATACTTCTGGCCGCAACTTGAAACGAAAATTATGAATGAAGGCTGGGCGTCCTTCTGGCATCAACGCATACTTCGCGAAATGGACTTAACATCGGATGAAGCAATTGAATTTGCGAAATTAAATGCGGGCGTCGTTCAGCCATCCAAAACAAGCATTAATCCATACTACCTCGGTATTAAAATGTTTGAAGATATTGAGGAACGCTACAATAATCCGACCGAAGAAATGAAGCGACGAGGCGTCAAACCAGAATCTGGCCGTGACAAAATCTTTGAAGTACGCGAAATTGAATGGGACGTATCGTTCTTAAGAAACTACTTAAATAAAGATCTCGTAATGAGAGAAGATATGTACTTATTCCAGCGCCAAGGAAAAGAATATAAAGTAATAGATAAAGAGTGGGAACATGTACGTGATCAGCTCGTAAATATGCGTACAAATGGTGGCTTCCCGTACTTAGTAGTAGAAGACGGAGACTACTTAAAGAACGGAGAATTGTATATTAAACATAGCTACGAAGGAATCGAGCTCGATTTAAAATACTTAGAAAAGGTATTACCATATCTTCATCAACTGTGGGGAAGAACAGTGCATATGGAGTCGATCGTAGAGAGTAAGGGTGTTGTGTTTTCTTATGATGGGAAGATGGTGCATCGGAAGTATGTGTGATGGCAAGAACGGACATAGAATGCTATGTCTGTTCTTTTTTATTTGGAAAAAGGTAAAATATGCTATTCTTAAACAAAAGGGAGTTACATAGAGAAATGGAGCGATTCAAATGAGCAGTTTAGAAGTGCAACTGTTTCAAATTAATGATGGTATATTCTCTGGTATACCGATGGAACCTTTTTCAGAGACTGCGTTAGAAATGAAAGAGAGTCTTCAAAATGAACTAGCTTTCTTTGGTGGATATACGAACGGATATATTGGTTACTTACCAACGAAGGAAGAATTCGCATATGGTGGATATGAAGTGGAATTAAGCCCTGTAGTGTATGGACCGGTTACGAATTTATTGATGCCACTGGAGGAAAATACTGCGGAGCTGATTGTGAAGAAGGTTACGGGTTTATGTAGTAAAGTGAACCTTTAATGAGACAGATTTTTGAACGCAGAGTAAAGAATATGATAATTGTGTGATTACGTTGACTTCTAAAAAAAGAAAAACTAGAATTTATAAAGGGACCTTCAATTGTTTGCTATCATTTGTATAGGAGGTAAGTTATGTTGGATAGCTTTATTTCTATAAGATGTAGGTTGGCTCTTTATAGTACTTTTTGTGAATTAGAAGATGTACTTTGGAAATCGGGTGACAGACGATGTTTTTAATAATCTTAAAAAATGGTCTGAATAAATATAATAAGCTTTTATGGATTTTATGTTGTGTATTGGTCATCATCATAATGTCTAGTTCTATAGCAAATAATGAAAAGAAGTTTAGTAAGGTTGTTAATTCTGTAACTTTTCATGTGAAAAATAAAGAAAAACAGCCAATAAAAGATTTTGAAATTATACTTATGAAAGACGAATCACCTAAACCCAGTAAAGAAATTGGGATCTCAATAGGGAAAACAGACGCAGAAGGAAAAGTTATTTGGAGGAATGTGAGGAAGGGAATTTATATGGTATTTTTACCAAATAGTGAGACGCAAATAGTTAGGATTAACGATAGAGATGAAACGAGGTTAATAAATATATCATTGTAAAAAACGAATCCATTTGGATTCGTTTTTTAGTGGTAAATAAAGCGGTGAAAAAGTTTTAAAAATCAATCCCTTTACAATATACCCTTAAGGGTATATGATATTATACAAAGTTACAAAGTAATGTATAATATAGTTATAATTACGGAGGTGGTCTATAGTGGAATACAATCAAGATATGAAAAATAGATTGAAACGTATTGAAGGTCAAGTTCGTGGCGTGCTTCGTATGATGGAAGAAGGAAAAGATTGCCGAGAGGTTATTACACAGTTAACGGCATCTCGTTCTGCACTTGATCGTACAATTGGCCTCGTTGTTGGAACAAATTTAGAGCAATGTTTACGTGAACAGTTTGAAAGTGGTAATGGTTCAAATGAAGAATTAATTAAAGAAGCTGTTCAATTACTTGTAAAAAGCCGATAATCTGTCAAACATAAGTGTTGACAGATTTTCAAAAACATTTTATTATACCCCTACAGGTATATGTATATAAGTTGTGGAGGAATCGACTATGAGTATAAAAGTGGATATGAGTTTAGATTGCAAAGGTTTGGCTTGTCCGATGCCGATTGTGAAAACGAAGAAGGCGATAGAAGGATTAGCATCAGGGCAAGTGATTGAAGTTAAGGCAACAGATAAAGGGTCTACTGTAGATATAAAAAGTTGGGCGAATAAAGTAGGGCATCAATATATCGGTACAAAACACGAGGGCGATATTTTGATGCATTACGTTAGAAAAGCACATGAGCATGAAGTGAATGAAATTGTGAAATATCCTCATACAATTACGAATACAGAGTTGGAAGAGATATTAGTAAGTGGTGAAGAGTGTACTGTATTAGATGTTCGTGAAGCAGCGGAATTCGCTTTTGGTCATATTCCATCTGCTACTTCGATGCCGTTAGGTGAACTAGAAAGTCTAGTCTTAGATAAGACGAAGCAAATTTATGTTGTTTGCCGAACTGGTAATCGCAGTGATGTAGCTTGCCAAATGTTGAAAGAGAAAGGTTATACAAATGTGAAAAATGTTATTCCCGGTATGATAGAGTGGCAAGGGAATATAGAGAATTAAATTTTTTTAAATGAAAATATACCTCGGGGGGTAAGAAGATGGAAGTTAAATCATTACAAGCAAAAGATGTTGCAGAGAAAGTTTTATTCGGAGAGTTGTTTATTTTAGATGTTCGTAATGAGACGGATTATGAAGATTGGAAAATTGAAGGGAAACAAATCTCATCTATAAATAAACCGTATTTTGATTTGTTAGATGGTGTAGATCATATTGTAAGTGAATTACCTAAAGATAAAGATGTTTTAGTAGTATGTGCAAAAGAAGGGTCTTCTATATTTGTGGCAGAGCAATTAACAGAGGCTGGATTAGAAAACATTTATTATTTAGCTGGTGGTATGAAGGCTTGGAGTGAATATGTAAAGCCTATAAAAATTGGAGATTTAAAAAATGGCGGAAGTATGTACCAGTTTAACCGCCTTGGAAAAGGCTGTTTATCTTATATGGTCGTTTCAAACGGTGAAGCAGCAGTTATTGATGCAGTAAGAACAGTTGAAGCATATGAACAATTTGCGAAAGATCATGGCGTTACGATTACGAATGTAATGGATACACATTTACATGCAGACCATATTTCTGGAGGACGTAAGTTAGCTGAAAAAGTAGGGGGGACGTACTGGTTACCACCAAAAGATGCGGAGGAAGTTGTTTTCTCATATGAACCGCTCGTTGAAGGATCTGTTATTACGGTGGGGGGTACTAAAATTGAAATTGATGCATTATACTCACCGGGGCATACGATTGGAAGTACATCATTTATTGTAGATAATTCCTATTTATTATCAGGCGATATTTTATTTGTAGATTCCATCGGGCGTCCAGATCTTGCTGGGAAGGCTGAGGATTGGGTAAGTGATTTACGTAATACTTTGTATAGCCGATATAAAGAACTATCTCAAAGTTTAATTGTGTTACCGGCTCATTATTCAAAAATAAGTGAAATGGACGAAAGTGGTATTGTTAGTGCAAAATTAAAAGATTTATTTGAGCATAATGCGGGATTAAATATTGAGGATGATGGAGAGTTCCGTAAAGTTGTAACAGAAAACTTACCACCTCAGCCAAATGCATATGAAGAAATCCGTCAAACGAATATGGGTAAAATCCACCCGAGTGTGGATGAAGAGCGTGAAATGGAGATTGGTCCAAATCGTTGTGCAGTTCACAAATAAATAAACGAACAACCGAATGAATGAAAAATGGAGGAATAGATGATGAATGTAAAACAAGTATTAGATGCGAAAGACTTAGCATGTCCAATGCCGATTGTAAGAACGAAGAGAGAGATGGATACGTTGCAAACTGGAGAAGTGTTAGAAGTACAGGTAACGGATAAAGGATCAGTTAAGGATATTCCAGCGTGGGCAAATAAAAGTGGCCATGACATCGTAAAGCGTGAAGAGGAAGGCGATGTGCTGAAGTTTTGGATTAAGAAGGCGTAGTATTTTTATAAATGTAGAAAGGTTGGTTATATGAACACAATATTAAGTACGCTTTTCATTGTACTTGCTGCATGGTTTGTTATTTCACGCTTTTTACCTGTGAAAGGTGTTCAAAATATAAACGGAAAAGAATTAAAAAATATAGTAGGAAAACAGGGAAAGTACTTTATCGATGTTCGTACAGTAGGTGAATATAGAGGAAATCATATGAAAGGATTTCAAAATATCCCGCTAAATGACTTAGCTAGTAAGACAAATCAATTAGATAAGAATAGGGAAGTAATCGTTATTTGTCAGAGTGGAATGAGAAGTAAACAAGCAGCGAAAATGTTAAAAAAATTAGGATTTCAGCACGTTACCAATGTTTCAGGCGGGATGAATGGTTTGTGAGGAGGAAGTGTAAAATGAAAGAAATGACAGCAAAAGAATTAGAAGAAAAATTGTTACGTAAAGAAGCAGTGAATATCATAGACGTACGTGAAGTAGAAGAAGTAGCTGAAGGGAAAATTCCAGAAGCGTGTAACATTCCACTAGGGCTGTTAGAATTTCGTATGCATGAGTTGGATAAAAAGAAAGAATATATTATCGTTTGTCGCTCTGGCGGGAGAAGTGGAAGAGCTGTTCAATTTTTAGAAGGTTACGGTTTTCGAGTGATTAATATGGTAGGTGGTATGTTAGCGTGGGAAGGTAAGGTAGAATAGGGCGAAACGATTTTTTATAAAAATAATAATACCCCTACGGGTAATTGGAGGGAGAACAACATGGAACAACAAAAGAAAACAACAATCGTTTTATTTAGCGGAGATTATGATAAAGCGATGGCTGCTTATATTATTGCAAATGGTGCAGCTGCTTATGATCAAGAGGTAACTATTTTTCATACTTTCTGGGGATTAAATGCTTTAAGGAAAGATGAACATGTAGAGGTAAAGAAAACTTTCATAGAAAAAGTGTTTGGAAAGATGATGCCACGCGGCGCTGATAAGATGGGATTATCTAAAATGAATTTTGCAGGTATGGGACCAAAGATGATTAAAAGTATTATGAAAAAACATAATGCAATGCCGTTACCAGATTTAATTGATTTGGCGAAAGAACAGGGGATTAAACTTGTAGCTTGTCAAATGACAGTAGATTTATTAGGGTTAAAAGAGGAAGAGATTATGGAAGGGGTAGAGTTTGCAGGAGTAGGAGCTTATTTAGCAGATGCTTCGGATGGGAATGTGAACTTATTCATTTAAATCACCTTCTTTTTAGAAGGCGGGGGATATAAGGTGAGTTTAGTCGTATTACTTTTTATAATTGGGTTTATAGGATCGTTTATATCAGGAATGGTTGGAATTGGCGGTGCGATTATTAATTATCCGATGATTTTATACATTCCGGTATTGCTAGGATTTACTGGCTATACTGCACATGAAGTGAGTGGTATTACAGCGGTGCAAGTATTCTTTGCAACCTTTGCAGGGGCATGGGCTTATCGGAAAAGTAATGCTATGGATAAAACGCTCGTTGTGTATATGGGAGCTAGTATATTAATAGGAAGTTTCATAGGTAGTTTTGGTGCTAATGCATTAGAGGAACATACGGTCAATGTTGTTTATGCAGCGTTAGCCACAATTGCTGCTATTATGATGTTCGTACCGAAACGAAATAATGGTGATGAACTGAAATATAATAAATGGTTAGCAAGCTTGTTAGCGTTTATTGTAGGTGGAGCATCAGGTATTATAGGTGCTGGAGGTTCGTTCCTTTTAGTTCCGATTATGCTAGTCATTTTAAAATTGCCAATACGTAGAACAATAGCAACATCTATTGCTATTACGTTTATTTCCTCAGTAGGGATTACAACTGGAAAAGTAATAACTGGGCAAGTAGTTGTAATGCCAGCTCTTATTATTGCGATTGCAAGTATCTTTGCTGCGCCGATTGGAGCGCGAGTTGGGAAAAGGATCAATCAAAAAGCACTACAATATATGTTATCGATTTTGATTGTAGGAACTGCTGTTAAAATGTGGATTGATATGATATCGAAATAAAAGGATGGCGCTGCTTGCAGCCCATCCTTTTATTTATGCCCAAATCACTTTCATTAAGTTTTTGTATTCGTCATTTGCTAATTTATATAGCATTCTCGTATGTTCAAAGACAAGTGCTGGATTAAAGTTTGGTTCTGAGAATGCAAGAGATGTTGAAATATCAATTGCATTTTGCTTGTTTAATGTGAATTTTGCAAATCGATAAGATGTGTTTAATTCATTAATAACGTGCAAAATATCATTTGTTGCTGTTGCATCAGGTACGTGAGCAACATTGAAGCAGTATATATCTACAGTAGGATGTTCGTTTTGGAAAGCAGCGATAAGTTGAATTTTTGCGCCAGCTTCTGTCTCTAACCCTACTGAAAAATGAACAGAACCATCATTTTCATCTATATTTTCTTCCATGTATATATCGTTGGATTTTAAGTAGTCTTTAAAATCTGAGATGTTATGTTTTACTGCAGCTTTCATATGTATGAGCCCCCTGATAATTGGAATAGATTGCTACTATTTATTATAATTTAAAAATATTAAAAAAGATAGTTAGAAAGTTCTGATTTTTAATTGTGAAGAAATAAAAAGAAGCAGTACTCTACCTCCATAGAGAACTGCTTCTTTATTATTCATTGTCGTTAGACGATGTTTCTTTGTCTTCATTGCTATTTTTTGATTCATTGTTACTTGATTCGCGTTCACTTGAATTTTCAGACTTAGATTCTTTTGTTTTCTCTGTACTTGTTTTTTTCGAATCAGAGTCTGTTTTTGTATATGCAGGTAATCCAAGATGAGTACGAAGATCGTTTGTAACTTTTGCTAATTCTTTTTTATCTGGGTTGTAGAAATATGTTCGGCCGCCACCAGCAGATTTGCTACATGTATCGTCGCCTTTTTCCATATAGCAGTCGTCACCTTGAATTTGTAATTTCTCGATTGAAGAATCCGCCCCATATTTATAGAATGAAAGCATATCATCAAATGTTAAGTTTGTAACGAATTGTCCGTTAATATCATCAATGATATTACCAACTTTTGTTACAGATCCAACGCTTGTTAATTGCTTTAAAATTGCTTCAATAACGAGCTGTTGACGTTGTCCACGCATTGCATCACTATCGATGTGGCGCGTTCTAGCAAGTGCAAGAGCTTCTTCACTATTTAGCTTTTGAACACCTTTTTTCAGATGAATCGCATCAGCAGTATCATTACTATCTTGTTCAGTAAATTCAACTGGTACATCAACTTCAATACCGCCTAAATCGTCGACAATTTTCATAAATGATTTGAAGTTAAATTTTACAAAGTAATCAACAGGAACATTTAGTAATTTTTCAACTGCATCAATACTTGCTTGTGGCCCACCATCTTTTCCGTTTTTAGTAGAACCGTATGCATGAGCGTGTGTAATTTTATCTTTTTTCTTTTCCACTGGAATATACGTATATGTATCTCGTGGAATACTTAATAGTTTTACAGTTTTGCTATCTTTATTAAACGTTGCAAGCAATAGTGCGTCAGTTCTTATAGCTTCACCATATTCTTTTCCTCGGACATCGCTTTCATCAACACCCATTACTAAGACAGAGACATTGTTTGTAATAGGTTTTACAGCTTTATCACGTAAATCAGATTTATCACCGCGTGCTAAATCGTGTGCGGCATTTCGAACAGCAGAAGATGCTTTATTTACTAAAAACCAAGTATAACCGCCACCTACTATTAAAAAGAATAGAATAACGCTTATAATAATTTTTATTTTTTTCTTACTTTTTTTCGGTTTACTGCGTGTATTTTCTTGCAAAGATGGGTTTTGCTCCATTTCCTGTACTCCTTCATTTGGATTGAAATACGACACTCATATCCACTTATTATAATGAAATTTAGCGAAAAAAAACATTACAAAACATTTACATTTCGTAAAAATTCAATATATTTATAAAAAGTCAGATATTCTATATTATATTTTTTAGATATAGAATAAGTATAAGTTGTTTTAGTAGAAATGAAAATATGTATTGTGAGAAAGTGATAGAGAAGTAAGATTTGTTGAAATATAGCCAAGAAGAAACGAGTAGGTTTACTTATTTCTTCTATATAATAAAGAAGAAATTTACGGATAAAGGAGAGAGCATAATGAATCATACATCATTCCGAGCAATTGTTGTGAACGAAACAGAAAGTAAGCAGTTTGTAAGAAACGTTGTAGCGAGAGAAGTAAGTAGTTTACCTGAAGGGGACGTATTCATACAGGTTCATTATTCTTCATTAAATTATAAAGACGCTCTTTCAGCCACAGGTAATAAAGGTGTTACGAGAATATATCCTCATACGCCAGGAATTGATGCAGCAGGAGTGGTTGTGAGTAGTAAGGATGCTACCATTAAGGCGGGAGATCAAGTCATTGTAACGGGATATGATTTAGGGATGAATACTTCTGGTGGTTTCGGAGAGTATATTCGCGTGCCGGCGTCTTGGATTGTTCCTTTACCAGAGGAAATGTCATTAAAAGAAAGTATGATGTACGGGACAGCAGGTTTTACAGCTGCCTTATCAGTATATAAGCTTATTAGAGCAGGAGTAACGCCTAGTATGGGCGATGTTTTAGTAACGGGTGCTACAGGTGGCGTAGGAAGTGTAGCTGTTAGTATTTTAAGTAAGTTAGGGTTTAGCGTAGTAGGAGCGACAGGGAAAATGGAAGAGGAAGAGATGCTACTACGTCTAGGAGCGAAAAAAGTGATTCATCGCGCGGAATTGAATGATGAATCCGGAAGACCAATGTTAAAAGGAATATACGCCGGGGTTATCGATACTGTAGGTGGACATATGTTAGAAACAGCTTTAAAAATGGTAAAGTATGGCGGGTGCGTAACGACATGCGGTAATGTGGCAGGGCAGGAATTACAAACAACGGTATATCCTTTTATTTTGCGAGGTATAAGCCTGTTAGGGGTAGATTCAGTGCAATGTCCAGTCGATGTGAGAAGAGATGTGTGGACGCTCTTAGCAAGTGAATGGGAAAATAAAGAGCTACGATCTTATACAGAAGAATGTACATTAGAAGAGTTAGATGAAAAGTTTACACTTATATTGCAAGGGAAATTAAAAGGAAGAACTGTTGTAAATATGAAATAAAAAAAGAGACGCTTACATTAGCGTCTCTTTCCTATTATAATGATTGTTTTAAATTGATTTTACCTTGTTCACCTAAAACACCATCAGCAATATTTACAGCGTGATCACCAATACGCTCTAAGTTGCTTACCATATCAACGTAGATGATACTTGCATCACCTGAACAGCTACGTTCGTTTAGACGTAATACGTGACGTTTACGAAGAACACGTTCCATTTGGTCAATTTTACGTTCTTTTGCAATAACAGTTTGAGCTAGTTCAGTATCGAAGTTTGTTAAAGCTTCAACTGCATCTTGTAATGTTGAGATTGTTAACTCAAGCATTTCATTTAATTCAGCTAGGGCTTCGTTTGATAGGGAAACACGGTTTGAAATTTGGAAATCAACAAGTTCTACAAGGTTTTCTACATGATCACCGACACGTTCAATATCTCCAACAACACCTGCTAGAACTGAATGCTTCTCAGAGTCTGTTGGTGAAAGTGGTTTTTCTGATAGTAAAACTAAATACTCGGTAATTTTTTTATCTAAATTGTTAATAGCTCCTTCTAATTGAGTAGCCATGTCAGCGTGTTTTTTATCTTGTGTGTTTAAAAATTGGTTTGCTTCTTTTAATCCATGTAATGAAAACTCAGCCATACGAATAATCTCTTTTTGTGCTTCAGTTAAAGCGATAGCTGGAGATTGTTCAATAAAGATTGGATTTAAATGTTGCGGTTTGAAATCAATAGCAGCATCTTCCCCGCGAATAATTTTCGTTACAATCCATGCTAATACAGCGATGAATGGGAATTGAATAATAGTATTTGTTACGTTAAACGTTCCGTGTGCAAATGCAATTGTCATTTCTGGATTTAAGTTTAATGACGTTTGGAAATATTGAATTAAATTTGTAAAAGGTATTAATAAAATTGTAAAGATGATTGTACCGACAATATTAAAGATAACGTGAACTAATGCTGCGCGTCTTGCGGCAATTGAAGTACCGATTGCTGCCAATATAGCTGTAATTGTTGTACCGATGTTATCACCGAACAATACAGGAAGAGCAGCTTGTAAATCGATTGCACCTTGACCGAATAGTTCTTGTAAAATACCGATTGTTGCACTTGAGCTTTGTACAATTAAAGTGAAGACTGTACCAACAACAATACCTAGAATTGGATTATCACTCATGCTAACCGTTAATTCTTGGAATGATTCTAAAGAGCGAAGAGGCTTCATACCTGTGCTCATTAATTCTAAACCGAAGAATAACATACCAAAACCGAATATAACTTGACCGAAAGAATGTACTTTTTTATTTTTAAAGAAGAATAGTAAGATAGCTCCAATTGCCATAATTGGGAGAGCGTATTCTCCGATTTTAATTCCGATAATAAATGCAGTAACTGTCGTTCCGATGTTCGCACCCATAATAACACCAATTGCTTGTCTTAATGTCATAAATCCGGCACTTACAAGTCCGACTGTTAAAGCGGTTGTTCCTGAACTTGATTGGATTAATACGGTAACTAACATACCTGCTAGTACACCCATCAGTGGGTTTGTTGTAAAGCGATCTAGAATATCGCGAAGACGATCTCCAGCTGCTTGTTGCAGTCCATCGCCCATGTATTTAATTCCGAATAAGAAAATACCTAATCCACCAATGAACTGGAAGATCATATCTTGAACATTGTATTCCACGCATTCCACTCCTTAAATTTCATGTACGATGTAATTATTAACTAAATCGTGAGCCACTGTAAACGATTTATCAGTAAAATTTACACTAAATTTACAAAGGGATAAAAAGTTTACAATTCTTTAAAGAAACAGCTGTATTTTATTGGTTTTTATCTTTTGTAAATCGTATTTCTGTAAAAAAATCACACTTTTTAGAAAAGTGATGTTCGGTTGGATATCAAAGAAAGCGTCTGCGAGTTCATCGTATATTTTTTGATGAAAGGTAAAAAAATATGTAGGAAAATGCATGTAGTTTTATAACGTCAAAAATACGTAAAAAAGCCACTGGAATTATCCAGCAGCTTTTTCCGTATTTTTATCACCATGCTTTTGTTTTTTTACACTTGTAATGTAAATGAACAGGAAAGCAATAAGTAGTAGAGAGGAATAACGATATACAGTTGCGTAGTTTGTAAAATGTGCAATGAATCCAAAAATAATCGCGCCAGCACCAATTCCAAGGTCAAATGCTGAGAAGAATGTAGCTGTTGCGACTCCTCGTCGGTGCGGTGCTACTCGGTCGATCATCCACGCTTGTAGTGCAGGTTGAATCGCTCCGAAACCACTTCCGTAGCATGCTGCTGCAATAATTAAGCTTGGAATGGTAGTTGTATACGACAATAAAATAATCCCTGTAAACGTAATAATAACTCCTGGAATAATTACGAATGAATGACCTTTCGCATCATATAACTTTCCGGAAAATGGACGAGTAACAGCGATTGCAAGTGCATTAAATAAGAAGAAGAGGCTTATATCAGCAATGCCGACTTCCGTAGCAAATAACGTAATAAAGCTTCCGATTCCCCCGTACATTAATGTAATACATAATATTAATAATGAAGGAAGTAAAGCTTTGCGCTCAATAAATCCATCGAGAAAGGTACCAGATGTTTGCTTTGGTGGTTGTGGTGATTTTTTAATTTGAAGTAGTTTCGTTAATATTAATGAAACAATTGTACAGGAAAGTGCACATAAAAAAAGAATCGTGAAGTTATATGTTTGCATAAGCCAAAGTCCGATAAGTGGACCGAGCGCCATTGCAATCGTTCCAGAAAGGCCGAAATATCCCATGCCCTCACCGCGGCGAGCTTGCGGAATTAAATCGGAAACGACAGTTCCATATGTAGTCGTTGTAATACCAAAACCGGCTCCGTGTAAAATTCGAACGGCAAGCAATAGGAAAACCGTTGAAGCGAAAAGATAACTACCCATAGCGAGTAAACAAATAGCAGTGCCAATCATTAAAATGATTTTTTTGCTGAATTTTTGCAAGGCATTTCCAGTTAGCGGTCTAACAAAAAGTGCCGCAACAGTAAACATGCCGACAACAAATCCAATATTGGAACTTGTACCTCCAATTTCTTTCACATAAACAGGTAAAGTCGGAATTAACATTTGAAATCCTAAAAACATACATAAGTTTGCTAGAATTAGCGCGACAAATTCTTTCGTCCATAACGGTTCTCGTTTTACGAGTATTGCTTCTCCCATATATTCATCCCCTATATAAAAATTTCTCTTTTCTTTCGAGTATATGTATTGGCCAATGTAACAGTCAAGGAAGGTGCCTTGAAAACGTACAACAATTTTCGAGGTAAAAAACTGACAAATTTGTGGAAAGACTACACAACTATGAAAAAAAGATGTAAAGTATAGATGTATAGACTGGTAGTTGTTATGAATGATAGAAATTGTTTTTTCTTTAACGAAAGCGGATTCAAAAAGTAGTGAAAGAGAAGGGGATATATACTTTTTCACTACATATATTTGAAAAGGTTTACAATATGATGAAGAAAGAGGCGTGTACATATGAGACGATTAGGTATTTCTATTTATCCAGAACATTCAACAGTAGAGAAAGATAAAGAGTATTTAACATTAGCAAGTAAATACGGATTTACTCGTGTATTTACATGTTTATTATCTGTAGATGGTGAAAAAGAGAAAATTATAGAAGAGTTTAAAGAAACGATTTCTCATGCAAATGCGTTAGGGTTTCAAGTGTTAGTTGATATTAGTCCAGCTGTTTTTGAACAGCTAGGTATTTCGTATAATAATTTATCGTTCTTCCATGAACTAGGTGCGTACGGTATTCGTTTAGATGTTGGTTTCTCAGGATTAGAAGAATCAATTATGACGTACAATCCGTATGGCTTAAAAATTGAGATTAATATGAGTAACGGTACGAAGTATGTAGATAACATTATGAGTCATAGACCAAATCGTGAAAATTTAATTGGTTGCCATAATTTTTATCCGCATCGTTATTCCGGATTATCATACGATCATTTTATTACATGCTCGAAACAATTTAAAGATTACGGTATGAGAACGGCTGCTTTTATTTCATCATTTGATGCAACATATGGACCTTGGCCAGTAACAGAAGGATTATGTACGTTAGAGCAGCATCGTGAATTACCAATGACAACACAAGCGAAGCATTTATTTGCAACAGAATTAATTGATGATGTTATTATTGCGAACGCTTATGCATCAGAAGAAGAATTACAAGCACTAGGTGCATTAAATAAAGAGAAACAAACATTTGATATAGAGTTATATGATACAACGACAGAACTAGAAAGAATTATCGTATTAGACGAACCTCATTTTTATCGCGGGGATGTATCTGAATATATGATTCGCTCGACACAAAGCCGTGTGAAATATAAAAAGGAAGAGTTTAAACCTCATAATACACGTGAAATTAAGCGCGGCGATCTTCTAATTGATAATGAGCAATATGGCCAATATAAAGGTGAATTGCAAATTGCATTAAAAGATATGGTGAATACAGGAAAAACAAATGTAGTTGGTCGAATTGTAGAAGAAGAGATTTTCTTATTAGATTATTTACAAGCATGGGATAAATTCGGATTTACATTAAAGAAATAGATAAAATAAAAGGGAAAAACTACTGACTTCAGCAGCTTTTTCCTTTTTATATATATAGTGAGAGGAAGAGCTATGACAAAGGTGCATCAGCGATTAATTTCTATTTTAGAGGAGTTTTTAGAAGAGAAATCGATGTTAAATCGAGCTTTTTTAGCGAGCCGTTTACATGTATCAACGAAGACGATTCAAAAAGATATAAAATTATTAAATGATATATTGGAAGAAAACGGAGCGAAAATTGAATCGCAAAGAGGGACTGGATACGAGCTAGAAATTATACAAACGAAGAAGTTTGAAGAGTTTTGTGTGAGTCTATTTCAAAAACAGACGGAAAAAATCCCAACTTCTTATGAAGAAAGGATAGCGTACATTCTGCAACGTATTTTAACCACCGAGGGATATGTGAAGCTTTCACAGTTAGCAGAGGAGATTTATGTAAGTAAATCGACTGTAAATTTAATTATGAAAGATGTTACAGATATATGTGGTCGCTATCAATTACAAATTGAAAAGAGACCGTATTATGGTATACGTATTGTGGGAGAGGAGTTTCATATTCGTTCTTGTTTATCACAATATAGTTTACCGCGTTATGACCATACTCCATTTCATGAGCAATTTGAGCAGAGTGATATATATTTATCGTTACCTCATATACCGCTTATCCGTTCGGTTATATTAAAGTATATCGAGGGAGGGACGATATATTTATCAGATATAGAAATTGATAATTTAGTCATTCATATTGCAATTGCATTAAAGCGTTGTGAAAATCAGCATTATATGAAAGGGCTGAATAAGGAGCAAGCTGAACTTATAATAAAGAAAGAATATGCAATTGCGAAACAGATTGTAGGGGATTTAGAGAAAGAGTTGCATCTTTCATTTCCAGAAGAAGAAGTTTTATATGTGACAATGCATTTATTGAGTACTGCTGTCACATCGAAAGATCGTTATGAAAATGTGGAAGAACTATTAGGGAAAGATCTATATGCATTTATGCAACATATTCTTTTTAAAGTAGCGGAAGAACGGAATCTTATTTTTTATTATGATGAAGAATTATTATTTGGATTTGGTGTTCATTTAAAAACGTTATTAAACCGTTTGAAGTATAAGTTAAATACGAGAAACCCTCTTTTGGCAGAAGTGAAAAAGAATTATCCGTATGCTTTTGAAATTGCGGTTCTCGTTGGGGATATAATTGGTGAATATACAGGTGAGTCGATTCCGGAAAGTGAAATTGGTTATATTGCAATTCACTTCGGCGGAGCAATGAGCCGTTTACAGGAACAAAATCAAAAGAAGAGATGTTTATTAGTTTGTGCGACTGGTCAAGGAAGCGCCCAGCTATTGAAATATAAAATTTTATCACAGTTCCGAGATAAATTAGAGATTGTAGGGATTACAGGTTACTACCAATTGAAAGTGGAAGATCTGTATAAAGAAAAGATAGATTGTATTATTAGTACGATTCATATACCAAGTGGTTTACCTGTACCTATTATAAAAGTAAACTCAATATTTGATGATAACGAGATTAAGTCAATTGGTCAGCAGTTGTTTACGCATGTGAATAATAGTGTACAGCAATATATGAAGGAAGATTTAATCTTTTTAAATCATAGTGCTTCTACGAAGGAAGAGGTTATCCAATTTTTATGTGAGAAAGCCGCTGAGAAAAACTATGTACCAGAACACTTTTATGACTCTGTTATGGAAAGAGAGAATACATCTCCTACAGCGGTTGGAAATTTAGTTGCGATTCCACATCCGATGCAGTTATTAAGTGCGGAAACATTTTTGATGTTTTGTACACTTGAAAAAGCTGTTGATTGGGGAGGTAAGAAAGTACAAGTTATTATTTTATTTAGTGTAAAGCGCAATAATAATGAGGATTTACAACGTCTTTATGATTTTTTATATGATATTATGTCTAGTCAAAGTACGATAGAGAAATTAACGCATGCTGAAGGTATTGAAGATTTCCAAGAGGTATTACTATCTATATAAGAAAAGTATGTAAAAACTTCCGTTACACAACGGAAGTTTTTTATGTTTAATTGTATGCGTTTTCATAATAAGATAAAAACATAGAAAAAAGATAGCTTGGGGGAATTTAAAATGGCTGATATGCAAACTCCATTTGCGTTAATTTTACATGGTGGCAACGCGAGAAGTGCAGCGCTTGAAGCAATTGCTTTTGCAAGAAAAGGAGATTTTGAGAATGCGAGTGAAAAGATGACACTTGCTAGTGAAGAAATTTCAGCAGCTCATCGCATTCAAACAGATTTAATTCAAGAAGAAGCAAGAGGAAATCATGCAGAAATCAGTTTACTGTTAGTACATGCACAAGATCATTTAATGAATGCAATTACAGTGAAAGAACTTGCGGAAGAATTTATTACTCTTCATAAACGAATGGAAGAGAAAGTGATAGCATAAGATGTACATTTTACTATGTTGTGCAGCAGGCATGTCAACGAGTATGGTCGTAAGAAAAATGCAAGAAGAAGCAAACAAGCAAGGAAAGAATTATAAAATTAAGGCAGTTGATTCAGAACTAGTGAAGCTTGAAATTAAGGAAGCTGATGTCGTTTTAATTGGGCCACAAGTGAAATATTTATTTCCAGCCGTACAGTTTCTTGCAAATTCATACAATATACCAGTTGCAATTATAGACCAACGAGATTATGGCATGTGTGATGGTTTGAAAGTACTGAAACAAGCAGAACAATTAGTTTTAGCATAATTATATTTTTTTAAATATAAACATTATAATGTTATAACTTTATTTCGTTCTTTCATAGAAAAGAGAAAGAGGAGGGGTTTTGATGAATGGATTTATGAGTTTTATGGAACAAAAGATTATGCCAACAACGCAAAAGATTGCCGGACAGCGGCATTTATTAGCAATTCGAAACGGGGTTATTTCTACATTACCGTTAACGATTGTCGGATCATTTTTCGTTATCTTTTTAAACTTACCAATTGATGCATATATGGAATGGATTGCACCGTTTCGCCATATTTTAGATATTCCATTCCGATTTACAGTAGGATTAATGGCGTTATACGCAGCATTTGGGGTAGGAGCTTCGCTCGCAAATTTTTATCAGCTCAATCAATTAAGTGCAGGGTTATTATCTGTACTCGCCTTTTTACTAGCATCGGTTGAACCAATTCAAATTACGAAAGCTGTACCAGGTGTTATTGATGCGGGTAGATATATTTCAGTAGGAACATTAAGTGCGACATCTTTATTTGGCGCAATTGTTACAGCTTTAATTGCAGTAGAAATTTATCACTTTATGATTAAGCATAATATTTCGATTAAATTACCAGATAGTGTACCACCAGCAGTTTCAAATTCATTTGCAGCATTAATTCCAACATTAGCAGTTATTCTTTTATTCTGGGGTATTCGTTACGGTTTGAAATTTGATGTAAATACAACAATCACGTATTTAATCGCACCATTAAAATCAGTATTAGTAGGAAATAATTTATTCGGCGGTTTATTAACAGTATTCTTAATCGTATTCTTCTGGTCATTCGGTATACATGGCCCTGCGATTTTAGGACCGATCATTCGTCCAATGTGGGATTCAGCAATTCTTGAAAATATGGAAGTATTCACAGCTACAGGAAATGCACATCAATTACCAAACTTATTTACAGAGCAATTTATTCAATGGTTCGTATGGATTGGTGGATCGGGCTCAACGTTAGCTTTAGTAATTATGTTTATGTTCTCTAAATCTAAGTTCCTAAAAGAGTTAGGTAGATTATCATTTGTGCCAGGCTTATTCAATATTAACGAACCGATTATTTTCGGGGCACCAATTGTAATGAATCCAATCTTAATTATTCCGTTCGTTATTACACCGTTAGTGACAACGACAGTATCATATTTCGCAGTTGTTTCAGGTATGATTCCGATGATGATGGCGAAACTGCCATTTACGATGTTAGCACCAATTGCAGCGATTATTAGTACGGACTGGACAATTATGGCTGGTGTACTTGTACTTGTTAACTTTGTTATCTCATTTGTTATTTACTATCCATTCTTCAAAATGTATGAGAAACAACAATTAGCAGGAGAGGAGAAAACAGAATGCTCGGAGCAATTATCATCTTAATTACATTCGTGGTCGGACAGTGTATTGCCCATTATTCGAAATGGGTACAAAGTAAATCTTTATTAGTGTTACTACTAGTATCAGTTTTATTTATCGGTTGTTCAATGGGTGCATATGTACTGTTAGGATTGCAATCACCGTACGTAATTATTGTACCGACAATTTTATGTGCAACATGTTTATCTGCAAAATATAGATTTACGAGCATGGCATTAATACAACGTGTGAAGGAGATGCAAAAGCATGGAGCGTAAATTAGGAATTTCACTTTATCCAGAGCATTCAACGAAAGAAAAAGATATGGCATACATTTCGGCAGCGGCACGCCACGGTTTTTCAAGAATATTCACTTGTTTATTATCTGTGAATCGTCCGAAAGAAGAGATTGTAGCTGAATTTAAAGAAATTATTCATCACGCAAAAGATAACAATATGGAAGTGATTTTAGATGTAGCTCCGGCTGTCTTTGATCAGCTCGGTATTAGTTATAGTGATCTATCATTTTTCGCAGAGTTAGGTGCAGACGGTATTCGATTAGATTTAGGATTTGACGGATTAACTGAAGCGAAAATGACGAATAATCCGTACGGCTTAAAAATTGAGCTGAACGTAAGTAACGATATTGCGTACTTAGAAAATATTCTTTCGCATCAAGCGAATAAGTCAGCTTTAATCGGTTGTCATAACTTCTATCCGCAAAAATTTACTGGACTTCCGTATGACTATTTCATTCGCTGTAGTGAACGCTTTAAAAAGTATGGTATTCGCACAGCAGCATTTATTACGTCACATGCAGGTGACATCGGTCCATGGGATATTAATGACGGATTATGTACGTTAGAACAGCATCGTAATTTACCAATTGAAGTACAAGCAAAACATGTATGGGCAACAGGGTTAATCGATGATGTGATTATCGGAAATGCTTATGCGAGTGAAGAAGAGTTAGAGAAACTAGGAAACTTAAATCGTTACATGTTACAGCTGAAAGTAAACTTTGTAGACGAGGCGACTGAAGTAGAGAAGAGAGCCACGCTGCAAGAATTACACGTAAGACGCGGTGACATAACAGAATATATGGTACGTTCTACAGAAGTACGTAAAAAGTACAAAGGCTATGACTTCCCAGTGCGCAAAGGTGTACTACAGGAAAGAGGGCAAGTTGTAATTGGTAACAACTCATTTGGTAAGTATAAAGGCGAACTACAAATCATTCTAAAAGAAATGCCGATAGATGAAAGGAAAAATATTGTCGGTACAATTGCGGAAGAAGAGTTATTCTTATTAGATTATGTAGGAGCTTGGACACAGTTTACTTGTGTGGAATAGAGAAGTATAGGAGGCTGTCCGAATTTTGGGCAGCCTTTTTATCATAAAGTACTTTTTAATGTCAAAGTTTGTCGGTAAATCGATATCTCTTGTTTAATCGTTGATATATTATAAGTTACGATAGATATATTCGAAAAATCGTTGATATAATTTCAGATAGAAGTATATTTTTCTTTAGAAGGAACGCAAAAAGAGTCAGCCTCAATGAGACTGACTCTTTTTATACGAACTAGTTTAATACTTTAACTGTAACTGTTTTACGTCCCCAGTTACTTGATGTACCTTTGTCTGGCATTAAAACGTCGATTTTATTTCCTTTAATAGCTCCACCAGTATCACCAGCGATTGCTACTCCATAACCTTCAACCCATACTTTTGAACCTAATGGAATGACACTTGGATCAACTGCGATTAGTTTCATGTTTGGATTAGCTGTTAAGTTATGACCCATAGCTGATTTTACTTGGTCGCCTGCTTTATAACCATTTTCAAGCGGATCTGCTGTGTAAGCTGTTGCTACAACGCGTAACTCACGAGAAGATGATGGTGCACTTGTTTCAGTTTCTTTTGCAACAGGTTGTTGTGTAGCTGGTTTTTGAGCTTTAGCCGCTTCACGAGCCTTAGCTTCTGCTTGAGCTTCAGCTTCTGCCTGGGCTTTAGCTGCTTCACGAGCTTTAGCTGCCTCTTGGGCTTTAGCCGCTGCTTGAGCTTCAGCTGCTTCTTGAGCTTTAGCTGCTTCTTGAGCCTTAGCTTCTGCTTGAGCTTCAGCTTCTGCCTGAGCTTTAGCAGAAGCTTGAGCTTTAGCTGCTTCACGAGCTTTAGCTGCCTCTTGGGCTTTAGCCGCTGCTTGAGCTTCAGCTGCTTCACGAGCTTTAGTTGCTTCCTGAGCTTTAGCTTGCGTTTCAGCTACTTCACGAGCTTTAGTTGCTGCTACAGTTTTAGCTGTATCTTGAACTTTCGTTGTTTTTTCAACTTTTACTGCTGGTTGAACTTTAACTGGAGCTTTACCTGTTAAGTAAGGAACATGAACATAAGCTGTTTTTCCGTTATATTCAAATTGGATCCAATCATTTTCAACTTGGTGTGTTGTTTCAATTACATCATCTTGTTTCAGTTTACCAAGAATTTCTGAGTCTGTGTTTGCACCAGCACGTACATTTAATACGTTAGCTGTTACGTAGTAAGTGTCTTTTGTGTAGTCAGCGCTAATGAAAGCTTCTTTACCGCTATTCAATTTCACTTTTGACCATCCGTTTTCTGTATGTAAAACGTTAACTTTATATCCATCTAATAATTTTCCTACAACTTTTGATTCAGTAGTTGGGTTTTCTCGTACATTTAGTACATCAGTCGTTACGATTGTTTCTGCTTTAGCAGATGTTGTGAAAATCCCAAGACCAAAAACCGCTGCTGTTGCTATACCCATAAATTTTTTCATAATAGCCTCCATTGCATTTGTTTTCGTTGACCTCATTATAGCAACCATTATTTTCTTATTTGCGAAAAACATAAAATTACAAAGCTTTCGTAACGGGTCATTAATATTCTGTAATAATTCCAGTAATATCCTAAAAGCGCTTTCTTATAGTTTTTAGGGGAGGTTAGAGCATATGATGCATAAAAAAGGTAGTATTTCAATTTCTGATAGGTTAATAGTGTTTCTGTATTATTACGTAATTGTTTCGTAATCATTACAAAAATGGCGTATTTTGCTGTCGGAACAGAAAAGTAGTTATGCAAAGATAACTATTTTAGTTGTGGAGAAATAGAAATGAGGTGAAATTTAATAAAATATCGCTATAATTGTTACAAAATAAGTCGAGGTATGGAAAAAATTACGCCTTGATTTTCGACTTTCACATAGTATTTTTGCAATAATAGGATTCTATAATAGATTTAGTAGGTTAAAATAATTAAAGATGTTTATAACGTGAAACATATATAATAGAAGAAACACGATTTAATAGATAAATAAAAAACGTAGGAGTGTAAACTCCTACGTTTTTGTTTATTCATATCGTAAACATTCAATTGGATCCAGTTTTGCAGCTTTGTTAGCTGGAAGTAAACCGAATATAATACCGATTAACATGGAGATACCTACTGCAAGAAGTCCAAGTTCTTTTGAAACAACGAGTGGCCATCCAGCAAAGAATGAGACGATCCAAGCGAAGAAGATACCGAGCATAAATCCGATGAAACCACCGAGTCCTGTTAAAATACAAGATTCAATTAAGAATTGTGTTAATACTTTACCGCGCGTTGCACCAAGAGCTTTACGAATACCGATTTCACGTGTGCGTTCTGTTACAGATACAAGCATGATGTTCATTACACCGATACCACCGACAAGTAAGGAGATAGCGGCAATACCACCGAATACCATCTTCATCATACCGATTGATTCATCTAATTGCTTCGTAAATTCACCTAAGTCTTGTGCTTCGAATTTGTGCTCAAATTTAGGAGCTTTCATTTCGTTTAAAACGGAAACGGCTTGTTTTTCTACATTTTTACGTTCTGTCGGAGAGGTCATTGTTAATCTGACAGAGTCATACTCATTTACTCCTGAAATGACAGGGGCATTTTCAAGTGATGTATAACCTTCAGGCATAGGCATTCCGAAGTCGTTTTTCGTTTCGTATACACCGACTATTTTATACGGCTTTCCTTTTATATCTGTGTATTGATTTGATTCCCAACTACTAAATAATTTGTTGAAAGCTTCTTCATTTAATATAACAGCAGGGATTGCTTGGTTTAGCTCACTGTCGTTTAATTCACGACCGTGAACTAATTTTATCTTCGAATCTGTCATAAAGGCGCCTGTTCCACCTTTTAAATCAAGATTTACATCTTTTGAACCAGCAGATGCTTTTACTTTCATACTTACATCTGGATACACATCTTTAACGCCTGGTACAGTTTGCAGTCGGTTTAGCATATCAGCTGTAATTTTGGCATTATCTGTTCCATAGTCAGGATTGTTGTAGTAAATCGTTACTTCGTTATCTTTTCCTTGGCCTAACTCTTTTTTAAACTTTGCGTTAGTACCATCACCCATTGAAATGATAGTAATAATGGCACTAATACCGATAATAATACCTAACATCGTTAAAATAGAACGCATTTTATGAGCAAAGATAGAGGAAAGGGCCATGCGTATATTTTCACTCGTGTTCAAAATTAACCTCTCCAATCTTGGACGATATTTCCGTCACGAATTACAATTTGGCGTGCTGCTGCTTCCCCAATTTCACGATCGTGGGTAATCATAATGATTGTTGAGCCTTGTTTATTTAATTCGTAAAAGAGGTCCATAATTTGTGTACTTGTTTTCGTATCAAGTGCCCCCGTCGGTTCATCGGCTAAGATAAATTTCGGGTTATTTACGATTGCGCGTGCAACAGCGACACGCTGCTTTTGTCCACCTGATAGTTCGTTCGGCAGGTGAGTAGCACGATCAGCTAAACCTACTTTTGTTAAAGCAGCTAATGAGCGCTCACGCCTTTCTTTTTTATCGACTCCAGCGTAAATAAGAGGGAGCTCTACATTTTGAAGTGCTGAAAGTCTCGGTAATAACATGAAGTTTTGGAATACGAATCCGATCTCTTTATTACGAACATGTGCAAGTTCTGTTTCAGACATGTTTGAAATGTTTTGCCCAGCTAGTTCGTACGTACCTGTCGTTGGTTTATCTAAACAACCGATAATGTTCATTAATGTTGATTTACCAGAACCAGATGGTCCCATAATAGAAGTGAATTCTCCTTGGTTCAGTGTTACGTCAATTCCGTGTAATATTTGAACGGACTCTGCACCATTTTGGAAGGATTTCGTGATGCCTTTTAAGGTAATCATTGGGCGACGACCTCCATACCATCCTTTAAGTCTTTTTCCGGTTTAGAGATAATTTGTTCTCCTTTTTTCACTCCAGAAACTTTTGCTTCGCTATCTGTCTCGAATTCAACAGTAATTGCTTGTTCTTTCGCTTTACCGTCTTTTATGACGAAGACAACATTTTTGTCACCTTTTTTCACGATGCTGCTTTTCGGAACAATTGTACCAGTTGCTTCGCCAGATTTACTCGTTACGTAAACGTGGAAGCCGTTTTGTAATTCTTCACTATTATCTAATGTGACAGTGAATTGATAGTTAGAAACTGTTTTGTTTTCGTCCATACTCTTTAATGGTGTAGAACCGATTTCTGTTACTTTTCCTGTCCAAGTCTTACCAGCGACCGTTTTTGAAGAAACAGTTACTTCTTGCCCAACTTTCATACTAGCAAGCTCATATTCAGAAAGTTGACCTTTTACTTTAAATGGACCAGCGTGACGAAGTGTAATACCGCTCATACCTGTTTTTTCATCAGCAATTTTTACGATATCATCAATTACGCCATCAGCAGGACTCGTTACAGAAAGTGTGTTTACTCTCTCTTTTGCAGCTTTAATCATTTCATCAGATTTTTCAACTTCAAACTTTTTCATTTCAAGCTGTGATTCTAATTGTTGTACCTCGATTTCTGATGCTTTTAATGCTTCAGCCGGAAGACCTGCATTTTTATCTTTTTGTAATTTTTGTTTCGCTGTATCAATTTGTTTTTGGAACAATGTTACTTCTTTTTGTGCGATTTTCTTTTGCATTTCTGCTTCTGTTACACCTTGTTTAGCAGTAGGGTCATTGTATTTAAAAAGGAGTTGCCCTTTTTTTACTTCATCACCTTTTTTAACTGCTAATTCATACGTTCCTTTTGTTGGATCAAATGAAATTGTTTCGATGCCGTTTGGAATAACTTCACCGCCAAATTTTTGCGCGTTTTCAATTTGTTTTTCTGTTACTTTATATCCGCTATATGCCATTGCTACTTCTGAACCGCCGCCAGCAAATGCAAAGTATGATCCAGCTGCAATTCCGATTGCTACTAAACTAGTAATTAACACTTTATTTTTCTTCTTCATCTATTTATCACCTTTTCGTTCGTTTTAGTATCTACATTCAGTATAGAAGAGGTGAAGAATCTGACAAATCGTTTTAGCTTACAATAACCTTACAGTTTTGTAAGGTATGAATATGTAAATGTAAGGTAGAGGTTGTCTTAGTGTAAGCAAATGAATTGACGCGTGTTTTTTTTCTTACAATAATATTGTATGAAGGAGAGGAGGAAGGAAGATGGAAGCTTATTTTAGTGCGCATCCATTAAAACCGTTTATTCCATACTCAAGGCAACATGCCATTATATTATTTATTATGTTGGTGGGAATCGTTTTTTTATATCAATACCAAGATGTATTACGTCAAAATGAGTGGAATATAACGGTTCGATATGCGATTGCATTTTTATTTATAGGGAGTGAAATTGGACTGCACATGTGGGAGTGGAAAGCTGGGATTTTTGAGCTAGCTACTTCATTACCATTCGAGTTGTGTACGATTAGTTTGTTGTTAGCGTCGATTATGATCGTAACGAAAAGTTACCGTATATATGAGATTGTATTTTTTACAGGAATTATTGGTGCATCACAAGCCATTTTAACGCCAAACTTGCAGTATGCTTTTCCGCATTTTCGTTTCATTGAATATTTTATCGCGCATATATTGCTCATTTGGGCACCGCTCTTTATGACTTGGGTAGAAGGTTATCGTCCGACAGTACAATCTATTAAACGCACGATGGTATTTTTAAACATATTGATTCCGCTTGTTTCGTTTGTAAATTACAAAACAGGTGGTAATTATATGTTTTTAGCCCATAAGCCAGAAACAGCTTCATTACTTGATATGTTAGGACCGCATCCTTACTATATTATTTCATTAGAACTCGCAGCGCTTATTGGATGTTTTATTTTGTATATGCCGTTTGCGAAAAGAGAAGGACATACGCATAAAGAATCACTAGGATCATAGCCTAGTGATTTTTTTATATGAATATTTACAATTCAGAAAATTAAGAATAAAATTAGAGAGTAAATTATATAAAGAGAGAAGGGAAAACGTGGTCAAAAAAGTTTTTCTGAATGGGATGGAAGTGACGCTTCAATTTCTTATTTCGATTTTGGGTATTATTTGTTTAGGGACATTGCCGAAACTATTTTATGGATTTGAGCTGCATGCATCACAGTACATACAGAGTTTACAAGAAGTGTTTGTGAATTTAATGGACATCTCCAATTTTAAATATGTGGGAGATAAATTTTTATTTCCACAGTTGTTCGTCCATTATAAAGAAACGATTATTATTTTTTTAGCTGCTTTTTTTATTTCATTATTTGTAGCATTTTGTATTGTTTATGTAATTATGAGTAGTTCACCGCGTATACAACATCGAATTAAATCATTTCTTATCTTCCTAGAATCCATTCCAGATATCCTTCTTATTTTAGTATCACAAATTTTAGTTGTATGGTTTTTTAAACAAACAGGTTTTTTACCTTTTCAAATTGCTTCAATTGGAGGCGAGTCGATTAGGGGGTTGCCAATATTGTGTTTGAGCATCCCGACTACGATTATGTTTGTAAAAATGGTCGTGCTTCGTTTTGAAAATGAACTAGAAAAAGATTATGTACTATTTGCTAAGGCGAAAGGGCTGGGGCGCTTTCATATTTTAAATCGTCATATTTTACGAAATGTGTTGCTTAGTACATTGTTCTTTGCGAAAACGAATATCTTTTTTATGTTATCTAATTTATATATTATAGAATGGATTTTTAATACGGGTGGTATTTTTATGTTTTTGAAATCGTATGAGGGTATTAGAATTGAAGTTTTTATCGTGAGTGTACTGCTTATTTATATTCCGATTTTTATTTTATTTAAATTGTTTCATTATCTCATTCCGGCTGCGATGAAGGAGAGATTATAATATGTGGACGTATATAAAACGTGATAAAAGATTTTGGATAAGCATTGGGTTTCTTTTCCTATTAGTTCTTTTGAGCATCGGAAATACGTTATGGAATGATGGACATATTAGACAAGTTACATTGCAATATGATGCGGATGAAAATCCACAAGTGCCACCTTTTCCACCTTCATTACAATTTTTACTTGGGACAGATCGGAAAGGATATGACCTTTTACATTTAGTCATTGAAGGCGCGAAATGGACGATTGGTATATCTATTTTAATTGCGGCACTTAGAATGGTAATAGGTGTATTTTTCGGTGTCGTGCTCGGAACGTACATAAAAAGAGGATTTTCAAAAATTGAGTCTTTTTTTGATAGTTTTACAGTTATTCCGACAGTTATGATTGCGTATTTTTTTCTTCAATTTGCAAGTACATTTGGAAGTGGGGAGGAAACAACAACCTTTTTTGAAAGGGCTTCGTTTCAAGTTGTCTTACTTGTAATGCTTGTAATGCCAGTTATTGCACTGTATGTTGCGAAGGAAGTTCGTAAATTGCGAACGGAGGAATTTGTTGATGCCGCGCGCATATTAGGTGGATCGAGAAGACATATTGTTATAAAGCATCTTTTCCCGCATCTTTATATGACGTTTATACTTGTATTTTTTCAGCAGTTTACGCAGACTCTTACTATTTTACTGCACTTAGGGTTACTAGAAATATTCTTTGGCGGAACGGTTAAGTTTTTTGGACCGATAGAAGAAATAGAATCTTACACACATGAATGGTCAGGGCTAATTGGAGTCTATTTTAGATCATTAACAGTGAATCCGTGGATCCCTCTCGTTCCAATTACATTTTTTGGACTTACTATTTTTTCAGGAAATATGATTGTAAAAAGTATCGAAGAGGCGATGATGAAAGTAAGGTTAGGAGGAGAGCTAAAGAAGGATGTTGTAGAAGAGGAACAATCTGTTGTGCAGTTGAAAGAAGAGTTATTTACTTTTAAGCATACGATGTAAAGAACCTAGGAGACTAGGTTCTTTTTATTTTGTTATATTACAATATCGTAAGAGAGATGTAATGAAAATCGATAGGGGAGAAATACAATTTCGTATACACTTCATGTATAGAGAAATACGAGGGCGGGTGAAGGTATACGATGGATTTTTTAGAAGTATCAAAACGTAGTATAAAACGAAATATGAAACATTATTTTCTATACTTTATTTCATTAGTAGGCAGCATTATTATTTATTTTACATTCGTATCGATTAAACGAAATGAAAGTGTAGTAGCTCTTTTAAAAGAATCGGATAAGGTGGAAACGACATTTACGTTTGCACAAATATTGTTGATTATCTTTTTAACGATATTTATTTTTTATTGTAATAGCTTCTTTTTACGAAAGAAGAAAAAAGAAATTGCACTATACAGTTTATTAGGTATCCGTAAAGAGGAGATTGCGAAGTTACTCTTTTATGAAACATTATTAGTTGGTGCTGCGGCAAGTGTGTTAGGTATTCTTGCTGGTTTATTTATAGCGAATATGTGCGCAGGGTTTCTCGTAAAGTTAATGGGAAGTGCATTTACTTTTACATTTACGATTTCATTTTTATCTATAGTAGAAGTTCTTATAACGATAGGTGCAATTTTCTTTATTGCATCATGGAAAAGTAAAAAGTTAATTTATGAGCATCGTTTAGTTGAATTACTATATGGCGAAAATCAAAAAGAAGAGGCACCTACGTATTCAAGTAAGAAGGCAAAACGAGCGATTGTTTTATTAATTACAGGTTATATCATTGCGCTACTTACACAAGTTTTTGGATTTGGAGCAATTTTTATTACAGGTCTACTTATTTTTGGCTGTATTGTAAAAGGTACGTTTTTACTATTTGAGCAATATACAGTGAAATCACTCTATACAATCAAGGGAGATAAAACGAAATATTGGAATGGAACGAACATTTTATCGATTTCTTCATTGTTCTTTAGAATAAAAGGAAACGTAAAGATGTTAGCTTTACTCTCTTTATTAAGTGCGGTAACACTATGCACAATTGGTATGAGTTCTAGTATGTATTATGGAGCAAAGAAAACAGCAACACTTATGAATCCAGTTAGTTATGAATATGTAACCACTGGGAAGGAATTAAATAAGAAAGTTAGAGAAGAGATACAAAAACATGGAGGAATCATTAAGGGTGAAACAAAAGTAGAGTTGTTTTCGGGGCAAGTAAATATAGATGGTTCGAGTATGTTAACAGGATATTTAATTAGTGATGGCAATGTACAAGTTATAAAAGAGTCAGATTATAATAAAGCAGCTCCTATGTTAGGTAATAAAAAAGCTGTTTTAGGTTCTGAAAAGGAAGTTGTTTTATTAGATCCGTATAAATCATATAACATCGAAAAGAATTCACTTGAAGGAAATAATGTGTCCTTTGAAGGGATGAAGAGAGATGTAACAATTGTTGATCACCGCAAAGAAACAGTTGTTAGCGCGAAACTTGCACCAGTTGGACTTGTTGTTCAAGATTCGTTATTTAATAAGTTGCAAAGAGGGAAAGCTATTTCAACAGTAAGTGGATTTATTGTTGAAGGAAATGGTAATGCAGAGGTAACGAAAAATCTAGCGAATATCCTTTCCAAAGAAGCGAAATTCCAATCATTTGAAGAGGCGAGCCAATCTGAATTGCAAGATGGTGCAGTGTTATTATTTGCTAGTGTATTTTTAGGGATTGTCTTTATTCTTGCGACAGGTTGTATTTTATACTTTAAACAAATAACAGAAGCGATGGCAGAGCGACCAGCATATGCAATGTTAAAGAAAATTGGACTAACGAAAAAGGAAGCAACAGAGTCTGTAAGAAAGCAAGTAGGTGCAATATTCTTAGTACCATTACTCCTTGCGATTTGTCATACATTCTTTGCATTTTTAAGTTTGATGGGCTTTACAGGCATGTTTGAATATAGCCTTCCTTTATTAGGCAGTATAGGGGTTTATATCATCACTTACTTTGGTTACTATACGTTAACGGTCCGTTCGTACAGAAATACAGTATGTAGCGATAGAAAATAAAAAAGAAGCAAGCATGGATTTCATGCTTGCTTCTTTTTATTTTGTAGAAACTTCACCTTCAGCTTCTGTTTGCGGAATAAAGTATCCAATTATACCACCGATGATTGCCGGGATAATCCAGCCAATTCCTAAGTTATAAAAAGGAATGGTGTGTACGATATTCGCGATAAAACTTGGTATCATTTCCACATTATCAAGTGCATGAATACAGCTAATAAGGAATGCTGCGATCATTGCCCCGATGTAGACAGAAGGTTTACGTTTCGTATATTTATCGATAAATGATACGAAAATTAAAATGATTGTAATTGGATATAGAATAATTAATACAGGCAAAGTAATTTTAATTAGTAAACTTAATCCTAAGTTTGAAATAATGAAGCTAAATATACAAACGTATAGTACGAGCTTTTTGTAAGAAACATTTGTTAATACTGTTGCGAAATAGTTGGCAAATGCACTTACAACGCCGATTGCTGTCGTTAAACAAGCAAAGATAATGGCGATACTTAATAAAACGTTACCGCTTGTCCCAAAGAAGTGATACATAACAGTCGCTAATAGTTGACCACCGTTTTCAAAATTCCCTAAGTTGCCATTTGAAGCCCCGATATAACCGAGTAAGAAGTAAACAATTGTTAAGAATAGAGCGGCAATGCTTCCGCAAATGATTGTATATTTTGCGATAGATTTCTTTTCTTGTATACCGTTTTGACGAATCGCATTTACAACAATCGTTGATAGTACAAGTGCACCGATTGCATCTAACGTTAAAAATCCTTCAAGAAATCCTTTGAAAAATGGAATTTCTTTATAGTCACCAATAGGTTCTGTAAATGTTCCTGGTGAAAGAATCGCTTTTGTTGCCATAATTGCAATAATTCCAAGTAAAATTGGTGTTAATATTTTTCCGATATGATCTACTAATTTTGATGGATTTAATGATAAGAAGTAGACGACTGTAAAGAAAATCGCACTAAAGATTAACATAGAGTACCATTGGTCCGGGAAAAGTGGTGCAATCCCAATTTCATAAGATACAGATCCAGTTCGTGGAATAACAAATAGTGGGCCGATTGAAAGATAAATAATGATAGCGAATATTGCTGCGAATTTTGGGTGAACACGGCTTGCTAAAGTGTTAAAACTACCACCGGCAAGGGCAACAGCGACGATAGCTAGTAAAGATAAACCGACGTCTGTAATAATAAACCCTGTAATGGAAATCCACATATTTTCTCCGGAAGAAAGGCCGAGAAGGGGCGGGAAAATCATATTACCAGCACCGAAGAAAACTGCGAATAGTAATAAACTAATCGAAAGTATTTGCGCTGGTTTTAGAGTTGTACGCATATAAAGAAAATCCTCCTAATGAGTGTTTTTGTCGAAAATTCAAATAATTTGTCGAGTAACTGTTATTATTTTAAAGGTCTGATGACTAGAAAGCAATAGGGAATTTTGAAAAAATTAAAAAATAATGCATTAAATCGAATAAATATACTATTTGTATGTTTAATAAGAAGGATTTAACTTTAAACGTAAAAAAAACACATATCGCTAGGATACGTGTGTTAAAAAAATATTTTCTTATCACGTTCTTCTTTTAAAATTTCAACCGCTTCTCGGAAACGTTGTGAATGGACAATTTCTCGTTCACGTAAGAAGCGTAGGCTGTCATTTATGTCGGGATCGTCTGATAAGTTAATGAGCCATTGATATGTTGCGCGTGCTTTTTCTTCAGCTGCAATATCTTCGTATAGATCGGCAATTGGATCACCTTTAGCCTGTATATAGGTTGCAGTAAATGGAACACCAGCAGCGTTATGGTAGTGGAGTGCACTATCATGGTCAGCGTAATGAGGGTCAAGACCAGCAGCTTTCATTTGCTCTGGAGTTGCATCTTTCGTCAGCTTATAAACCATGGTAGCAATCATTTCAAGGTGAGCAAATTCTTCTGTACCAATATCGGTAAGTAAGCCAATGACTTTATCAGGAATTGTATAACGCTGATTTAAGTAACGGAGTGCTGCAGCTAATTCTCCATCTGCACCGCCATATTGTTCAATCAATAATTTTGCAAGTGCTGGATTACAAGTTCCTACTTTAACAGGGTATTGTAATTTTTTTTCATAAATCCACATAGTTTCTCTCCTTTATATTTGCCATGGCCAAGGACCTTTGCTCCATTCCCAAGGGGCATTAGAATAGCTGTTTCCGTACTGTTGAAGTGGTCCGTATTTTTCTTCCATCTGTTGTTTTAGTACTCTTCGTTTATAAGAAAAGTCATTAAATTGATTAATAGCTGCTGTATCGTCTGGGTGGGTGTCTAAGTAAAGCGTTAGTTCGACTAGTACAAAGTCTAATTCTTGGAGATTCTCTAAAAGTCGATAATATTCTTCTGGTAGTGGCTGGTTCACGTCAGTCGTCACCGCCCTTTTTTATAAGGATTTTCGTAATAGTCATAAAAAACAGGCCATAAAGTTCCTTTTTGTAGTGCTTCTTTCGGTGAGAATTGTGGTAAATTTGGCGGTTGAAAACCTAAATATAAATTAGGAGGGGTAGAGTAATATTTTTTACCAATAGGAGGACAAGGATCTTGAGGACTATGATATGGCACATATGATTTCATATATTTATCCATTAATAAACCTCCCTATATTCTTCATCACTACGTATTGTATTCAGACATAATGAGCATTTATGACACATATAAAAAAGTAATAGGTACGGGGGGAATGAATGTGGAGACTGTGAAACAATTCATTGTATTGGAAGTGAAAAACTTAAAGGAAACTTTGTATTTTTACGAAGGGATTTTAGGAATTAAACCTAGTTTAGAAAGACCACAATCAGATGTAACAGGGGTTTGGTATGATGCTGATTCAACGAGAATTAGTTTTGTCATGAATCGCATGTTAGGTGGACGGGAAAAAAGTGTTACAGATTCATGTGAGGATTTAACGTTTACGATTTCTAACATAGAGAAATTGAAAAAGAAGCTAGCGTTTTATGAGATTTTATATACAGAAAATGAATGTGCGAAGAGTATTGTAGTACAAGACCCAGATGGATATAAACTTCAAGTGATAGAGAAGAATGAATAGATGGAGGGGATTTGGTGGAGAGAAATTATGAAGAAAGTGCGTTGTTCGAGCATCAATTTTGGTTAAAGGTACTTACTGATCATTCGCAATTTTTACTTGATGCGTTAGCTCCGAAGGAAAAAGAAGATATAAAAAAAGCTACTTATTTTGTTGAACTATTTACGAATCTGTTAAATAAAGTTCGGAATGTGAATCTCGTGGCATTTTCTAAAGAGGCGGAACAAGCAGCAAAGGAAATACGAACGTTTAAATTAAATATTATACAGAAGCAGTTGGAAGGGAAAATTACTATTCATTTTACGCCGACTTTTATTAATCATATGGTAAACGAAGTGGAAGAGTATATAACGGTTTTAGAGTTTTTGAAGAAGGGGGAAGTTCCACCTGTTTTTCATGAACTGCATTATCATCTCGTTTGGTTAACAGATGCAGCTGGTCATGCGGGCTCTATTTCTGGTGGATTAGATCTTGTTGAAAAAAGATTAAAAGAGAAAAGTGAAGAATTTGAGAAGCACTTTGAACAATTTTATTTGAAGGCAGTTGAAATGACGGGGTATTTAAGAACAGAGCTTCATCATTTTCCTGCATTAAAGAAGTTTACAAAAGATGTTTCACTTGAACTAAAATTATTTTCACATTTTTTACATGAAGTTGAAGAGCTGGAGTTATCGAATGAAGTATTAAGTGTATTATCAGCGAGAATGGCAGATCATATGGCAAGAGAGGAATGTTATTATTTATTAAAATTAGCCCAATCATCTGGACTCGAAATGCCGAAATGTAATCCGCTTTAAAGAAAAAGAGGTCAATTTTATTTGGCCTCTTTTTCTGTTTTATCGTCTCTTTTTATTTTTGCTTGTTCAATACTTGCCTGTAATGTCTCCATAATATTGATGATGTTTGGAGCAGGAGAGATGGTTTCCGTTTTTTCTTGTTCTTCAATTTTATTTTCGATTAATTCGGTAAGAGCTTCTTTATATTCGTCTGTATATAACTCTTGTTCGAAAGGGTTTGTAAGATGGTGGATTAAATTAATTGCTGCGGTGAGTTCTTGTTTTTGAATCGGATAATTTTCGTTACTTGGTAAGTTAGGTATATTTGTTATATCGCGAATTTCATTAGGATAGTGAATAGTTTGCAACATAAGTCCATCTTCAAAGTTACGGATAATAGCTAAATGTTGTTTTTTTCTAATGGAAATATGGATAAGACCAAGTTTATTCGTACGTTCAAGAGCTTCTTTTAATAATAAATACGATTTTTCGTGTCCTGGAGTAGGGCCTATAAAATAAGAACGATCATAGAGAACAGAATCAATTTCGTTATTTTGGATAAAAGATATAATACGAATAGATCGTGGTTCGTGAGCTTTTTGCAACGCAGCTAATTCTTTTTCATCCATAATAATATATTTATGAGGGGCGTATTCATAGGCTTTTACAATATCTTTATCATCAATTTCTTCATCCGTACAATCAGGAGAAAATTTTTTATATTTAATAGGTGTTAAGCATTCTTTATGGAGACTTAAAAATTTGATATCGTTTTCTTCTACGGCGCTATATAGTTTAATTCCTATATTTAATAGTCCAAGTGAAAGTGCACCTTTCCATACGGTATGCAAATGAAATCTCTCCTTTCATTCAAAAATGATTATGTATATTATGAGATAGTAAGAAATTTCCTATACGTTTTTTGTTTTTTACGGAAGGGGGTGGGATATAAAATATATTGACAAGCCCTCCAAAATATTTTAATGTGATTGTATAAAATTGTGTATATAAAGGGGAGTAACTTATTACAGTAAAGTCGTCATTACAGGGAGAAACCCTCGGCTTTATTGGCAACGTTTCGTTGTTAGTGAGACCTTTACCAGCAATGGTAAAGGCCCCTTATTGTCTTTTTTAGGACCCTTACCATATTTGGTAGGGGCCTTTTTGTATACAAGGAGAGGAGATATAAAAATGAAAAAACTTATTAGTAGATTAAGAGTTGTATTTCATGTTCGCCGATTTGTTCCATTCCTATTTGACTTTTTTACTTCAAAAGAGGTTTCAATAAAGAAGAAAATCTTATCCGTTGCTTTTTTAGTTGGTTATGTAGCGATGCCGCTCGATTTAATTCCAGACTTCCTACCGTTCATCGGTATTTTAGATGATATTGGAATTGTGTTATTTATCCTGAACCGAATTGTAAAAATGGCGCCAGTTCAATTACAAGAAAAGCATAACGTAAACATAGGATAGGAGTTAAAATATGGAGCAAATTATTTTAGATATAATTGAGTTTTTAAAGCAGTTTTCTTATTTTGGAGTTGTATTGGCTTTAACGTTTGAATTTATTCCAGCAGAAGTCGTTTTGCCTATGGTTGGATATTGGGTGTACGAGGGGGATATGAATTTTTGGCTAGCTGTATTAGCTGGAACACTTGGCGGAACGACAGGACCGTTAACGTTATATGCACTCGGTTATTACGGTGGTCGTCCTCTATTAATAAAGTACGGGAAATACTTCTTTATTAAAGAAGAACAAATTCAAAAAGCAGATGATTTCTTTGAGAAATATGGACCAGTTGTAGCATTTGTTGGACGCTTTGTACCTGGCGTTCGAACGCTTATTTCTGTTCCATGTGGTATGGCGAAAATGAACATATGGAAATTTAGTATCTATACATTTGTAGCAATGTTCCCGTTAACAACTTTATATGTCTATTTTGGAATGAAATTAGGTCCGCATTGGGAAAAAGCGGCGGATGTTGTGGGGCAATATATGCTACCGATATTACTAGTCGTCGTTATTGTTGTCGGCGGTATTTTAATCTATAAATTTATGAAAAAAAGAAACAGAACGGAATCTATCTAGTCATTGGTATTGGTATTTGTATATTTTTTGAAAATAGATGAATAGTACAGGCAAAAGACTCTGAAGGACATACACATATAGGGAATATAAAAGAGAGAGGGGAAACAACTATGTCTTGTGAGTGCTCAGGGGCAGCATTAACTTGTTGTCCAGATAAAAATTATGTACAAGATAAAGTGTGTAGTCCGTGGTCTGCTACTGTAGTTGCAACAGCAATTGATAATGTTCTCTATACAAATAATATTAACCAAAACGTAGTGGGGACTGGTTTTGTTAAATATGATGTTGGACCAGGACCAATTACTGTAGAGGCGCTTGATTCTGCTGGTACTGTAATAGATACACAAACATTAAACCCAGGAACGAGTATCGGGTTTACGTATCGGCGTTTTGATATTATACAAGTTGTGTTACCTGCAACGCCTGCTGGAACGTATCAGGGAGAATTTTGTATTACAACACGTTATCCACTTTCATAGCAGAATAGGAGAGGATCAAAATGGGAATGAGAAGTTCCAGTTTGTCTTGTTGTTCTAATAAAACGCTTGTACAAGATCAAGTATGTACAGACTGGTCTATTACAGGTGCGGGTACTCAAATTGTATATACAAATAATATCACGCAAGAAGTATATGGTTCAGGTTACGTGAAATATGATGTAGGTACGGCTCCAATTACAGTTGATTTTTTAGTAGGTGCTACAGTAGTTGATACAATTACTGTACAACCGCAAAGTAGTAGTACTTTCACTGTACGATATTTTACGACTGTTCGAATTACTACAACCGGAACAACTGTTAATCAAGGGGAATTTTGTATTACAGTACGTTATCCAATTTCATAAAAAAGCATACCGTAAATGGTATGCTTTTTTAATTGAGGAAGTAATAAAATTGGTATTTTATAAACAACATGTAAATTGGCAACAATACTTGCCTTCTAAATATAGTGAAGGATTATGTTGGATATTAGCAATACTGACTGACTGTAAGTCTTTTCCTGTGTACGATATTGTATTACCAGGAAACACAGTGAAAATATTGGTTACTGCTCCAACGATTTCAATTGTAATTGCTTCTGTGCTGCTAGTACTATTGTAAACCGAGACAGTACCCGATATAAGTAGTATCCCATCACTTTGCCACAGTATCATCGATTGTGATGCACCTTTGGCAGAGGGCATGGTGTTATTCGTTATGAGGAAATTTCCTGCAAATTCATTTGTTACTCGCTCGCAATTTGGATTTGGAGGAGGGGTCGATGGACAAGGGTCTGGGCAAATGATAGATAAAGGAGCAAAACAGCCGATATTTTTTTTGTTATTCAATACAACCCCTCCTTTTAAGTTGTCTTTTACTACTATTAAATGTAGAAGCATGGCCGATGTGTTAAAAAAAGAAGGAAATGTTAAAAATTAAGATTGTCTAATAGGCTTAAAACTTAAATTATTATTCATGTTATAGAAAAGATTATATGTGAATAGACATGGGAAAAGAATGCTCAGACTCTTTTAGACAAAAAGTGGTTGTATACAATAGTAAGAAGAATGTTGGACTTAACCTTTAATTAACTGTATATTTACAAAAATCTAATAAAATTCATTTATTATTTAAACGACATTAATATGCTTTAGATAAAATAGCCCTTGTAATGAATCGATTATTATGAGGAGGATACACGTGGACAGAACTGCTTTACGAAAAGTAAAAGGTCTTATTGGATTATTAATGGTTTTTGTATTAGCATTTGTATCATTTCCGTGGAGTACATCAGTTAAAGCGGAAGAGAAGAAGCAAGAAAAGGTACCTAGTGAAAAGAAGATCGTTTTTCCAGTTGTAAGTGATGTACATATTAAAAATAGTGGAACGGATGATACGTTTCGCTGGAAACGAGCGATTGAACAGCTCAATACGCTTGCACCAAAGCAAGATGCATTTGTTATCGTAGGTGATTTCACAGATACAGGGTCATTGCAGCAATATGATCGTTTCATGCAAGTGTATAATGAAAATGCAAATAAAGATGCCGTGCGAATGAATTCTCTTGGTAACCATGATTATTGGAACGGTTTATCTGTAGAGGGCGCACAGAAGCGTTTCTTAGAAAAAACAGGAATGGAATCGATTTATTATCATAAAGTGGTGAAAGGGTATCACTTCCTTGTTATGTCGCCAGAAAATGGGACAACACACGGATATTATTCAGACAAGCAAATTAATTGGTTAAAAGAAGAGATGGCGAAAGCACAAAAAGATGACCCAGAAAAACCGATTTTCGTATTTTTACATCAACACATTAAAGAGACAGTATACGGTAGTCATGAATGGGGAACGCAAGATAGTGCAAAAATTAATGCGGTATTAAAAGAATATCCGCAGGCTATTACGTTTTCAGGTCATTCACATTATCCGCTAGATGATCCAAGATCGATTCATCAAAAAGACTTTACATCCGTTGGTACATCTTCTATAAGTTACATGGAAGTTGAAGGTGGTAAAGTGCAGGGGAATATCCCGCCAGGAGCTAGTACATTAAGCCAAGGTTTATTAGTAGAAGTAGATGATGAAGAAGTAACGATTAATCGTCGTGATTTCCATACAAATTCTTGGACAGGTGAGCCTTGGAAAATTAAATTACCAGCAAAGAAAGAAACTTTTACACATGTAGAAGATCGTGATAAAGAAAAACCTTACTTTGCTAAGGATGCAAAACTTGCGGTATCAAATGTAACAGAAAATGCAGCAACAGTAACATTCCCACAAGCGCTGGATAACCTTCTTGTTCACTCTTATCGTGTACAAGCTAGAGATAAGCAAACGGGCGAAATAAAGAATAAATTGTTAGCATTCTCAGAGTTTTATCGTGATCCAGTACCAAAAGATCTTACGTTTACGCTTGCAGGATTAGATGGTGGAAAAACATATACGCTTGAAGTTGTTGCAATCGATTCGTTCGGTAATGAAAGTGCGCAGCCGTTAACGGCAGAAGTTACTACGAAAAAAGATAATATTGATCCGAATGTAAAAGTGCCAAAGGCAGATGTTTTTGATGTGAATTTCTTAGATGGTACATTTAAAGATAATTCATCGTTTGGAACGAAGGGCGATGTGAAAGGGAATGTATCTATTGCATACGATAAAGCTTTAAAAACAAATGTAATGAAATTGAATGGACAAGCTAATACATTTGGATACCTTCCATTTTCAGCAGCACAAAAAGAGAAAGTAGCAAATACGTTCACGCTAGAAACTGTATTTTCAATGAATGAAATTCGCGGACAAGGTATTTTACAAAATACAGAGAGCGGCGGAATTGGCTTTGAATCTACAGGAAGTGGAAATGTTGAATTGTGGGCTCATATTGGCGGCAGTTATAAACGTGTTGGCGTTCAATTAGAAGCAAATAAAACGTATCACTTAGCAGGAACGTATAACGGAAGTGAAGTAGCTATTTATGTCGATGGTAAAAAAGTAAATAGCCAACCAGCTAAAGGGAAAGTGTCTCATCCGAACGTACCATTTGCATTTGGAGCTGATCCTGATAGCAAAGGAAATGGTGGTATTCCGTTGAATGGACAAATTGCGCTTGCGAGATTATATAGTAAAGCGTTAAGTTCTTCTGAAGTATTAGCGGCGTACAATGAGTTTTCTAACCGCACAAAGTTAGAGCAAGTGAACGCGTTATATGAAGAGCTTGGGAAAGTGAAAGAAGTGTTAGCAGGTACGTATGAGTTTGGTGATAAGCCAGGTCAATATTCAAAGGAAGCATTTCAAGAATTAGAGAAAAGCTATAATAATGCAAAGCAAGCATTTGAAAATGTAGGGAGTACGGGAGAGCAAATCGTTCAAACGTATAACGAATTAAAAACAGCTAATGTAACATTTGTACAATCTAAAGTAGTAGAACAACCGAAAACACCGAAAGAAAAATTACAAATCAATATTGAATCTGCAATAGCAGTAGTGAAAAAAGCGCAAGATGCAAATGTAACGGACGGTTCAGTGAAAGCACTGAGTCAAAAAATTACAGTGGCCGAAGCTGTAGTGAAAGATGTAAAAGTAAAAGATGCACAGGTAGAAACGATGAATCGTACATTAGAGTATACGATTTCACTTGTTGAAAAAAGCATAAACAAATAAGAGAGAAGAAAAGAAGCTTATCATGATAGGCTTCTTTTTTGTTATACTAAAAATAGCATAGAAAAAAGGAGCGAATAATTTGGAAGAGAAAAAGCTAAAAAGAATTCTGGAATATGTATGGATCGCGGTTGTGCTCCTTGTAGGATATTATTTCTTAAAAGAAAAAAGTATATGGGTTCTATTTTTAATGACGTTTTTATTAGCAGGTTTAGGCACGTTATTTATTAACTTCTTCTTTGATAGTTTAAATGCATGGAAGAAGAAAAAGAAGGGAACGAAGTAAAGGAGGGAACATATGCAAAAGTGGAAGCTTATATATCAGGTGATTATTTTTCTATTGCTTGTAGGTATTGGCGTTTTTAAATACGCAACACCAATAGGAAATTGGGCATCGTTTACAGCTTGCATCGGCATATTTTTCATTTTACAATCGTTAACGAAAAAATATAATAGTACAGAAAGATAGCTCGCCGCTAAAAAGGCGAGCTATTTTGTTATGCTTTTTTCTGTTCATCACTCGTTTTTTCGGTAGCTAAATGGCTATGCTTTCTAGAATAGAAGAAATAGAAGCATAATCCGACTATAAGCCAAACGGCAAAGCTAATCCATGTTGTTTTAGACAAATTGATCATTAAATATAAGCAGCAAAGAATCGCGACAACTGGTAGTACAGGTACGAAAGGTGTGCGGAATCCGCGTTTTAAGTCAGGGTGTGTTTTTCGTAAAATAAGTACTGCGCAGCAAACAAATGTAAAGGCTGTTAATGTCCCGATGTTTACTAAATTCGCTAATACGTGCAGGTCTAAAAGTCCTGCTAATAAAGCGGCAACAACACCAGTAATCCACGTGTTTAATAAAGGGATTTTCACTCTTTTATTTACACGTGCTAACGCTTTTGGAAGTAAACCGTCACGGCTCATCGCATATGAAACGCGAACTTGTCCATACATAACGACTAAGAGGACGGTTGTCATTCCAGTCATCGCACCAACAGCAAGTAGTCCTGCAATGGTATCTTCACCAACGAAATGTAAGGCAAACGCAACTGGATCAGAAACATCTAATTGTGTATAAGGAACCATACCTGTTAAAACGAAAGATACGATCATATATAAAACAGTACAAATAAGAAGGGAACCGATAATGCCGATTGGTAAATCGCGCTGTGGTTTTTTCGTTTCTTCCGCAGCGGTTGCGATTGCATCAAAGCCTAAGAAGGCGAAGAATACAGTGGCAGCTCCAGTAATAATACCGTCGTATCCGAATGGAATGAACGGCGTCCAATTTTCAGGTTTTACATATTTTGCGCCTGCTACGATAAAGGCGATAATAACAGCCAATTTAATAAGAACCATAATATTATTAATGCGTGCGCTTTCACGTATACCAAAACTTAAAAGACCAGTAATGATGAGTAAAATACAAACAGCTGGTAAATCGATGAGACCACCTTTTCCTACGCCAGGGGCCGAGGCGATTATGGCGGGCAGATGGATGTTAAATCCTTGTAGTAAAGATTGTAAATAACCAGACCAACCGACAGCTACTGCTGCGACTGCAAGTAAATATTCGAGCATTAAACACCATCCAACGATGAAGGCGACGACTTCTCCGACTGTCATGTATGCGTAAGTATACACACTGCCTGAGACAGGAATAGAAGAAGCAAATTCGGCATAACAAAAGGCTACACAAGCACAAGTAAATGCAGCAATAAGAAATGATAGCATAATACCAGGACCAGAATGTTTCGCTGCAACAATACCTGTTAATACAAATATCCCTGTCCCAATTACGGCGCCAATTCCTAAAAACGTTAAATCAAGTGCGGTTAATGTTCTTTGTAGTTGCCGTGGTGATTCAGTACTAAGCGCTTTTTTTCGTAATAATGACTTCACTTTGGACTCTCCCCCCGTTTTTCATTTCCATAACCGCGAATGTAGTAGGAGCCCACTAGAAAAGAGTATGTAAGTAAATGGAGGTACAGTTATGGTATATAGTTTTTGGAATTGCTGGGTTCATTTTATTATAATTCAGAATATTTTGTCAAATGAAAATGTGACAAATAAAATGCGAATGAATAGGGGAAACTACTTGCAGGAATGGACGGGGATTACCAATCTATTCGGATGGAGAAAATCCACTGATTAAAGTTAAAGTAGGAGAAGATGCTATGCTATTTTATTTTGAACTTGTCGTCATTTTACTTTGTACGAAATTAGCTGGTGATATTAGTGTGAGACTCGGCCAGCCTTCTGTACTTGGGAAATTAATTGTTGGTATTATTATCGGTCCAGCTGTACTCGGTATTATTAATAGTTCTGAACTTATTGATGAACTGAGTGAGATTGGTGTTTTACTACTTATGTTTATGGCGGGGCTTGAAACAGATTTAGAAGAATTAAATCGGAATTTGAAATCATCATTTGCAGTAGCGGCTGGTGGAATTATTTTTCCTTTCATCGGTGGTTATGTAACAGGATTGCTGTTTGGATTAATACAATCTCATGCCATTTTTTTAGGGTTATTACTTTGTGCAACGTCGGTTAGTATTACGGTGCAAACGCTAAGAGATTTAGGGAAAATGAATACGAGAGAAAGTACAACGATTTTAGGTGCAGCCGTATTTGATGATGTCATCGTCGTTATTTTATTAGCGTTTGTTATGAGCTTTTTAGGAACGCAAGATGTGAATATAACACTTGTTATCGTAAAGAAAATTATTTTCTTTGTCAGCATTGTTTTTATCGCCTGGAAAGTTGTTCCGTGGATTATGAAAATGCTTGTGCCACTTCGTGTAACAGAAGCGTTAATTAGCGCGGCTCTTATTATTTGTTTTTCTTTTTCATATTATAGTGAAATGATGGGGATTGCAGGTATTATTGGAGCATTTGCAGCTGGAATTGCCATTTCGCAAACAGAGTATAAGCATGAGGTAGAACATAAAATTGAACCGATTGCGTATGCGATATTTGTACCAGTGTTCTTCGTAAGTATTGGAATGGAAATTACATTTCAAGGTATCGGAAGCCAGCTTTGGTTCATTATCATCATGACGCTTATTGCGATTTTCACAAAGTTAATTGGATCAGGTTTAGGAGCAAGACTAACAGGATTCAACCTTCAATCTTCTATTAGTATTGGTGCGGGAATGGTATCACGTGGTGAAGTAGCACTTATTATTGCAGCAAATGGACTGGCGGCGAATTTACTAGCGAAAGAAAATTTCACAGCGATTGTTATTGTTGTTATATTAACGACGATTATTACGCCGCCGCTTTTAAAGAAATATTTCGTGTAAAGAGGAAGAGCTTATCTGAAGTAGGTAAGCTCTTTTTTTATTGGAAAAGCAATAGTCATGTGGCATGAAAGGTTTGTAATTATGGTAAAATCTATGTATGTGATATGACAAGGAGAGGGAAGTGTTTGAGGATTACGAAGGGAAAGATTATAGGTGTAATTATACTTCTTTTATTGTGCATACCATTTACTGCATGGAAAGAATCAAAAGTGAAAGATTTTCCGGTTTCTATTTTCTCGGAAGAAGCAGATGGTGAGTACGACCAGAAGCTGAAATATACTGCTTTTTTACCTGATGTTGCGATTTGGATGAACGGTTGGGAAAAGAAGTGGACAGAAGGGGAAAGAACTGTTTATCAAAAAGGGAATCGCATTGTAAATGTGTTTCATCCTCCTGGTGATGATGGTTTTTACCTTCTTGAAGCAAGAGAAAATAAGTGAACGCAACCGTAAGAAGTGGAGGTTAAATAGTGAAAGCTTCAACATTACTATTTAAAATTGAAAGTAATATGGATCAATTTTCACCAGCTGAAAAGAAGGTTGCCATGTACATAATGGAGAATGCAGAGATTGTTCCGAACTTAACGACGAAAGAAGTGTCAACGAATGCAGGCGCAAGTGAGGCGAGTGTTGTTCGCTTTTGTAAATCGATTGGGATTGGGAGCTTTAAAGCATTTAAAATCGCACTCGTTCGTGAATTAACGATTGCTGATTATAATATTAACGATTTTTCAGTGATGAATACGGAAGATGGACCGTATGACTTGTTTAATAAAGTTACATATGTAAATAAAGCTGCAATTGAGGCGAGCGTTACGGCGATAGATAAGAAGGAGCTTGAGAAAGCAGCAGATCGTATTGTAAATGCGGATAAAATTATCTTTTACGGAGTAGGTGGATCAGCTACTCCAGCGATGGACGGGGCTTATAAATTTACAAGGCTCGGATTTACAGCAATGATGTTATCTGATTTTCATATGATGTTGCCGCTTGTGACGAATTTAAAAGAAGGCGATATATTTGTAGCGATTTCAACATCTGGTCGTACGAAAGATGTACTTGAAATGGCACAATATGCAAAGAGACAAGGAGCAACAGTTATTGCGATTACGAAGCTTGATCAATCGTCACCATTATATAAAGAGGCAGATATTCGTCTTTGTATGCCAGATGTAGAACAAGATCATCGTATTGCAAGTATTGCTTCAAGAATGACGCAATTGAACATGATAGATGCTCTATATGTGATTACCTTTAATCGTATTGGTAATAAAGTGCTGGATCAATTTATGGAAACAAGAGAAGAAGCTTTGCGATTACGGAAGCTGAAATGAGAAGATGGGGGAACCCATCTTTTTTTGCGTACGGACGGACATAAATTCGTCATGAAAAGAAATTAAATTTCATAAAATAATAAAGTAATATTGATTTTAAATTTCTTAAAGTTATAATGAAAGTATGAAATTAAATTTCAAAGTAGGTGGGAATATGTTAGAGAATTTATCGACAGAACATCGTAATGAGAAGACGATGAATTTAGATGAGATGAGCATAAAAGAAGTTCTGCAAAGTATGAATGAAGAAGATCGAACTGTTGCAATAGCAGTTGAAAAAGAGATAGAACATATTGAAAAGGTTGTACGGGCTGTTATTCAATCTTTTGAAGAAGAGGGCCGATTAATTTACATTGGGGCTGGCACGAGTGGCCGTTTAGGTATTTTGGACGCGGTGGAATGCCCGCCGACATTTGGCACAGATGATAAAATGGTGCAAGGATTTATAGCAGGTGGATTGAAAGCGTTTACTACAGCGGTTGAAGGTGCCGAAGATCGCGAAGAGTTAGCGGAAGAAGATTTGAAAAGTATTGGGTTAAATGAGAAAGATACTGTGATTGGGATTGCGGCAAGTGGTCGAACTCCTTATGTAATTGGCGGCTTGAAGTACGCGCATAGCGTGGGAGCGAGTACAGCGAGTATTTCCTGTAATAAAAATGCTGAAATAAGTAAATATGCAAAACTAAATGTGGAAGTAGAAACGGGCGCAGAAATTTTAACAGGCTCAACGCGGTTGAAGGCTGGTACAGCGCAAAAATTAGTACTGAATATGATTTCAACAGCTTCTATGATTGGTGTTGGAAAAGTATATAAAAATTTAATGGTAGATGTGCAATCTACGAATGAAAAGTTAGTAGAACGATCAAAACGAATTATTGTGGAAGCAACAGGGGTTAGTTATGAAGTAGCAGCAGAGCATTATGAAAAAGCAGAACGTAACGTGAAAGCTGCGATTGTTATGGTGCTATTGCAGTGTGAGTATGGGGAAGCACTGGAGAAACTAAAAGAAGCGAAAGGGTTTGTGAAGAAGGCATTATAAATAATAGGGAGGGGGATTCTATTATGAGGAAAGAAGAGAGAATGGCGCAAGAAATTTCGGAGCAACTTGGGGGAGTAAAAAATATTCGCGGTATTGCTCATTGTATGACGAGACTGCGATTAACGCTTCATGATGAAAGTAAAGTGAATATGGACCTTTTGAAAAAGGTTGAAGGGGTTATGGGTGTTATTGAAGATGAGACGCTTCAAGTTGTTGTTGGACCAGGAACGGTAAATAAAGTAGCAGCTGAGATGGAAGGTTTAACGGGACTCCGAATTGGTGAGGTGGCAGATCATCACCTTGAAGATCTTGGGCAAGAGATGAAGTCAGAGATTAAGAAGAAAAATAATACACCAGTGAAAAACTTTTTAAGAAAAATAGGAAGTATCTTTATTCCATTAATTCCGGGTCTTGTTGCATCAGGTATTATAAACGGGGTTGCTAACTTTGCGAAAAACGCAGGTGCTGATCCGAATGCAACTTGGCTACAAATGTTACTACTTATTGGCGGCGGTATCTTTACATTCTTAGGCATTTTAGTCGGCTGGAATACAGCGAAAGAGTTTGGCGGGACTCCAGTTCTTGGGGCAATTGCTGGTATTTTAATTTTCAACCCGGCAATGGCGAATGTAAAATTATTTGGTGAAGCGCTTGTACCTGGACGGGGCGGATTATTTGCAGTTATTTTTGCAGCGTGGCTTATGGTTGTAGTGGAAAGACAAGTTCGAAAAGCTGTACCAAATGCAGTTGATATTATTATAACGCCGCTTATTACTGTGTTAGTCGTAAGTATCGTAACGATGTTAGCAATTCAGCCGGTAGCAGGTTTCTTATCTGAAGGAATTACAAACGGAATTAATGGCATTTTAAATATTGGCGGAGCGTTTGCGGGAGCAGTACTTGCTGGAACATTTTTACCGCTCGTTATGGTCGGATTACATCACGGTTTAACACCGATTCACATGGAGTTTATTAATCAAACGCACGTAACACCTTTATTACCGGTACTTGCAATGGCCGGCGCTGGGCAAGTAGGAGCAGCGATTGCTATTTTTGTAAAAACAAAAAACAAACGACTTCGTAACGTAATTAAAGGGGCATTACCAGTTGGATTTTTAGGGATTGGTGAACCGTTATTATACGGGGTTACATTACCACTGGGAAAACCGTTTCTTACAGCTTGTTTAGGAGCAGCAGTTGGCGGTGCGTTCCAAGCAGTTATGAAAACAGCTGCACTCGGAATTGGTGTATCAGGATTATCATTAATTCCGTTAATTGCTGATAACAAATATTTATTATATTTCCTTGGGTTAGTAGTGGCATATACGTTCGGATTCATCTTTACGTACTTCTTCGGATTTAAAGAAGAAATGGCAGAAAACATATAGAGAAAGGGATTCCTTTCTCTTTTTTTATTCATAGAAAGGGAGATTCATATGATCGGAGTTTCAATTTATCTTTCAAAAGAACGAGTAAAGAAGCAAGAAGAGTGGCTAAAAGTAGCGAAGGAAAACGGGTTTTCATCTATTTTTACATCATTGCACATTCCTGAAGATGACCCTGGTACGTATAAAGAGTTAATTCAAATACTTGGGAAACAGGCTCTTGAAAATGAAATGGAATTAATGGTTGATGTTTCCCAAAAATCGCTACACCATTTAGGAATGACGTACGAAAATGTGGAAGAGTTAGTAGAGTGGGGAATTACTGGTTTACGAATGGACTATGGCATCACGTCAAAAGAAATCGCACGCGTATCTCACAAGATGAAAGTAGCTTTAAATGCGAGTACGATTACAGATTCATTTTGGAAAGAGTTAATTACTGAAAAGATACGGGTCGAGAATGTAGAAGCGTGGCATAATTTTTATCCGCGTCCAGAAACAGGACTAGCAAAGTCTTTCTTGCAAAAACAAAACCAATACTTGCATAAGTGCGGAATAAAAACGATGGCATTTATTCCGGGAGATGGTGAAAAACGTGGTCCGTTACATAAAGGCTTACCAACGCTAGAAAAGCACCGCAATATGCGCCCGCTTGAAGCGTACTTAGAACTTGTACAAGATTGTGGTGTCGATAAAGTGTTAATCGGGGATATAAGCGGACGTGTAGAAAGTGTACAAGAGATAGCGAGTGCGAGTAGAGGGATTATTCCGCTACGATATGAGCCATTGATAGAGAAAAGTGAAGCGTTAAAAATGGTAGAACAAGTGCATACAAATAGACTAGATCCAGCCCGTGATGTCATTCGGTCTGTACAATCACGAGAAGAAAATAAAGTGATTTTACAGCCAATGAATGCAATTGTAAGAAAGAAAGGCAGCATTACAATTGATAATGAATTGTACGGTAGATATGCAGGGGAGATGCAAGTTGCTGTACATGATTTGCCTGTAGATGAGAAAGTGAACGTTGTTGGCATGGTTGTAGAAGAGGATATATCATTATTACCGTATGTTGGTGCTGGAAAAATGTTTCAATTTTTTTGTGCGATAGAGTAAAAGCTTGCATTAGCGCTATTTTGTAAGAAAACATTATCCGTAAAAGGGATAATGTTTTTTGTTTTCTTTAAAAAAGTATTTGACGAATGAAATGAAATACCGTATTGTTTTGATTTGTAAATAAAAGTTCACCATAACAAAACAAAAAGGAGAGTTTAAAATGAATCAACATATTGGGAATTTAATTATTCGTATCGTGTTAGGAGTAACATTCTTTGCACATGGTTTAGCGAAGTTTCAATCAGGTATCGATAATGTAGCAGGCTGGTTTACAAGCATTGGCTTACCAGGCGGTCTTGCATATGGCATAGCAACAGTTGAATTAGTTGGTGGTATATTATTAATTATCGGTTTAGGCGTAAGATATGTAGGGTTGTTATTCGCTCTTATTTTAGCTGGAGCTATCGTGAAGGTAAATGGAGCAGCAGGATTATTAGGAGATGGAAAGAATCCAGGGTATGAATTAGATCTTGCCTTATTAGCAATGGGTGCGTATTTATTCGTTGTAAAAGCAGAAGGGTATGTAGATCGTTTCTTAAAAGAGAAAGTAATGAAAACGAAGTAAACTTTATTTATAAATTGTTGACTTGAATCATTATTGTAACTATAATGATTACATCGTATAGATTAAGAATAAAACAATTTAAATATTTTTTTGGGTAGGTTGTAATTGTTTTGGTTACAACTTGCCCGAAAATAAATGAAAGGGGAGGAAGTAACATGTCTAAATCAAATTTAGAAATAATTCGAAGTACATATGAAGGATCAGCTTCTTCGAATGCAAAACATTTAGCAGAAGCCCTCTCTGAAAAAGCAGAATGGACAGAGGCAGAAGGGTTCCCGTACGGGGGGACTTATATAGGTGTAGAAGCAATCATGGAAAATGTATTTATCCGATTAGGATCAGAATGGGATGCTTATAAAGCAAGTGTAAATACGTATCATGAAGTAAAAGGAAAAGATGTAATTATTGCTGAAGGTGTTTATTCAGGAGTTTATAAAGAAACAGGAAAATCATTTGAAGCAGAATTTGTTCATGTATGGCAACTTGAGAACGGAAAAATTGTGATGTTTAAACAATATGTAGATAGTCATATTGTTAGGGAAGCGATGAAGAGCTAATGCTTTTTAAATGGATCGTAAGTATATCCATTACAATTATAGTCATTATCTCGTCTATAGTTGGTGGAAAGAAATTGCTTGCATATGTAGAAAAAGAAAATAAAAATATTCAAACCCAGCAAGCTGCAAACGAAAAAGAGAAGAAAGTTGCAGAAGAACCTCCACAAGTTAGTGAAGGTGAAATTATTTCTACTATGCACAAAATGGTGCACCAAAAGGTAAAATCCTCTGAAAAATGGGGATTTGTAGAAATGACGAAAAAGGAAATTTCTAATGTGAAAAGAGATATTGAAAATAGTACAGGTTTTCGATATAAAATGAAGTTATTTTCTATTATAAATAGATGGGAAAAAGGAGACTTTTCTCAAACGGTTGAGGAGCACAACTTTTTATGGAGCCTTCAAGGTGGAGATACTGGCAAGGCAACAGAACGTTTATCGCCAGAAGAAGAAAAACAGTATATAAAAGAAATGAAGAATAAATAAAAAACATCGCCAACTCAGATGACGATGTTTTTTCATTAAGAATGTTTTCGTAATAAAGCTCCAGTTGGCTGTACAGTAACTGTTTTGAAATGAGAAAATAAATAACATCCTGTCACAACGATCATTGTTCCTACAATTTGTATCCACGTTAGTTCTTCACCGAGGAAAAGAAATGCTAAAATAGCTGTAAAAATTGGATTGAAGTTTAGAAAAACACCTGATGTAGTTGCTCCTAATTTTTGTACGCCAATATTCCAAAATACCATGCAAAGAACTGTGGAAATAAGCCCTGTATATAAAAGTGAAGTTATGAAAGAAGTATTTATATTTGTAACAGTGAAGCTCCCTATATTAAATGGCAGTAATAAAATAACGCCGAAAATACCAGAGTATAGCGTCGCCATAAGTGGTGTTGTTGTCTTTGTTGCCCATTTACTACAAACAGAATACATTCCCCAAATACAAACAGCCGCAATCATCCATAAATCGCCACTATTAAAATGTAGTGAAAATAAAAGGGCAAAGTTACCTTTTAATAGGACGAGGATAACCCCGAAGAATGAAAGAATCATAGATAAAATTTGAAGTGTATTTACTTTTTCTTTTAGAAATAAGACAGAAAATAGTGCGATGGAAATCGCGTTTAATGTAGAAATAAGCCCTACATTTGTTGCGGATGTTTTTTCTAATGCTAAAAATTGAAAGATGTTAAAAAGAGCGACCCCTGAAATTCCCATCAATATTAACGGGAGTATCGCAGCGCGTGGTGGAATGATTTTCTTTTCTTTAAACCAAACCATTGGTAATAAACAAACGATCGCAATTATCCATCTTAAACTTGTAAGTGTCATTGGAGACGCGTGATCAACGAGTGATTTCCCAACGACGAAATTTCCTCCCCATAATAAGCTCGTTAATAATAGTAAAAAGACATAAAAATAAGGCATATTAAAATCCCCTTTGTTGTAATCAATTTGAATTGTAAATAATTTTAACATTTTTCTTTATTGTGTAATATATTCTTTTGTATAATGGATAAAAGTCGATAAAATGTTTTGTTATAAAAGCTATTTAAAGAAAGATATTCAATTTTATATAAGTTATAAGGTGTTTTTTCGAATAATCATCGGTAAGAAAAAGGGGGATTATAATGGAATCGTCTGTTATTAAAGTGTTGGATGATTTAGATGTACAAATTTTAGATATATTGCAGAAAGAATCACAAGTAAGTAATGCAGAGCTTGCGCGACGTGTTAATTTATCACCAGCTGCAATGCATGCAAGAATTAAACGGTTAGATGGGGAAGGGTTCATTGATAAGCAAGTAGCTATTTTAAATCAAGAAAAGCTTGGTTTTGACTTGTTATGCTTCATTTTTATGAGTACGAATATTCATCAATCGGATAAACTTGAAGTGTTGGAAAAAGAATTAGAAGCGATGCCGGAAGTGTTAGAATGTCACTGTTTAACAGGGGAGTATGATTATTTATTAAAGGTTGCAAATCGTGATCGTAAAGAGCTGGAACAGTTTATTAGAAAGCTAAATAAGCTTGGTATTACAAGGATACAGACGAGTTTAGCACTTCGTGAAATTAAATATTCGACGGTATTACCGATACGAAATGAGGAACCGAGCATCGATTAGATTGCTTGGTTTTTTGTTTGTATAAAGTGATTGACGAGAAGAAAAGAGAGATGTATTATTATATAAAATTATGTATTAAAATTCATTTTGGGTTATAAATATTAATATTGGGGGCAAGGGGATAGCATATGAAAATCTGTAATGCGGTTACGAGTGATGTGAAAGGAATTTATGGTCTCATTGAGGTTTACGCAAAAGAGGGAGTGGTTTTACCGCGTTCTCTTTTATCTCTCTATCAATACTTACAATGTTTGTATGTTGTGAAAGAAGAGGGAGAAATCGTTGGAGTTGCTGGTTTACATGTATTAGGGGAGGACCTTGCAGAAGTACGATCGTTAGTCGTTTCGCATACATATGCAGGAAAAGGAATCGGACGTATGTTAGTAAACCATGTAATAAATGAGGCAGCGAAAATAAAAGTGAGTAGAGTTATTTCTTTAACATATGAAACGGAATTTTTTCAAAAGTGCGGGTTTGATTTTGTGAATAGAGATGCATTGCCAGAAAAGGTATGGATTGATTGTAGACATTGTCCAAAGGTTGATTATTGTGATGAGGTGGCGATGATTCGGTATGTTGGGTGAAGCAAAAGAAATAAGAGCAGCTAGCAAAAGCTAACTGCTCTATTTAAGGGATCTCTCCAAGGGGGAGTGGAGAAAATATTATGTTACTAGCAGTATTGACAGATTATTAGGAAATATACAAATCGGATGAAAGAAATTTTAAATAAACTTTCGGCATTGACAGTTTTTAAAATATTCATGTACAATACATGTGAATGACATTCAGTCATTTTTGAAAAATAGCAGGATGTAGTTTGCTTGGAAACGGAACAAATATAAATGGTAAATGAGGATGATAGTTGTTTTTATATAGTAGAGATGAAAGAATATATTTTTTTAAACAAAAAATGACTGATAGTCAGTCATAAGAGGTGAGAGGTATGAAAAATAAAGCTTGGTTATATGTCATATTAACATGTATCTTTGAAATTTTTTGGGTGTTTGGTTTTAACACGGCTAATACTTGGTGGCATTGGATTGTTATTTTAGGAGTTATCGCTGTTGATTTTTACTTCCTTTCTAAAGCTTGTGAACATCTTGCAACAGGAACTGTATATGCCATTTTTGCCGGAGCTGGTACGGTAGGTACTTTCTTAATGGATGTATTCCTTTTCGGCGGAAGTTTCAGTGTAGGGAAATTATTCTTTATCGTAATGGTTGTAGCTGGCGTTATCGGTTTAAAGCTAGCTGATAATAAAGAAGAAACTGTGGAAGGAGCTGCTTAAAGATGGGTTGGTTTTTCGTATTTTGTGCTGCAATTAGTGAAATAGTCGGTGTGATTGGCCTTAAAATGTATAGTAAAGATAAAACGGTAGCAAATGGGGCACTTTATATAGGTGGCTTTGCTACATCCTTCGCATTCTTGTATACATCTTTCTTATTCTTACAAGTCAGTGTCGCGTATGCGGTTTGGATTGGTATTGGAACAGCAGGAGCCGTTTTATTAAACATGTTCCTGTTTGGTGAGTCGAAAAGTAAAGCGCGTATCATTAGTGTGGCTCTTATTGTATGCGGCGTGACAGGATTAAAGGCTCTTTCGTAAAGATATACTGTATCTCCTAACAAGTTGTTAGGAGATTTTTATTGTAAAAAGTACACGATAATTGACAGTATAGCTAGTTATTCTATAAAATGAGTGACAGTCATTCAATACGTGTTTGAAAGGATTTAGATGATGAATAAAAAAGAAAAAATTGTCTATGCAGCGATTGAAGTGTTTCAGGAAAAGGGCGTTGAAAAAACGAAGATTTCTGATATCGTGAAATTGGCTGGCATTGCACAAGGCACTTTCTATTTATATTTTCCTTCTAAGTTATCTGTTATGCCTGCAATAGCAGAAGTGATGGTTGAAAAGATGATACTTGCGGTGAAAGAGAAAGTGCAAAATGATGCGCCTTTCTCAAGTAAAGTTACGCAAGTAATAGATGCGGTGTTTCACTTCATAGAGGAATATCGTGAAATACAAGCTTTAATGTATGCGGGTCTTGCATCTACAGAACATATAAAAGAATGGGAAGCTGTGTATGAGCCTCTTTATATGTGGCTAAGTGAATTTTTAAGTGAGGCGAAAGAAGCCGGTGAAATTCGTGAGTCGGTACACGCAGAGCGAACAGCGAAGTTATTTATTGCTCTTGTTGAATCAGCAGCGGAACAAGTTTATTTATATGATCATAAAGATGATGAGCAAGTGGATTTGCAAAAGGCAGAAGTACTAGATTTTTTAACACATGCACTACATATAAAGAAATAGTGGGATGAACCTGTCTGAAAAGGTAGGTTCATTTTTGAGGAAAACTGAATGATAGTCATTCACCTAATACTTATGTATGTGTGAAAGGATAGAGTGAAATTCTAATGAGTGGGGCATCTTCACTCATTATTAGCCCATAAATAGCAGGATAAAGAAAAAGCTTCTTGGGCATTATTTTTTGAGAGGAACTTACGGGAAGAGGTGTTAAAAAGTGAAGAAACCGATAAAAGAACAAAAGATGGTATTGGTTATTCTTTTGAGTAATATATTTATCGCTTTTTTAGGGATTGGATTAATTATTCCGGTTATGCCGTCTTTTATGAATGATATGCATTTAACAGGGAAGACGATGGGGTATCTCGTTGCAGTATTCGCAATGGCTCAGCTTATCGCTTCACCTATTACAGGCCGGTGGGTCGACCTTTACGGTAGGAAGAAAATGATAATCATTGGATTATTTATTTTTGGTGTTTCAGAGCTTCTTTTCGGATTAGGAACAGATGTATGGATGCTTTATGTAGCACGGGTGTTAGGCGGAATTAGTGCTGCGTTTATTATGCCTGGTGTTACGGCGTATGTTGCGGATATTACATCTATGCAGGAACGTCCAAAGGCGATGGGATATTTATCTGCTGCTATTAGTACTGGCTTTATTATAGGACCTGGAATTGGCGGATTTATTGCAGAGTACGGTATACGTGTGCCGTTTTTCGTTGCAGCAGCAATTGCTTTTATAGCATGTGTCATTTCGATCTTTATTTTAAAAGAACCGTTAACGAAAGAAGAGCTTGCAGAGATTTCTTCTAATACGAAAGAATCAAGCTTTATTGGTGATTTAAAGAAATCATTACATCCAATGTATGCAATTGCATTTATTATCGTATTTGTACTTGCATTCGGTTTATCGGCGTATGAAACTGTGTTTAGTCTGTTTTCTGATCATAAGTTTGGGTTCACACCGAAAGATATCGCGGCAATTATTACAATTAGTTCCATCTTTGGGGTAGTTGTGCAAGTATTTATGTTTGGAAAATTAGTTGATATGTTCGGTGAAAAAGTGTTAATTCAAATCTGTTTAATTGTAGGTGCAGTATTAGCATTCGTTTCAACTGTCGTCTTTAATTATTGGATTGTACTTCTCGTTACGTGCTTTATTTTCCTTGCATTTGATTTACTTCGTCCAGCTTTAACGACGTTTTTATCGAAAGCAGCTGGAAAAGAGCAAGGATTCGTTGCTGGTATGAACTCGACTTATACGAGTTTAGGAAATATCGCAGGACCAGCGATGGGTGGAATATTATTTGATATGAATATTCATTATCCATATGCATTTTCAGGAGTTGTCTTAATAGTTGGTCTCGCTATTACATTTATGTGGAGAGAGAAACAGCTAGCTGAGAGTTTTGCGAAGTAATAACCCCCCCTTACGACGGTAAGGGGGTTTTTGTTTTATCCTGCTATGTCTGTGGGAGTCGGGCTGCCTGTAAAAGCCTGAATGGTGCGGGTGAATAATTGGTAGTGATGAACAAAATTCTCACTAATAAAGTTTTATTTTATGAAATACGTTGAAAATCTTTTTTCTAAGGTGCGTTTCATGTTTTTCTCCTTTTATAAAAGCCCTAATAATTTAATACGTGGATGGCTGTATCCACAACTTCGCAAAATTTGCCCAACCGAATGAATCAATCGTCACGTTTTTTAAAGAAGAAGGATATGTTTTTCTTTTTAAAACGTGATAGTTAAATAAAATGATGTGTTCTGCTTGTAAAAATTCTTCGATCTCATACATGAGCTCATAGCGTTTCTCTTTATTTTCTTCTAATAAAAATGTATCAAGTAAACAGTTAATTTGTTTTTCATAGTGCGGGTCCATGAACCGGTTTACGAAGCAGCTTTTATTTTTAAATACATTTAAGAATGCAAGTTCATGATCGGCAGCAAATACTTCTCCCATGAAAATAATATCGGCATGTTGATCAATAGAGCGATCCATATAATCTGAGACGAGAAATGGGTGAAGCTCTACTTGTATACCTAAACTTTCACATCGTTCTTTTAGGAAATATGCATCATTTGCACTATCTTTAAATGCGAAGAAGTAAATATGTATCGTCTCTCCGTTATAAGTGCTCTTTTTTAAATACTCTTTCGCTTTTTCTAAAGAGTAAGATCTTTTAGAAGCTTGACGACTTCTTTCAGGGAAAAAGCTTGATGCAGCAATTGTTCGTCTTCCTTCTATGCTACGAAGTATCGTTTCAACGTCATATAGTTCTCTCCAAGCTTTTCGAAAGTACATGTCGTGATGAGGACCAGGTTTTGTAAAGTTGAAGCCAGCATAAATACAACCTATTTCTTCTATTTGTATATTATGTCTTTCATTTTCCTCTTCATTTGGTAGTTCATAATCAGCATCGATTTGTACATGATCCGGAATACCCCAAAATTCAATACGGTCTAATAATGCGCGCTCTTTAAAATAATGAGTGAATGCTTCGAGTACGATATTATCTTCAGAGTAATGAGTAAGTTTGAAAGGTCCGGTACCTATATAATGATGATTTTCGATACTCACATCACGCGGTAAAATTGCTAGTTGTATGGAACTTACATAGTGTAAGAAAAAAAGGTTGGGTTTTGCTAAATGGAACCTTATTTGCAGTGGTGATGGTGTTTCAATTTGAACAATTTCTTCTGTTAACCATTCGAAAGGAGAGTGAACTTCTTTTAGTCTTTCAAATGAAAATTGTACATCTTTAGAAGTTAAAACTGTTTCGTTATGAAAATGAATATCCTTTCGTAAATAAAAAGTCCACGTAAGCCCGTCTTCACTTAATTCCCACGTATGCGCAATGTGTGGCTCCATTTTTTCCGTAACATCGTTATAAACGACTAACGTATCAAAAATTTGACTCGTAAGATGGCTCTCTGTAGTTACAGCCACAAAAGCCGGATCTAATGGGAATATCTTTCTCGATATAGGAATCTTTAAAATGTCGTACATATCACTTGAAGGTTCGTATCCAAAATGATGATGTAGTTTATTTTCTATCTTTTTTTGAAGTGCAGGGGGGAGAGGTTCTTTTAAAAGAAGAAAAACGTCCTTTAATTTTTCTTGTGCTAACAGTTCATCTGTATAGGATTCAATAGCTTCTACGAAAGTATGTGAAAATAGAATTTCCGTTTTATTTCCGCGTCCTCGCCCTGGAGTCCACCTAATTAATTGCTCCTCGCTCATTTTCTTTAATAAAATCTTTACGTTTTTCGTACTGCAATATAAAACATCCGCTAATTCTTGTAAGCTATTTCGTATATGTTGTTGATCTTGTGCATGTAGTCTTAGTCTAATGTAATAGTCCATAATTTTCATATATACACTTCCTTCTATCATAAAAGGGGAAACTCTTTAGAATATTCTAACCTTTTTCTTCCTTTTTTTCAAAGTAAAATAAGTAAGCATAAGGAGGGGGAAACAATGGGATTTTGGAGTATGCATCGAAATATAAAAATTAGAATTATAACTTCGTTTTTAACACGTACTGTATCCACGATGATTTTTCCATTTATGGCGATTTATTTTTCAATAAAATTAGGTAGCGCGATCGCTGGTGCGTTACTACTCATTAATGTCATGGCTTCATTAGTAATTGGTTTATACGGTGGATATGTTGGAGATCGGCTTGGTCGTAAAAAGGTGATGATTATCGGTCAAAGTATACAAGTCATTTCCATTGCTTGTATGGGGATTGCAAATTCGGATTACGTAGATTCACCGTGGCTCACATTTGTATTTATGCTAGTGAATAGCCTAGGATCTGGACTTATGAATCCTGCGACAGAGGCGATGTTAATTGATGTGAGTACACCGGAAAATCGAAAAGTGATGTACAGCATTAACTATTGGGCAATTAATTTATCCATTGCGATTGGAGCGATATTTGGCGGATTACTATTTGAGAACTATAGATTGCAATTGTTTATCGGATTAACAGTGATTGCAGTTATTACTTTATATGTGATGGCTGTATATATGGAAGAAGTGTATGTAGCACGGAAAACGGTGGAGAAGAAAAATGTATTAAAAGATATGGCGGATAGTTATAAAGTCGTAATGAAGGATAGAGCATTTTTAATTTTTTGTGCAGCAAGTATATGTACATTATCTTTAGAGTTTCAGGTTAATAATTATTTAGGAGTACGTTTGCAGCAGGAATTTGAAACGGTGCACTTTTTCTTTGGGAATGGTGTTACGTTTGAGTTAACAGGTATTCGAATGATGAGCTGGATTTCAGCAGAGAATACAATTTTAGTTGTGTTATGTTCAGCACTTCTTATTAAAATGCTAAAAAGCTTCAACGATTTGAAAATCTTATATGTAGGCTTATTCATTTATACAATTGGATTTACAATACTCGGAACGAGCAATAGCTTATGGATTTTATTATTTGCAGGGCTTTTCCAAACGGTAGGCGAGATGATGTATGTGCCAGTGCGCCAATCTATTATGGCAGATATGGTGCCAAATGAGGCGAGAGGTTCATATATGGCAATTAACGGAATGGTCTTTCAAGTGGCAAAAATGAACGGGGCATTAGGTGTTATGCTAGGTTCATTTATCGCATCTTGGGGCATGAGTGCTCTGTACTTTATCGTTGGTATGAGCAGTATTTTATTATTTATGAAGGCGATAGGGAAAGAGAAGTATGAGAGGCAGATTTCTCAGATTGGATAAAACTATATGAAAAGCGATGCTAAGAATTGCTTTTCATATGAATTTTAAAACGGATCAACTTCAGCTAAATTTGGAGTAGTATTTGGCTGTAGCAAAAGATTTTTTAGCGTTCCTACTTCAGAAAGAGCGACTAATATGTAGCCACTAATCAGTACGATAAGCCCGATGACGCGTAACGTTTGTAAGCTCACTTCACGATTATTTGTTTCTGTAGGATTTGGGGGCGTTGAAGGTGGATTGTTATTCATAAATAAGGCTCCCATCTTTTGTATTTATATATTTGTAAAATCATTATTTAACTTATGGATAGGAATCGTATAGTCATTTTCACTATATGAGAACTGCCTATGAAAAGTGATTAGAAGTTTTTGGGAGAGAAAAGAGGGGGTATGACAAGATCATTAAAAATAAGATTCTTTTTTGTTTTTCATACAAATAAAAAGGTTAATCAAAGTAGCAAAATAGCTACTTTGATTAACCTCTAATAACTATCTCAATATACGTAACGATTCTTCGATAAACGCTGGGATGTCTTCCGGTTGTCTACTTGTTACTAGCTGATTTTGGCATACGACTACTTCTTTATCGTGAAAGTTTCCACCGGCGTTTTTTAAATCGACTTCAATAGATTTATATCCAGTGACATCACGTCCTTCAAGTGTTTGCGCAGTGATGAGTAGCTGAGGTCCGTGACAAATAGCGAAAACAGGTTTTTCCGCATCCATAAATGCTTTACTAAAGCGAACGAAACGCTCATCTGCACGAAGTATATCTGGAGAAAATCCGCCTGGTATGAAGAGTGCATCAAAGTTTTCTGGAGAAACATCATCGATACCTTTATCAATTACGACTTCGCTTTTTCCTTGTTTACCGTGTACCGTTTTACCTTTTTCTGCTTCAATAGTTGTTAATTCATATCCCTTTTGTTTAAAAGCTTCTGCTGGCTCTGTGTATTCTGTGTCCTCGAAATAATCCGTTATTAAAATAGCAATTTTTTTACTCATTTTAATCCGCTCCTTATATTATATTATCGATTCCAAAATCGTCCTTGGGCAATGCCTTCTATAAATGATTCAATTGAAGTGTTTGCTAAGTTGTAAATTCCAGCTCCATCTAATTTAATTTTACTATTGTCCAAAGCATGAGGATTACTTAGGACATAGGCTATCGGTTTAAAGTGTTTAAAAGTAGTTTCTGCAAATTCTAAAACAGGGGGTTGAATGGCAGATTCACTACTAAACACTAATACCGCATCAAAAAGTACAGAGTCTGCTGTTGTATAAGTATCCGTTACTTTAATGGAATCATTGAAATGATGAATTTTATTATCTATGATGCTATAGTTAATGCGATGCTGTGCAAAAGCTTGAATCCATTCGGACAGAAGGGAGACGCTTGGGTCACCATTTAATACAATTGCAACATTTTTAGAATCAGTTTTAAAAATAGTATTGGACATACTTAGTGCAGGTGATTTGGCATCTGAATTTACTTCGTGATTTTCCTTAGGCAAGGGAGCTCCAACAATGTTAGCAACTTCTTTTGCTAATTGACGATCGACATGATTCAGTAGAGTAATTACATTTGCCTTCACCATGTCTGATTTGCACTTCCCAACTTCAAAGCAAAATGCATCTTTTATGTGCTGCTTTTCAATAGGGCTCATACTATTGTAGAAAAGTTTAGCTTGCGAATAAAAGTTAAGGAAGCTTTTACTGCGGCCTCTAATTTTATGTCCATCAATCTTTTCTTGATAATGCTCATATCCGCCCTGTTCAGCTTGCACGGTTGCTGGTTGATTGTCATTTAAGCCATTAGGATGATAGCTTGTTTGACCGCGATGAATTTGCATTTGATGCATACCATCACGTTGATTATTATGAAAAGGACATACGGGCTGGTTAATAGGGATTTGATGGAAATTAGGGCCTCCTAAACGAGATAATTGTGTATCTGTATAGGAGAATAATCTTCCTTGCAGAAGAGGGTCATTTGAAAAATCAATACCTGGTACGACATGACCAGGGTGGAAAGCTACCTGCTCCGTTTCCGCAAAGAAGTTATCAACATTTTTGTTCAATGTCATTTTACCAACTAGTTTTACAGGAACTTCTTCTTCCGGCCATAATTTCGTTGGATCTAAAATATCAAAATCAAATGCATGCTCATCTTCTTCTGGAATTAGCTGTAATCCGAGCTCCCATTCCGGATAATCCCCTTTTTCAATTGCTTCATATAAATCTTGACGATGGAAATCAGGATTTTTCCCAGCAATCTTTTGAGCCTCATCCCACACGAATGAATGAACTCCAAGAGCAGGTTTCCAGTGAAACTTTACGAAATGGGCTTTTCCTTCTGCGTTAATGAGTCGAAATGTGTGAACTCCAAAACCTTCCATCATTCGTAAACTACGCGGAATAGCACGGTCGCTCATTTGCCACATGACCATATGAGTGGACTCAGGATTATGTGCAACAAAATCCCAAAAGGTATCATGAGCGCTAGCCCCCTGAGGAATGTCATTATGTGGTTCTGGTTTAACCGCATGGACAAAATCAGGAAATTTAATAGCATCTTGGATAAAGAATACTGGCATATTATTACCTACTAAATCGTAGTTCCCTTCATCTGTATAAAATTTTGTGGCGAATCCGCGTACATCTCTTACTGTGTCGTTGGATCCTTTAGAACCTTGAACGGTTGAGAAACGTACAAATACAGGTGTTTTCTTTGAAGGATTAGTAAGAAAATCTGCTTTCGTATATGCTTCTAACGATTCATAAAGCTGAAAATAACCATGAGCGCCAACTCCGCGTGCATGAACAATTCTTTCGGGAATTCGTTCGTGATCAAAATGGGTCATTTTCTCGCGAAAGTGGAAATCCTCCATTAAGGTTGGGCCTCTTAAGCCCATCTTTAAAGAAAATTCATCTTCAGCTATTTTTACCCCTTGGTTTGTTGTTAAAGCATGTTTGCGTTGATTATCCGTAACGTGGTGTTCCAATTGCTCCATTTTTTTATTCACAATATAGGCCCCTCCTTTACTTTGTTAATTAATAGATACCCTTTTTATTAGGACGTAAACATGTATTATCGTTTTTGTATGTAAAAATCAAAAAATATCGGTTGTTTCAGTGATTCTTGTTTGAGGAAGAAAAATAAAAAAGCCAAGGAGAAAAATTATTCGCTCCTTGGCTTTTAAGATATTTCTTTTCGTTAAAATGCGGAAATTCGTTGCTTCGTTTTTGGTACAATAATAAATTTGATCCAGATTACCCCGATTACCATAATAATCAAAGCATGTAGTAATTGTCCCGTAGCAATGAGTATAACAATTGAAAATATAATGAGCTGAATGCTTAGCAATATAAAGATTAAGCGAAGAAATTGATTCATTCGTTTTTCAGTATCAATTGGATATAATGCTACAATAATATTTCCCGAAAAATATTTCCATAGGGAACGGAGCTGCATAGAAATCATATATAGGACGATGTATGCGATAGCGCCTTTTACGTATATGTTTGGGATAAAATATAAGGCGAAGGCACCAATCAGCCCTAAGCGAATATATATACCGAAATAATCATTCCCGCGTAAAAACGCGAGTGTATGTAAATAGAAGAAAGTTGCTCGTTTTTTATGTAATAAAGGTTCAATCCAATTTGTAAGCCATTTTCTTTTATTTACTTGCTTATTCAGTTGCGGAACATCGGTGAAGATGCTAGCAAATTGATAAAAACGAACGTTCATTTTTTCTTCTTGCTCAATTATGTAATCCCACGGTATTCGTTTTGTAGGCTGTTTGTTCGTGTATAGAAGCAGGAAAGCAAGTAGTAAGAGTAATCCGCCCAATATGAGAACATTTGCTGCATAAAACAGCATGTAAATAAGGAGGGCGTTACAAGTGATACGAATGATCAGCCATATGTTTTTTTCGTGACGATCACGCCACATCCAATGTATGTATATGTTCCAAGCTTTCGTAACCATTAAAACGATAAAGATTGTACATAAGAAAGGTACAGTTAATTGTAATGATTGAAGTGCAAGTGGAACGAGAATAAGGAACGTAAATAATAATGGGAAAAGCTGCATGATGTAATTATATAGAAGAGATTTTTTGAAATAAGAAGTTAATTTCTCTTCTAGTGCTAGTAAATAGACAGCGTCAGGTTTTTGAATAAATGTACGAATAGGGCATCTCGTTATAATGAATGTAAGTACAATCGTGATGAGTAGTAAAGATATTCCTTTAGAAGGAGATGTTTTTAGAAACTGGGCATAGTAGTATGCGCCAACGCATGAAATAAAGATAAAGCTATATAGTAAACCGTTAATCATACGTGCAAAGTATGTAATGATATTTTGCATATATTGTTGGAAACGGCTGCTCCATAGTGATTCGATTGACATGTTTTTCACCTCTTTGTTCTATTATATATGTTTTGCAAAAGAAAAAACGAGCAAATTGCGTTATGCAACTTGCCCGTCTTTCTTTTCGTTATTTTTTTTCTGATCACGATTCATTAATGGATAGAAAGCAAAGCCGATTACGAATAAACCAATTCCGAGAAGGAACGTTTTTATATCGGATGCACCCGTTTTAATAACCCATAGTGCGTAGCAAAGTGCAATTACTGCAACTATACCGTCCGTAATTCTTGCCCGCATTTCATTTTTATACGTCTCACCAGTAGCGACTAGTTTTAACTGGAAGATTGGTGAAACGAGATATGGGATGAGATAGGCGAGTGTTGATACGGTAATAACGAATGTATAAGCTTCCGCAATTGTTCCTGATAATGTTGAGAATAAGAACACTTGTGACATAATGTTTGTTAATCGTAATGAATAAATTGGACTTCCTTTTTTGTTTGTTTTTGCGAAGAAGGAAGGGAAGAAACCTTCTTTTGCTGCTTGATATGGTACTTCTGAGCTTAATAAAATCCAGCCTAAAATCGAACCGAACAGGGAAGTAAGAGCAAGTAATGCCATCAGTTTCCCGCCGCCGTGACCCATTGCAGCATTTAATGCATCTGCTAACGGACGTTCTGAGGCTTGTAATGTATCAACGTGAAGTACACCCATTGTTAAAATTGTAATTCCTAAGTAAATCGCAACTGTAATAAGTAATCCCGCAACTGTTGCGCGTTTTACTGTTTTTGGAGAAACAGCACGGTTTGATAAAAGAACGGCTGATTCAATTCCGATAAATGCCCAAAGCGTTGTAAGAGCAGCTAAATTTACTTGCGAAAGAAGGCCGTGTGATACACCTGATTTATCGATCATCGGTGTGTACCATTGTCCAAACTTAGAAGCTTCGAATGCAAATAAAGTAACGACGATGAATAAAAGGAATCCAGTTACTTTCGTTGTTGTTGCTAAGAAGTTTAGCTTTCCAGCTCCGCTTACACCGTTTGTTAAAATAACATGAGTTCCCCAAAGTAAGATGGAACAAATGGTAAATGTAATTAGTTTTCCGACTTCTATGTTAAAAGAACCGATTGAAAATAGCAGTCGTGTATCTTTCATAATTGGGAAGAAGAGTGATAAATATCCCGCAAATGATGTAATGATAGCAACGTTACTTGCCCAGTTTGCAACCCAATATCCCCATACCATACTGAAACCAGCCATTTTTTTCTTTTTTGGTGTTGAGAATAAAGCATATGCATGACTTTGTGGTCCTGTCGTTAAATCAGGACGACGAATTGCTAAATTACCGAAAACAAGAGCTAGCATTAAAACACCAAACCCTGTTGTTAACCAAGCTAATGTGACACCGAGAGGGCTTGCTGTTTGTGCCAACGTACTTGGCACCATGAAAATCCCAGCGCCAACCATATTACCGACAACGAAAGCTGTGAGTACCCAAAAGCCCCATTTTTTTTGTTGCATAGAAAATACCTCCAAAGTTAGTATAACCAAGTCAAGCGAGGAGATATGTATGTCTTCCTGAGTCAGGAAGAGAAGTTCCAAACAAAACAAAAAAAGCACGTAATTTGCCGCTACATGCTTTCTATCTTATAAGAAACCCACGACATACCTCTCGATAGCTCTCCACAAACGAAACGTTTGTGACAGTTCTGCACTTATTAAATGCAGACCCAGCAAGTGTGCATGGTGGACACAACTTACTTCGGCAATCATTCCTTTCTCATTCCTTCATCAATGCCACTACATCTCCAGAAATGATACTCTTAATGACTGCAACCTCTACCTCACCGAGATACGAATGAGGATTTAAATATTAAATTAACGTCTTTAAGAGTAACAAATGAATTTTTATACGTCAATGGATATAGTAATAATCAGATTATAGAGAAGAGTTTGTCATTAGAAATGAATAATTATTTGATATCAAAAGAAGCTGATCTAAAACTAGATCAGCTTCTCCATATAAGATTAAACTAAGTTTAATACAGTTACTTTTTCACGTGTCATAGACTCAAGGCTTTTACGAATACCTTGTGCGCCCATACCTGAACCTTTTACACCGATGAATGGGAAGTGGTCAGGGCCGCGCTCTGTGCGTCCGTTAATTTGAACAGAACCAGTTTCGATTTTGTTAGCAATTGCAAATGCTTTGTTAATGTCTTTTGTGAAGACACTTGCTTGCAGACCGAACTCTGATTTGTTAGCAATTTCAATCGCTTGCTCATCTGAAGAAACGCGGATGATTGGAAGGATTGGGCCAAATGGCTCTTCCCAAGCAACTTTCATTTCTTCTGTTACGTGGTCGATTAATGTTGGGTAAATTAAGTTACGCTCACGTTTGTTACCGATAATGATTGTAGCACCTTTTTCTACAGCGTCGTCAACTAAACCTTGAACGAAGTCAGCAGACTTATCGTCGATTAATGGAACGATTGTGCTGTCTTGTTCTGGAGATCCAACTGATAGTTTAGCTACTTGTTCTTTTAATAAGCCAACAAGCTCGTCTGCTACGTTTTCGTGTACAAGTACACGTTTAATAGCTGTACAACGTTGACCAGAGTAAGAGAATGCACCGCTTACGATATGGTTTGCAGCATCTTGTAAGTCAGCATCTTCACGAACGATACCAGGGTCTTTACCACCAAGTTCTAATACAAGTGGAATCATTGAAGCTTTTTTCGCTAAATGTTTACCTGTGTTTGTACCACCTGTGAACGATACCATATTGATGCCTTCGTGTTCTACTAAGTAGTCACCAATTACAGAACCACGTCCTGTCGCTACGTTTACAAGACCTTTTGGAAGGCCAGCTTTATGAAGTGCTTCCACCATTTTAATACCACTAATTGCACCTTGAGTTGCTGGTTTGAAAATAACAGCGTTACCCATAATTAATGCTGGTGCAAGTTTTGCAGCAGATAAGTTTACTGGGTAGTTAAATGGTGCGATTGCTAATACAACACCAAGTGGTGCGCGTTGGATAATCGCAAGTTTTGATTTTGTACCGCCCGGGAAGCTATCGCCCATCATGCTTTCTCCGTGCATATGTAAAGCTTCTTCGATCGTATAACGAATGAAATCAGCTGTACGAACAACTTCTTTCTTCGCATCTTTATATCCTTTACCGACTTCTTTCATAATGATATCGGCAATTTCATCTTGCATATTTACGAGCTCATCAGCCCATTTATATAAATACTTTGCGCGATCTTGTAGAGAAGCTTCCGCCCATGATTTTTGAGCTTCCTTTGCAGATGCAATTGCTTCATCTACTTCTCCGCGAGTAATTGCTTGTACTTGTCCAATTACTTCGTGTAAGTATGGAGATGGAATTTCGATTGTTTCTCCTGAAGAGCTTTCTCTCCATTCTCCATTTAAATAAAATTTGTACGTATTGCTAGTTGTCATGATTAGTCCTCCTAAAATAGCAACTTGTAAGAGTGAGTATAAGGTGATTGTATGGGGTTTGATAACATTTTTCAAATGAAATATTTGTGAAAACGATTTCTTATGAAGTTTTTATTTTGTATGCCCTTTCTTACAGAACATTCCCTTATTTCGAAATGATGGATCATATATTTTTATTCAATTTGTAAAAAAAATAATTGACAGAATACTCAATAAAGTTATAAGATTATAAATGGAAAATAAATGAAGGGGGTGTGCGTAATGATTGTAATCGTAAATGTAATGGGTTTAGCTCTGTTAAATGGCAGAAAACATTTATATCATTACGCAACCCGTGCGGATATATAGGGCATTTTTGTCTTATAAAAAGCGTACGTTGCGTATATCGTAACGTACGCTTTTATGCATTTTTGTGCATATCGTCAAGCGGCGGTATGCTTTTTTTTGTTTATTTTCCATGTTACTAAATAAAACTTTGGAAGGTGGAAAAATGTGATGAGATTGTATGGGTTACGGAATGTAAATGTAATGGGTCTGGATAGCGGATAGAGAAATGAGAGATAAACGAGAACGAGAAGGGAGAGATTACATTGTTTTCAGTATTACTAAAGTTAAAGTGGTTTTTTAAGGAGCACTGGAAGAGATATAGTATCGCCATTGGAGCTCTTTTAATTGTGAATATAGTGGAAGTTATCCCCCCGAAAGTGTTAGGGGTTACGATAGATAATATAAAAACAGGAACGTTATCGAACGAAGCTATTATACAGTCTATTCTTATTTTAATTGGGGTTACGATAGTTGGATATGGCCTCACTTTCGTATGGCAACATCAATTGTTTGGCGGTGCATTCGTGCTTGAGAAAACGATGCGCTCTAAATTTATGGGGCATTTACTTAAGATGACGCCGACTTTTTACCAAAAAAATCGTACTGGTGATTTAATGGCGAGAGCAACGAATGATTTAAAAGCAATCGCTATGACAGCTGGTTTCGGTATATTAACGCTCGTGGATTCGAGTTTATATATGCTTACGATTGTCTTTATGATGGGATTTACAATTAGTTGGGAGCTTACATTTGCGGCACTTATACCACTTCCAATTATGGCATATGCGATGAATATATATGGAAAGAAATTGCATGAAAGATTTACAGTTGCGCAAGATGCGTTCGGTGATATGAACGATAAAGTACTAGAATCGATCGCTGGCGTGCGCGTTATTCGTGCGTATGTACAAGAGAACGCAGATCAGGAAAGATTTCATCATTTAGGAGATGACGTCTACGAAAAAAATATGAAGGTAGCAAGAATCGATGCATTATTCCAGCCAACTGTGAAAATGCTTGTCGGCCTTAGTTATTTAATTGGTTTAGTGTATGGCGCGTACCTTGTATTTCAATCAAAGGTAACACTCGGTGAACTTGTTTCCTTTAACGTGTATTTAGGGATGATGATTTGGCCGATGTTTGCAATTGGGGAATTAATTAATGTTATGCAAAGAGGAAATGCATCACTCGATCGTGTAAATGAAACGTTAGCGTATGAACCAGATATAAAGGATCCGAAACATCCAAAGCTTGTACAAGAGCCGGATTATATTCAGTTTGATGATGTTACCTTTTCATATCCTTCATCAACTGAAACAAATTTAAAAAAGGTTTCGTTTACATTAAAACAAGGGGAAACGCTTGGGGTTGTTGGAAAAACCGGAAGCGGAAAAACGACGCTTGTACGTCAGCTTCTTCGCCAATATCCGCTTGGAGATGGGGATATTGCAGTCTCTGATGTGACATTAGATAAAATGACGAATGAAAATGTACTTGGGTGGATTGGTTATGTACCGCAGGAACATATTTTATTCTCAAAAACAGCGCGGGAAAATATTTTATTCGGAAATAGGGAAGCGACGGAAGAAGAACTTGAGAAAGCGATTGAAATTGCGGCGTTTAAAAAGGATTTAGAGTTTTTGCCAGAAGGGTTAGAAACGCTTGTTGGAGAGAAAGGTGTTTCTTTATCAGGAGGGCAAAAACAAAGGATTTCAATTGCACGAGCTGTTATTCAAAATCCAGAAATTTTAATTTTGGACGATTCTTTATCAGCTGTTGATGCTCGTACGGAAGCGGCGATTATTGAAAATATAAGAACAGAGAGAAGCGGAAAGACGACGATTATTACGACGCACCGTTTATCTGCCGTACAACATGCGGATTGGATTCTCGTTATGGATGAGGGAGAAGTAATGGAAGAAGGTACGCATGATCAGCTTATCCAAAAGGGAGGCTGGTATGCGGAGCAGTTTGAAAGACAACAAGGTGAAAGTGAAAGTGCGGATAGTGGGGTGAAAATATGAGCGTTTCAAAACGATTGTTTCAATACGCAATGAAAGTAAAAGGAACAATTTTTGCAGCGATGCTAATGTTATTTATTTTCGTCATCGCAGAGCTTGCTGGTCCTTTCGTCGCGAAAACGATGATTGATGATCATATCGTTGGAATAGAGAAACCTTGGTATGAAACAGAAAAGAGTGAAGAGGCTGTTTCGTATAATGGCGCCTTTTATAAGAGAAGTGATCGCTTTGAACAAGGTGAGAAAAAAGGAAAAGAAGTACGCGTGATGCAAGTCGGTTTTCAATATTACTTTGTGCCGAATAAAGTGAATGCTGAAGGATCACGTACTGTAAAAGGGGATATGATTACCGTTCAAAATGGTAAGGCAGTGCAAGTGTATAAAGCGAAAGCATTAACGAAAGAAGAAGTGTTTGCGTTTTATAAACCAGAAATAAACCGACTATTATTACTTGGTGGAGGCTATTTTGCTTTATTAGTAGTCGTTTCATTGTTTGCATACGGAAAGCAATTTTTCTTGCAGAAAGCGGCGAACAAAATTATTCAAATTATGAGGGAAGATGTCTTTTCTCATATCCAAACGTTGCCGATTCGGTATTTTGATCATTTACCGGCGGGGAAAATTGTATCGCGCGTGACGAATGATACGGAAGCCATTCGTGATCTATACGTAACGGTACTTGCGACATTCGTTTCTAGTATCATCTATATTATTGGGATATTTGCCGCGCTATTTTTACTCGATGTAAAATTGGCGACGTTATGTTTACTTATTATCCCGATTTTAATTGTTTGGGCCATTTTATATAGAAAATATGCGTCTGTATACAATCATAAAATGCGTTCGCGTTTATCTGATATTAACGGAACAGTGAATGAATCCATTCAAGGGATGCCAATTATTCAAGCGTTCCGTCAAGAGCGTGAAACGAAAAAAGAGTTTGAAGAATTAAATGGTGATTATTTTAAGTATCAAAATAAAATTTTAAATTTAAATGCAGCAACTTCTCATAATTTAGTAGGTGTATTAAGAAATATCGCTTTCACAGGTGTGATCTGGTATTTCGGTGGTGCTTCATTAAGTGCTTCAGGATTCATTTCTCTAGGGATACTGTATGCGTTCGTTGATTATTTAACACGATTGTTCTCACCGATTACAAATATGGTGAATCAGCTTGCTAACTTAGAACAATCGCGCGTTGCATCCGAGCGCGTTTTCGAACTGTTAGAGGAAAAGGGAGAGACAGTAGAAGAAGAGCGTATGCCTCGCTTACAAGGAAATGTGAAGTTTGATAATGTGTCATTTTCTTATAATGGAAAAGATGAAGTGTTAAAAAATATATCATTTGAAGCGAAACAAGGTGAGACAGTGGCACTTGTCGGGCATACTGGATCAGGGAAAAGTTCTATTATGAACGTACTCTTTCAGTTTTACGAGTTTGAAAAAGGAAAGCTTACGATTGACGGTCATGATGTAAAAGAGATGCCGAAACAAGCAACTCGTGAACATATGGGAATCGTACTGCAAGACCCGTTTTTATTTAGCGGAACAGTAGCATCTAATGTAAGTTTAGAAAATGAAAACATTTCAAAAGAGCGCATCGTAAAAGCATTGCGTGATGTAGGTGCTGAAAGATTTGCGAACAATATAAATGAAGAAATTACGGAGAAAGGAAGTACACTTTCAACCGGAGAACGTCAGCTTATATCGTTTGCTAGGGCGCTCGCTTTTGACCCAGCCATTTTAATATTAGATGAGGCTACGTCGAGTATCGATACAGAAACAGAGGCGATGATTCAACAAGCGCTAGAAGTTGTGAAAAAAGGAAGAACGACATTTATTATCGCTCACCGACTTTCAACAATTAAAAGCGCAGATCAAATTATTGTGCTTGATAGAGGAACCATTTTAGAAAAAGGGTCTCACGATGAACTAATGAAAAAGCGCGGGCGTTATTACGATATGTACAAAACGCAAATGGAAGGGAACCAGAGTGCTTAATAGGTATGGGGAGGAACTTGTGATTTTCACAAGTTCTTTTTTTAGTGAATTACGGCAATTAAATAAGAAGTATTATTTTACCTTTCGTACAATAAATGCTATATTAAAAAATGTTACTTATTTTTTGTATGTACGGTTATTTTTCAATTTTGTTTGATTATGAAGAAAAAGGATAAACTAAATAAGAACATTTTCATTGAAAAATTGTTCAAGATTGCATACAATCAATATAGTTTTTAAATTCCTATCAGAATACTTGGAGGATTATCATCATGAAGAAATTATTTTCAGTACTTGCAGTAACTACATTAGCGATCGGGATTGTAGCCGGCTGCGGTAAAGAAGAGAAAAAAGATACAGCTAGTCAAGACGCATTACAAAAGATTAAACAAAGCGGTGAACTTGTAATTGGTACAGAAGGTACATACCCACCATTTACGTTCCACGATTCAAGCAATAAATTAACTGGATTTGACGTTGAATTAGCAGAAGAAGTTGCAAAACGTTTAGGAGTAAAACCTGTATTTAAAGAAACACAATGGGATAGCTTACTTGCTGGTTTAGATGCAAAACGTTTTGATATGGTTGCAAACGAAGTTGGTATTCGTGAAGATCGTCAAAAGAAATACGACTTCTCTAAACCATACGTTTCATCTTCAGCGGTATTAGTTATTGCAAAAGATAAAGATAAACCTGCTACATTTGCTGATGTAAAAGGATTAAAAGCAGCACAATCTTTAACAAGTAACTATGCAGATATTGCTAAGAAAAACGGTGCGGAAATTACGAATGTAGAAGGCTTTAGCCAAGCTGCAGAATTATTAAACACTGGCCGCGTTGATTTCACAATTAATGATAAATTATCAGTGTTAAACTATTTAGAAACGAAAAAAGATGCAAAAATTAAAATTGTAGATACAGAAAAAGAAGCGTCACAAAGTGGATTCTTATTCCGTAAAGGTAGCGACAAGCTAGTACAAGAAGTAGATAAAGCGTTAGAAGATATGAAAAAAGATGGTACGTATGACAAAATAGCGAAAAAATGGTTCGGTGAAAATGTATCTAAGTAGTGCATTGGCTTCAGATCGATTGTCTACTTGGATAGATATTATGCAGTCTTCCTTCATGCCTATGCTGAAGGAAGCTGTTTTTACGACAATTCCATTAACGCTTATTACATTTATTATCGGGATTATACTTGCGACGTTAACGGCGCTTGCACGTATTTCAGGTAGTCGTATTTTACAATGGATTGCTCGTATCTATGTATCTATCATTCGCGGAACGCCACTTCTTGTACAATTATTTATTATTTTCTATGGCCTTCCAACTCTTAATGTTGAAGTTGAGCCATATACAGCAGCAGTGATTGGATTTTCATTAAATGTCGGTGCGTATGCATCTGAAATTATTCGTGCTTCTATCCTTTCCATTCCGAAAGGGCAGTGGGAAGCAGCTTATACAATTGGGATGACATATCCACAAGCGTTAAAACGTGTTATTTTACCGCAAGCAACGCGTGTATCAATCCCGCCGCTTTCGAATACATTTATTAGCTTAGTGAAAGATACTTCATTAGCATCGTTAATTTTAGTAACAGAAATGTTCCGAAAAGCGCAGGAAATTGCGGCAATGAACTATGAGTTTTTAATTGTTTATTTTGAAGCAGGTCTTATTTATTGGGTTATTTGTTTCTTATTATCAATCGTACAACAGATGTTAGAAAAGCGTTCAGAACGCTACACATTAAAATAATCCTTTTACAAAAGGAGTTTTTGTTTTTATGATTTCAATTCAGCACTTACAAAAAAGTTTCGGAGATAATACCGTACTAAAGCATATAGATTTAACAGTTGAGAAGGGCGAGGTTGTTGTTATTATCGGGCCGTCTGGATCTGGTAAAACGACATTCCTGCGTTGTCTCAATGTATTAGAAACGCCAAACGCTGGTAATATTCGTATCGGTAATAAAGAACTTAACTTCTCTCAAAAAGTAACGAAGAAAGATATTGTCAACCTTCGTACGCAAACAGGCATGGTATTCCAGCACCATAATCTATTCCCGCATTTAACAGCACTTCAAAATGTAATGGAAGGGCTCGTTACAGTGAAAAAGATGGGGAAAGATGAAGCGAAGAAAAAAGCAAACTATTTCCTTGAAAAAGTTGGTTTAGCAGATAAAGTGGATTTATATCCGTTCCAACTATCAGGCGGACAACAACAGCGCGTTGGAATTGCTCGCGCGCTTGCAATGGAACCAGAAGTGTTACTATTTGATGAGCCGACGTCAGCGCTTGATCCTGAGCTAGTTCAAGAAGTTCTGAAGGTCATGAAAGAACTTGCTAAAGAAGGCATGACAATGGTCATTGTAACGCACGAAATGCGCTTTGCACATCAAATTGCGAACCGTGTTATTTTCATGGATGGCGGTGTCGTTGTCGAACAAGGTACACCAGAAGATGTATTTACAAATCCAAAAGAAGAACGTACGAAGAAGTTTTTACAAATGTTGCAATAAATGAAGGAAGGTCTCAAGGCATATGCCTTGAGACCTTTTTGCCATATATATTTATTTGTGGAATCCGCCAAGGCTTTGCTCAGCCATTGCAACTAGACGTTTTGTGATTTCGCCACCAACAGAACCGTTAGCACGAGCTGTAGAATCTGCTCCTAATTGTACACCAAATTCTTGAGCGATTTCGTACTTCATTTGGTCGATTGCAGCTGTTGCTCCTGGTACTACTAATTGATTTGAAGAATTTTGGTTTGCCATAGGAATATATCCTCCTTAGAGTTATAAAAATTTTTTTGGTTGGACTAGCTGGAGTTGAACCAGATTATCGCCCCGTTTGGCGCTAATCCATCGGTAATTAAGTTTGTACTCATAGTATGGATGTTACCTAGAAAGATATACGAAATAATAATTTGTAAATTTTGTAAAAAATTCTTAGTGATTTCGTAAATTATGAAATAAGAGTAATCGTTGTATTTTTTAGAAAGAAGGCTAAACTAAGAGCGATATGAAATATATTTTTCTTTTTGTATCCTGCTATTTTGAGGCAAATGTAAGTAAGAAAGGGGCAAGCCGCTCCTATACGTAGCTAGATACAATTATATGGAGGAATCGTGATGGGAATTTGCCCGCTTTGCAACGCATTAGAATTACAAACATATTCTTGTCAAAATTGCCAAAGTATACTCCAAGATTATGGGAAGGCTGTAGATTACATAGACGATTATAGTGCGTATATGGACCAAGAATTATTAAGTGCAGTAGATGGATTGACACATAATAATTCAAATGAATATTGCAATCATATTTTTTATTGCGGAGTATGTAACGTGGAAACAGAGGTTGTAGTAAAACTCGTGTAAATAGAAAACTTCCACCTTATGAATGAGGTGGAAGTTTTTGTTTTTGTATTTGTGAGTGAATCATAGGAGACGGAATATGCTCGTTGTTTGAGGAAGTCTCTGATTTTATTTGAGACATTTTTTCTTTTGTATCGCGCAAAGAATGTTCAGTTAAGTAGATGGCATATTCGTAAAATAATTGGCGCGTTAGTTCACTTTGTTCTTTTAACTTGGCATCTTGGAACACAGTTCGCCCTGGTTTAGAGTTTGCTTCAAAGAGCCATGGGTTTTCCTGCGTGTCTAAACCGATATCAAAACCGATTTCTCCAATATTTCCGGTTACTTGTTCATCGAGCGCGTAACTAATTTGTAAGGCTGTATGTTTTAATTTATTTTCAATTTGAATTTGTTTCGTTGAATCAGGAAAAAGTTCTTGTAGCAATTTTGTATCGCCACCGCTATTTACATGCGTTGTTAAGCTACCTTTGCCAGCAATTTTTGCCACGATTGCACTGACCATCCATTGGCCGAAATGATTTTTATTTGTATGAATGCGAAAATCAACAGGTTGCCCATCGAAGCGAAGTAAGGAAATACCTTGTTGGACGATAAATTTTTTTAAATCATGTCCTTTTAACACATGGTTCAGAAGCGTTTCTAATGATTGGTACTTTCTTAGTTTATTTTCTTCATTTTCGCGATAACGACAGTAGTAGCAATTCTCTGTTTGAGAATAAAATAGTTGATGAATATTTCTACCGAAGCTACCATGAATCGGTTTCATGTAAATTGATTTATACGTTCCGAGAAATCGTTCCACTTGTTCGAAGTGCTGAAATGTTTCTGTGCTTGGTAATAACGGCATAATGGATTCATCTTTCATAAGAAGTTGATGTACTTCCCATTTATTAAAAAACCCTGGGTTAAACCATGGAATAGCATAGTCATGCTCTAGCTTTCTTTTTGCTCTTACAATCGGTTTATAATTTTCGGCTTTCCGATTTGGTAATCGATCGTAAATGACATTCGGTAAAGGAACCTTTTTCTTTATCCACTTTTCCTCTTGAAAGAAATACCCTTCAATTGTTTCATCCTCCCAGTCTATATGTTGCACACCAAAAACGAATACAAATGGTCGTAAGGTGAATGGTGGCGTTAGTAATTCGCCAAGAGAAGTGGAGCGTTTCCCTAAAGGATTAGAAGTGTCATCGTTAAAACCAGTTGTGAAAATCCCGATTAATGGTCCGAAAATAATCGTTTCATTTTGTGTGAATGCATGGATAGTAGTGGAATGAGGCAGTAAAAGTTTTTCAGCAATTTGTTTTCCAATTATGATTTCGCGAGTAAAGGAATAATGAATTTTTACCTCTTCACTTGCAACATGGCGTAGACCAAAGGAAAGGGATGTAATTGGTGGTGTAATAGAAAAAATATAAGGTAAAGTAATACTATTTGGATGTTCATCTGAAATGTTTAATGTATATATATGTTCTTTCAAAATAGATTTCCCCCCTTTCATTATGGTGTAAAGCGACTGAATTTTAATGGTCCGTGATATATTTTTTCGGCTAATGAATCACTATGACGAATGTAATGTTCGTAAGGGGGAATCGTGTTGACATACATAAGCCAAATTGCCCCTTTTTGATCCATAATAGTGGAAAGCTCTAGCTCGAATAATGAAGAATAAGATGCATCTAGCGTTTGAAACACTTCAGTTATAATGTCTTGTAAAGCGTCTTGTAATAATTGTACACCAGTACTAGAAAGTACGTATTTAATTTTTGAAAATGCATGTAGCGAGGAATCTTCCGGTGCCGATAGTAAAAGTTGATTCGGAAATGAACTTTTTTGTATAAACTGACCGATAACGTCCCATTTCTGTTCTTTATTTTTTTGTAAAATGGTTCGAATATGGAGTGGGTATGTTAATTGATTTGGAGGTTGCAGCATCGTATGCGTCATGTAACGTGCTGATCGTATATTAGATTTGTACCAAAATATAAATTCATCTGTCCGTTTAATTGGAGTAGAAATATGATAGGCATCATTTATTGTATCAACATGAAACGTTTTATTTTTATAAACGACCCGGTACAAACTTTCACTGGAATGTGCGTTAGTAGGACGTATAATAATATCTTTTGTTTTTAATAACAGTTTGAAAATATTTTGTATCGTTGCTATTTCAAATTTCGGTATATAAGGAGATAATTTTTTATTCGTGAGAAATACATCATGTAGTTTGCTTAAGTCAATGAGTGTGTTATTTAAAAAGGTAGTGGAAGGACGATTGTGTAATGAGCAAATAATTGACTTTGCTTTTTCGACGTCTGTTTCCTCGTTAAAAGAAGAACGATCGTATATATAAGAAGGAATAGGGAATGTTTGCTCTTTCCATTTTCCTGTATCTGTATCATAAATCAGACCAGAAATAAGAGCTGTTTTAGGATCAATACCAAACGGCGTAAACTGGGCAACGACATTATGATAAAGCCGAGCGCGTTTAGCGATTTCGGTGTAATACGTTTGCTCATAATGAGGGTGAGAAGTTAAAATACCGAGAACCAACGAAATCACTCCTTTACTAACAAAATGTTGGCACAATAGGCGAAGCTATATATTGCAAATACGTTTTTATACCATTATACTTTTGTCCGTATGATGATATGCTATAGTTTTGGAGAAGCGAAAGGTTGATTGTAATGAATATATGGTTAAGTATGTTAACGACGACAGGGCTCGGAGCAATTATTGGAGGATTTACAAATCATTTAGCAATAAAAATGTTATTTCGTCCTCATCGCCCTATATATATTGGGAAGTTTCAAGTGCCATTTACACCAGGATTAATTCCGAAGCGCCGCGATGAGCTTGCTGTTCAATTAGGGAAAATGGTTGTAGAACATTTGTTAACGCCAGAAGGAATCGGCAAGAAGTTAACAAATGAAGAGTTTCAAAAAGGTTTAATCCACTGGGCACAAGTAGAAGTAGATAAAGTAATGGCGAATGAACAGTCACTGCGACACATGTTAGAAAAATGGGACGTAGCGCATGTAGAAAAAGAAGCAACTGAGAAAATCGAACAGGTGATTACAGAAAAGATTCAGGCATTTTTAGAAGAGTACTATACATATACATGGGAACAAGCTTTACCTCATTCTGTTCATGAAAAAATAGAGAATGCAATTCCAAATGTCTCGGCGTTTATTTTAAAGCGAGCAATTCATTTTTTTGAAAGTGAAGAAGGGAAATCTCGTCTTTCAAAAATGATTGATGATTTCTTTGCTTCTAGAGGAGCATTGCTTAACTTAGTCGGAATGTTTTTAGGGAATGTAAGTGTAGTGGATCGTGTGCAGCCAGAAGTTATTAAGTTTTTAGGGCAGGATGGCACAAAGCAGCTTTTAACTGATGTACTGCAAAAAGAGTGGGAGAAGTTAAAAGGAAGAGATGTAAAAGAAGTAGAAACGTTTGTAGAAAAAGAAATGATTGCAAGCTCCATATTGTCTGCAGTTAAAGTTGAGGAAACAGTGGGTAAATTTTTAAATCAATCTGTGCAGCAAGTATGTGAGCCGGTTCGGGAAACAATTATTGAAAAGGTAGTTCCAGGCGCAGTAACGAAAGGCTTGGAGTGGGGGGCAGAAAACGTAGAAAGTATACTAAATAATCTCCACTTAGCGGAAATTGTCCAACAAGAAGTATCTACATTTTCAACGGAGAGACTAGAAGAGTTAGTTCTGTCCATTACAAAAAATGAACTAAAAATGATTACGTATTTAGGTGCCTTATTAGGCGGTATGATTGGAATCGTGCAAGGGTTATTACTGTTGTTTCTGAAATAATAAAATACGTACATACAAATAAAAGTGAAATTTCTTCACATCTCTTGCATAGTTTGATATGGTAAGAAGAGGTGCGTATGTAAATGCACGTAAAAGGCAGTGCGTATGAAAAGCGCTAGCCTTCTAAAGGAGGAAAATAAAATGACAAAAAACATTCATGATGTAGCATATGAATTACAAAAAGCAATCGCTGAAAACGATGACTTCAAAACGTTAAAAGAGAGCTACGCAGCAGTTCAAGCTGATGCAGCTTCAAAGAACTTATTTGATGAGTTCCGCACAATGCAACTTAGCCTACAACAAAAAATGATGCAAGGCCAAGAAATCACTGAAGAAGACAACCAACAAGCACAAGAAGTTGTAGTTCGCATTCAACAAGATGCTAAAATTACAAAGTTAATGGAAACTGAGCAACGCCTAAACGTTGTAATCGGCGACGTTAACAAAATTATCATGAAGCCACTTGAAGAATTATATAGCGCGCAACAACAAGCGTAATGAGAGAAGACGCCCTAGTATAGGGGCGTCTTTTTTGTTTGTTATTTTTTGAAATACTCCGTTTCAATATTCTTCTCCTTCAAAAACTTTTCAATCTCTTTTTGCTTCCTACCATTCACTTTCTCAAAGCGTTTTGTAAAAGAAAAATCAGTCTTGAACAAGTTACCATCTTCAGCGAGTTTGTCTAATTCTTGCTCTAGTTCTACTGAAAGTGCCGTAGACGATGAAATGTAATCATGAATTTCCTTCGAAGGTTGTTTATAATCATGAGGAATCGTATTGTTACTAATAAAATGATGGAAGTTCGCATCGTTTTGTTGAGCTAAATCTATTAGTTTTTGTAATTTCTCTCGGTCGGATTCAGTAACCTTCTCGTCAGACATGGCTGATGAAAGTGGAACGATGTTTTCGTATAACTCTTCGCTATAATCTAAATAAGTTTTTATATTTTGTTTCATTTCATCTTCATTAATCGTTTCATTCTTTTTTGAGGAAGTGAATATCGTTTCTGGAATTTTAACCGTAACACCTTTAATAGATTGTACATCGTTTTCTTCCTTAGGTTGTGCATTGTTTGAACAAGCTGATAGAAATAAAAGAGTAAGTAGCATGAGTGAATATAAAGTATATTTCTTCATTTTAATCTCCTTTTACATTCATTAGTGTCTTTGTAAAATAGCTATATTCCATTTCAAATACTTTACTAAAAGTGCGTATATATGTTTGACCATTTGGTAAGATATGACGGATATGAGTAAACCGACGCAAAAAGCGATGAACACATTATAAACATCGGAATAACTAATTTGATGAAACCCTTTAAAAATTCCTAAACCTATTAATAAAATAGGTGAAATAATTAATACTGGAGTGGCAATGATCAGTGCTAGAAGAAAAGGTAATAAAAAGAGTAGTACGAAAAAGGCGACAAAGATAAAGGCAAAGTTTAAAACACTTAAGCTCATAACAGAAAATAGTGCGATTATCATATTTTTAAAGCTTCGTTTATTGTCAGCATTGCTTATTGCATAGGAAACATTAAGTTCTTTAGCGATTGTTTTAGGGTTTCCTAATTTTTTAGAAATTTCTTCTTCACATATTCCATCTTGTTTACCACTGATAAAATGAGTCTCGTACTCTGAAATAATATCTTTCTTTTCTGCATTAGGCATATTCCGCAGGGAAGAACTAAGTTGGTCTAAAAATTCACTTTTGTTCATAACAATCACTTTCCTTTATAGAATGATGAATGAAAGCTGAGAATCTTATCTTTTGAAAAGGGGATACGAATTACAAAAAGTATTCCAATTAATGGGTGTTCCAATATTTACAAATATATCATTTAGTAGTGTTCTTTGCAAGGTACTATTATTTTTTTAATACTGTGATGAGATGGAAGTTTTTTGAGCTTTTTTCGAGGAGATATAAAAATATTATTTTAGGATAAACAAAGGGTTGTAAGCGCATTCCCTAGTGTTTGTCAAAATAATGTCATATTCATATTCTTGGAAAAATAATGCATTTGTAATATAATGATGAATAATACTTCACCACATTAATTAACAAGGTGAAATTAAAAATCTTTATTACACACATTATGAAATAAAGGAATGATTAGTTTGAGTACAGATGTAAAAGCAAACGACGTGAAGACAAAAACAAAAGGAGCAGATCTTGTTGTTGATTGTTTAATTAAACAAGGTGTTACACATGTTTTCGGTATTCCAGGAGCGAAGATTGACTCTGTATTTGATGTACTGCAGGAAAGAGGACCAGAGTTAATTGTTTGTCGTCATGAACAAAATGCAGCATTTATGGCAGCTGCGATTGGTAGATTAACAGGAAAACCGGGCGTATGTCTTGTAACTTCAGGACCAGGGACATCAAATTTAGCGACAGGTCTTGTTACTGCGAATGCGGAGAGTGATCCCGTTGTTGCTTTAGCTGGTGCAGTTCCGCGTACAGATCGATTAAAACGTACGCACCAATCTATGGATAATGCTGCACTATTCGAACCAATCACAAAATATAGCGTAGAAGTAGAGCATCCTGATAATGTGCCAGAAGCATTATCAAATGCATTTCGAAGTGCGACTTCCACAAATCCAGGCGCTACTTTAGTAAGTCTTCCGCAAGACGTTATGACTGCGGAAACGAATGTAGAGTCTATCGGTGCGCTTTCTAAGCCACAACTTGGAATCGCTCCCACACATGATATTACATACGTAGTAGAAAAAATAAAAGCAGCGAAATTGCCGGTTATTTTACTTGGTATGAGAGCAAGCACAAATGAAGTGACGAAAGCTGTTCGTGAATTAATTGCGGATACAGAACTTCCTGTCGTTGAAACATATCAAGCAGCTGGTGCGATTTCACGTGAATTAGAAGATCATTTCTTCGGCCGCGTTGGATTATTCCGTAACCAACCAGGTGATATTTTACTAGAAGAAGCGGACCTTGTTATTTCTATCGGTTATGACCCAATTGAGTATGATCCAAAGTTCTGGAATAAACTTGGGGACAGAACAATTATTCATCTTGATGACCATCAAGCAGATATCGACCACGATTACCAACCAGAGCGTGAATTAATTGGTGATATCGCTCTAACTGTAAATAGCATCGCGGAGAAATTACCGAAACTTGTATTAAGTACGAAATCAGAAGCAGTGTTAGAACGATTACGCGCGAAATTATCAGAACAAGCAGAAGTTCCAAATCGTGCTTCAGAAGGTGTTACACATCCGCTTCAAGTGATTCGTACACTTCGTTCTTTAATTAGTGACGATACAACAGTTACATGTGACATCGGTTCCCATTCTATTTGGATGGCGAGATGTTTCCGTTCTTATGAACCACGTAGATTATTATTTAGTAACGGTATGCAAACGTTAGGTGTTGCACTTCCTTGGGCAATCGCTGCTACTTTAGTAGAACCAGGTAAGAAAGTAGTTTCTGTATCAGGTGACGGTGGTTTCTTATTCTCAGCGATGGAGTTAGAAACGGCGGTACGCTTAAATTCTCCAATCGTCCATCTTGTTTGGAGAGACGGCACATATGATATGGTAGCATTCCAACAAATGATGAAATACGGCAGAACATCAGCTACAGAGTTTGGTGATGTTGATCTTGTGAAATATGCGGAAAGCTTCGGGGCGTTAGGTCTTCGTGTTAACACGCCTGATGAATTAGAAGGTGTATTAAAATCCGCACTAGCAGCAGACGGCCCTGTCATTATTGATATTCCAATCGATTACCGTGATAACATTAAATTAAGTGAAAAATTATTACCAAACCAATTAAACTAATGGAGGCAGATTTGAGATGACTGTTGCGCAATTAATTGATATTGATGCAAAAAAAACGAAAACGAGTAATGAAGTATATCAAACATCTACAATGCTTGCGCTATTAGATGGTATATATGATGGTGTGATTAGCTTTGAGGAACTAAAAGAACGTGGTGATTTCGGCATCGGCACATTTGATCAATTAGATGGTGAAATGATCGCGTTTGATAACGAATTTTATCATTTACGTTCAGATGGTTCAGCAGAAAAAGTAGAGCCGGAGGAAACAACACCATTTGCGACTGTAACGTTTTTTGAAAAAGAAATGAGTTATACAGTGGAGCATCCGATGAATCGTGAAGAAGTGCAAGCTTTATTACATGAATTAATGCCGAGTAAAAACCTATTTTATGCGATTCGAATGGATGGTACGTTCCGCGAAGTAAGAACGAGAACTGTTCCAAGACAAGAAAAACCGTATACACCACTCGTTGAAGTGACGAAATCACAACCAATCTTCTCATTTGAAAATACAGAAGGTACGCTAGCTGGATTTTGGACGCCAGATTATGCGCAAGGTATTGGAGTAGCTGGTTTCCACTTACATTATATTGATGATGAAAGAAGCGGGGGCGGACATGTTTTCGACTATGTTCTTGAAAACTGTACAATCCAAATTTGCCAAAAAGCTCATATGCATTTAGCACTTCCAGAAACAGCTGACTTTATGGCGGCTGAATTATCTAGAGAAAACTTAGAGGACAATATTGCGACTGCGGAAGGTGCGGAGTAAAAAGAGAAGCCGATTCGGCTTCTCTTTTATTTTGGGTTACTCCCGATATGCGGAACAATGCTCATCAGAAATAGAATAGTTCTCTTTACCAGTTAAGGCTGATACTTCTACTAATTGATGCCCAAGCCCATCCCATACTGTAACAGTATATAAGGATGACCATTTAATATTCCCACGAGCGAGTCGGAAAGAATAATAGTCGTTATCTGTTGTTACTAAAACTTTGTTATAAGTAATATTTTTCGTTTTTATATTTTGTAAAATAAGGACAAAGTCTAGTTTATCTTCTTCTTTTGGAATTTGTAGTATTCTTGCTACAAACATTCCATTTGGATTTTTCTTCGTTTTATATACTTTTTCTGATTCTATTTTTAGTTCAGCTTTAACCCTCATAGTCTCTCCCTTTACATATGTTTATTTCTTTGAAACAAACGGATGCCCCTCATAATAAAAACGCCACGGATAATGTACAGCTTCTTCTGCATAGTCGATGTTAATACGAGGTCCTGCTGTTATTTTATATTGTGATGATATGTGTTCTTCTTTTGGAACGAGTTCAATATGCAATGTGGCACTTTGTAATGATACGCCTCGTTCTTCTAAAGTGATTTCAAGGGCACGACATAATTTTCCAGGTCCGTTCGTTAAGTTTTTATACTGCGCTTTTGTAATGTCTGTTTTGTTGTAGCGCGCTAGTTTTATTTCTTCTATTCCATCTACCGGCTCAAGGGCTCGAATGAGAACACCTTGCGGGGTGCCCACTGGTGCTGTAATGACGTTAAAACAATGGTACATACCGTAAATTAAATATACGTAAGCATGTCCTGGCGCACCAAACATGACTTCTGTACGATCAGTCCGTCTGCCGCCGTAACTATGTGCGGCCTTATCATCGGGACCTTTGTATGCTTCTACTTCAACAATGATTCCACTTCGCTTTATTCCATCTACAATATGAACAAGTTTCTGTCCGAGTAATTTTTTTGCGACTTCTAACGTATCGCCTTCATAAAAGGAAGGAGGTGCCTGCATTGTACTATCTCCTTTACTAAGTGTATATGTATATAGTAAACCAAATTTTCAGTAGAAATTCTAACTCGTTCTATTTGCTACATTTATTTCATAAATTATGGATAGAGTACAACAGCGAAGAGGGGGAGTGCGACATGATTTATCGCTTACTAGCTCTTAACATAGATGGGACACTACTATACAACAACGGAAAAATTGCAAAAGGACTAAGAGAAACAATTGAATTTGTAAAAAGAAAAGACGTATACGTTACATTATTTACGAGCCGTAATTTTCAGTCTGCTCATAAAGTAGCAAAGGCGTTAAAATTAGATTCTATATTAGTGACACACGGTGGTGCTTTCATTTCAGCAACGTTAGATAAGCCGTACGTTCAAAGAAGATTATCGGAAGAGAAGACATTTAACATTGTGCAAGTGTTAGAGCATTTTGACTGTAACGTCCGCATTTCTCATGAACGGTTTTCAATCGGAAATCGCGAGAGAAATACACCAAACTTAATTGCGCGTACTGTGTTATCGAGTGCAGATCCGTTATTTTATCCAGTTCAATTTGTAGATTCGTTAGGTGATGCGCTTCGTGATCATCCAGTAGCAGCGCCAAAAATTGATGTTCTTTTCCAAACGAAAGGTGAAAAAGAAAGAGGGCTAAATACATTAAAAAAAGCATTTCAAGATATAGAGTATGTTGAGTGTGATTCAAAACGAATAGAAATTTTGCCACAAAATGTATCAAAATTACGCGGATTACAATTACTTGGAGAGCATTTGAATATTTCGCTAAATGAAATGGTTGCGATTGGTGATAGCATGGAAGATTTAGAGGTCATTGAAAATGTAGGTCTCGGGGTAGCGATGGGGAACGCACCTGTAGAGGTAAAACAAGCGGCCGACTGGATTACACGTTCAAATAGTGAGAACGGCGTAGAGTATATGATTAAAGAACATTTCCGCAAGCAATTCCCGCTTCCGTTTTTGAAGAATCATAAAAATACACCGAAACGATAAAGGAAAAAACGTAGCTTTTTAGCTACGTTTTTTTGTTTAAGCTTCAATAACTTTAAGCATTCGATTTAAAAATGCAGCAGCTTCAGCACGTGTTGCTGTGCCTTTTGGTACGAATTCATTACGTTCGTTCCCTTTTACAATTCCGTATGCGTAAACGTTTTGCAATGCTTTTTTGTTGTAAGCTAAGTGTTGGTCAGTGAATGGTAATTTCACTTCTTTTCTATAAATCCATTTATATTCTAGTGCACGGTCAATCATAATAACAGCTTCATCACGTGTTATTGTAGCATTGGGATCAAATTTATTATTCCCACGGCCATTAATGATACCTGCGCTAGCGGCGCGGTTAATTCCATCTACTAAAGATGGATGTGCTTCGTTTAAGTCTGTAAATTTAGCGTTTCCAGCAGGTAGTTTTAAAGCTCTCGACATTAAATTTGCAAACTCAGCTCGTGTGACAAGACGGTTTGGCCAGTAAGAACCATTGCCGTCACCGAACATGATTTTTCTAGCAGCCAATTGACGAATGTCTTGTTCATACCATCCACCTGTAATGTCGTCTTTTTCATGAGGGACTTCTGGCGGCGGAATAACATCTTTATGATGTTCATTATAGTAAGCGTTCGTACCTTTTAAGAAAGCATCCCATTGTCCGCGTTGAATCATAAATGCAGGGCAGTTTTTTCCGCTCCAAAATTGATGCTTTTGCACGTGATCTAGAGATATGTTTAATTCATTCATTAAATAAGCAGCTAACTTTTTTGCGTTTTCTACCGCTTTCGTATAATTTCCATCACTATTTACAGCGATTTCAATTCCGATAGATTCATAGTTTCCAGTTTTATTTCCAGCATGCCATCCAACTTCATTTAGTGGAAGATGTTGATAAATTTCTTTGTCATCTACTGTAAAATGCCAAGATGCTGAACGATCAGTATTTCCGCGGGCTTGATTATCTAAGTACTTCGCATGATTTAAGGCGTTCGCACCTTTACTTGTATTAGCAGTTTCATGAATCGTAATGTATTTCGGTTCCATTGCGTAGCCAGGACGAATATTTTCATTCCCTTTTGGAACAATCATTTCTTTAAATGTAACACCATAAACGTTATTTGTAGGTAAATGAGATGGTGTTTTGAAAAATGCGGCGCTTCTATTTTCCATAGAAACTTTTTTTTCGAATAGTGTTGCTTTCGTACCTTCGAATGTAGCTGAAGGAGCATAAATCCATTTCTCAGTTCCGTTCATTTGAATTTTAAACCAATTCCCAGCTTGTTCAGTAGGAGCTACTGTTTGTGGCTGTAATTTCGTTTCTTCTTTAAATGATTGGAAAGGGAATGAATATACTGAAGTTTCTTCTGTTACAATTAATTTTTGATTCGAGAGTTTATAAATCTCTTGTACTTCTAAACTATTATTTTCCTTATTAACCCAGCCAGCACCAGATATAGTTTGTATATAATAGGCATTATTTTTTTTCTTTGTTGCCTTTACTACTGGTTCAGCAATTTCAATATTTGTTTTCGTTTTTAAGTCGTTTGAATCGTATAGTGGAAGTTTTGTTGATAAGTGGAGAAGATATTCACCCGAGATTTCAAGGTCGTTTTCTTCGTCATGTCTATGTTGTTTTGCATGTTCTTCAATGCTTTTTAAAGCTTGCTCATCTATAGACAATTCCGCAGTTTTTTCTATACTTTCTGCGAATGAATGGGTAGGCGCTACAAATGTTTGTAATGCCAAAGATAATGCTAAAATGTTGTAAAACTTTTTTTTCATAGTTGTTTTAACACGTGATAGTCTTTCGTGCGTGTTAAGAGTCCTCCTTTATATGTATTTAAATTAGTAGCAAGTACTAATACGTTCTAGATTGTAACAAGAGTATATTCTAATGTCTATACAACTAGGGAAAGTTCATGAAAAATCAATATTCAGTTTGTTTTAAATAGGATATTAAAATAAGGTAAAACCTTCTGTATTGACCTGCCAACGCCCTTCAAGTAAACTAAAGAGAGTTTGCAAATGAAAAGGTGATAATGTTGTTAATTTCAATTAAAACGTTACAAGATGATCGTTTTTTACGTCCGCTGCAAAATATTAGCGGCTTATTTTTTGAAGATAGTACGATTGGATTTGAACAAGAGGAAGCAAATCTTATCGTTGATATACACATTGAAGAGAATGTGAAAGCATCAGCTCGTTTAACAGATGTTGCGACTGGAAATGTGTATGAAGAAACATTCGCAAAAGATTTATCTGCTTTTACAGATGAAAAAGAGCGTATGAAGCAAGTGAAGCATGTTGTTTCTTATGTATATCTTTCTGTTCTTCAGCAGTTAACTGGTATTGAGCAAAGCTGGGGTATTTTAACGGGAGTTCGTCCGACAAAACTTCTTCATAAAATGCTTCAAAATGGTATGTCAAAAGAAGAGGCGCACCAAGAACTTCGTGAAAGTTATTTAATTCATGAAGAGAAAATTGAACTTCTTCAGCGTATTGTTGATTGCCAATTAGCGGTAGTTCCAGATTTATACCGTTTGAAAGAGGAAGTAAGTATTTATATCGGTATTCCATTCTGCCCAACAAAATGTGCATATTGTACATTCCCAGCGTATGCAATTAACGGACGCCAAGGCTCTGTTGATTCATTCTTAGGTGGTTTACATTATGAAGTTCGTGAAATTGGTAAGTTTTTAAAAGAAAAAGGTGTAACAGTTACGACGATTTATTACGGCGGCGGTACACCGACAAGTATTACAGCAGAAGAGATGGATATGCTGTATGAAGAAATGTATGAAGCGTTCCCAGATGTGAAAAATGTGCGTGAAGTAACAGTTGAGGCAGGTCGTCCAGATACAATTACGCCAGCGAAGCTAGAAGTGTTAAATAAATGGAATATTGACCGTATTAGTATTAATCCGCAGTCATACCATCAAGAAACATTAAAAGCAATTGGGCGTCACCATACTGTAGAAGAAACAATTGAGAAGTACCACTTAGCTCGTGAAATGGGAATGAACAATATTAATATGGACTTAATTATTGGTCTTCCTGGTGAAGGGTTAGATATCTTCAAGCACACATTAGATGAAACAGAAAAGTTAATGCCAGAATCGTTAACAGTTCATACGTTATCATTTAAACGCGCTTCTGAAATGACGCAAAACAAACGTAAATATAAAGTAGCAGGTCGCGAAGAAATTACAGCGATGATGCACGAAGCAGAAGAGTGGACGCAAAAGCATAATTACGTACCATATTACCTATACCGTCAAAAGAATATTTTAGGTAACTTAGAGAACGTTGGTTACGCAATGCCGACGCAAGAAAGTATTTACAACATTGTCATTATGGAAGAAGTACAATCGATTATCGGACTTGGTTGCGGTGCATCAAGTAAATTTGTTCATCCGAAGACAGGTGCAATTACGCACTTTGCCAACCCGAAAGATCCAAAATCGTATAACGATGGCTTCGTAAAATATACAGAGGACAAACTGAAAATTTTAGAAGAGCTATTTGCATAAGAAGAAGGGGGTTGTTCCGAGTCGGGGCAGCTTCTTTTTTATCTTGTCAGTTTTTGTCGGTAAGTCGATATATTCGAAAAATCGCTGATATAATTCAAGTTGCGCTGATATATTTTGAAAATCGCTGATATAATTCAAGTTGCGCCGATATATCCGGAAAATCACCGATATAATTTCACTTACCGCCAAAAGCGGAACTGTTTGTAAAACTATGTCGATAATAATCAGAAAAATTAGTCAAATCATTAAAGGACAATGTCTACTTATGGACGAAATGATAGATTTATGAAAGAGAAAAGGGGGAAATTGTTAGCATGTACATGACGGTAGGGAGAATTTTTGATTTATCTGTTGGTAAGTATCCGAATAAAGAGGCGTTAGTGGAACCAGAAAAAAATATTCGCTGGACGTATAAACAGTGGGATGAGCAAATAAATAAAACGGCGCACGCTCTATTAGAAGAAGGAGTAAGAAAGGGCGATACTGTATCTGTTTACTTATATAACTGTCGTGAATTTGTAAACGTTTACTTAGCCTGTGCGAAAATTGGAGCAATCTTTAACCCAATTAATTTCCGCTTAAAAGCAAAAGAAGTATCTTATATTCTTCAGGATGCATCCTCGAAAGTCGTTGTTTTTGAAAAAGCAGTTGAATCAACTGTCGCTATCATTGAACGAGATTTCCCAAATGCGTCTTTTTGGTATGTAGAAGATGATACACCTTCTTATGCAAGTTCTTACCATGAAAAAGTGAATGCAGCATCTTCTAAGAAAATAGATATCGAAATTAATGAAATGGATTATTGTTCGATGCTGTATACGAGCGGTACGACTGGTCATCCGAAAGGTGTATTACATCGCCATCGTGAAATGGCTGAGCATAGTATGATTTGTACGTATTTCCTAAAATATAATCGAGATAGTGTCGGACTTGTCGTTGCACCTTTATATCACTGCGGTGAGCTGAATGCTGGAATTATCCCGCGCATTCAAGTTGGCGGAAAGAATGTTATTTTACATCATTTTGATACGGAAACAGTATTACATACAATTCAAGAAGAGAAGATTACGACGTTCTTTGCAGCACCGACGATGTGGAATATGCTGTTGCAAAAAGATTTAACGCAGTATGATTTAACGTCAATGAAGATCGGTATATACGGCGGAGCTGCGATGGCGCCAGCCTTAGTAAAGGAATGTAAAGAACGTCTTTATATTGATCTTGTTCAAATATACGGAATGACAGAAATGGGACCAGTTGTTGCGTTTCTCGTAGAAGAAGATCAAATTACGAAAGCTGGTTCAGCGGGAACACCATGCTTTAGTCATGAAATTCGAATTGTAAAACCAAGCGAAGATGCACCGGCAGAACCGGATGATGTATTGCCTCCTTATGAAGTAGGAGAGATTATTTTGCGCGGCCCAACTATGATGGCTGGTTATCATAACCGAGAAGAAGCAAATGTAAAATCGATGTATAAAGGATGGTATCATTCAGGTGATTTAGGCTACTTTGATAAAGACGGTTATTTATTCGTCGCAGATCGCGTGGATGATATGGTGATTAGTGGCGGCGTTAATATTTATCCACGTGAAATTGAAGATTTCCTTCATAGTCATCCTGGTATATTAGATGTTGCTGTGCTTGGTGAGCCAGATGAATTATGGGGAGAGCGTGTTGTGGCAGTCGTTGTAAAGAAAGATAAAAATATTTCAGAGGCAGATTTAGAAACGTATTGTAAAGAAAGTGACGAATTAGCAGATTATAAACGTCCACGTCACTATTTATTTGTGGATGAATTGCCTCGTAATGCGAGTGGGAAATTACAGAAGTTTGTGCTTAGAGAGTCTTTAAAAGGGGCAAAAAAATAGAAAGTGGGGGATGCCCACTTTCTATTTTTATTTACGTGAAAACCCTTCTTCATCAAGGTATTCCGCAGCTTCTGGATAAGAGTTAAATGTACCGTCTAAGTTTACACCAGCGTACACGTTCCACATATCGTCCTCTGAGATAAGGGTAAGGATATGACCGTCTTCGTTATGCCATTCTTCTTCTTTCGCAGGTTCTGCAGGGATTACTACTTCTTCTTGTGAAAGTAATTCAATTGATTGCTCGATTACTGAGCGTAATTCATCTGCTGAAAATTCGCGGATGTTAACCATACCTTTATCATCCGTTTTGTAACCTTTAATACCACTTGCATAGACAAAGCCGTTTCCATTTGGATGTAAGTGGTAAACAACGTTCTTTTTATCTAAACGACTTTCTTCAAAGTGAAAGTTCACGCGTTTTAATGATACGTTTTTTCTTTCTAATTCTGGGAAAGATTCAATGATCGATAATTTTTCTTCAAAAGTTAGCATAGTGCCTCCAAATATATAATAAAAGATTTAATTTATCCATTATAGCATAGTTATAATGGTTTCCAAAGATGCGATAGGTACTTGTAATTGAATGCGTTTACGTCACGATACTGTAAAAAGTGGACTAACGAATGTATCTTTTTAGGTGTACAATGGAACGTGGACTTAATGTGAAGGTGGTTATTTATATGTTTCAAAAAATAGCAAAGGAATGTTTAGCTGGTTTTACTGTTGCAATTGTTGCGTTGCCACTTGCCATTGCATTTGGTATTGCTGCAACGGGAACATCTGAGGGAGCACTAGTCGGATTGTATGGTGCAATTTTTGCAGGTTTATTTGCGGCGTTATTTGGTGGTACACCTGGGCAGGTTACAGGGCCAACTGGGCCAATTACGGTTATCGCAACAGGGGTTATTGCGACGCACGGATTAGAGGCGAGTTTTATAGCATTTATGATGGCGGGACTGTTTCAAATTTTATTCGGTGTATGTAAGCTTGGCTCGTACGTTCGTTACATTCCGTATCCTGTCGTTTCAGGATTTATGAACGGTATTGCATTAATCATTATTTTAGGTGAAATGAAGCATGTGCAAAATAGTTTTCTACTCGTCGTATTAACGATTATTGTCATGATTGTTTCTGGAAAATGGATTAAAGCAATTCCATCTAGTTTAGTTGCATTAGTCGGTGTGACTGCTTTGCTTCCTTTATTTTCTTCTGCGTTAGAAGGGCTTACAGTGAAGTTACCGGTTATCGGAAATCTGACATTAAATAAAGTAATTGAAAAGATTGGGACGATTCCAGAAGCGATGCCGACGCTTCATATTCCATCTTTAGGTGGAACAGGTATAGCAGAACTTGTTTTACCAGCACTTAGTATTGCTTTATTAGGATCGATTGACTCGTTGTTAACATCGGTCGTAATGGATAATGTGACGGGTACGCGTCATAAAAGTAATAAAGAACTGGTTGGACAAGGTATCGGTAATATGGTGAGCGGATTGTTTGGCGGATTAGCAGGGGCAGGTGCGACTGTACGGTCTATCGTGAATATAAGAAGTGGCGGTAAAACGGCGCTTTCAGCATGTATGCATAGTGTTATATTATTTATTTTCATTATGGGACTTGGATCAGTCGTGCAATACATTCCGCTTGCTGTATTATCAGGTATTTTAATTTTAACCGGTATTGGCATGTTTGATTGGGAAAGCATGAAGAAAATGCATGTAGCGCCAAAAGGTGATGTCATTGTTATGCTCGTCACGATGATTGTCACAGTGAAGTTTGATTTAATGATCGCTGTTGCGTTCGGAATTCTTCTTTCGTTCCTTATATACATGGTGAAATGTAAAGAACGTAAAGCTTCTATTGTAAAAGAAAAAGAAGCGACATATAAAATTAAAGGCCCACTTTCGTTTTTAACAGTGGATCGTGTTTTTTATGCTTTACAAGACGTAAAATCTCCGGTTGTTTTGCGCATGAAAGATGCACGCTATATGGATGTATCAGGAGCTATGGCGTTATTGAATTTCATTGAGCAGTCGGATAAATCAGGATTGAGTGTGACGCTAGAGCAAGTGCCTGTTCATATTAAAAAGACGTTAGTAACGATGGCGAGTAATGAGCAGAAAGATAAATTACAGTTTGTAAAAGCTGAAGCTATATAAGGAGATGCCCTCTTATGAGGGTGTTTTCTTATATATTTAATATCACTATATAGTGATACTTTGGTATTATTGACATTTATTAATCTTAGCAGTATAGTAACATTCTAGATTAGGTATGTGATATTATAGTAATGTATATGAATTTTGAGATTCCTTTTTTTTCAGAAGGAAGAGCTTTAAGCTGGAGGGAATAATTGATGTACAAACAGTTACCACACGGAGTGAAAATTGGGATTACACGCTCAATTGTTGTTTCTTTTGAGAAGTATATGAAAGAAATTGAATGGAACGAAGAAAAGTTTGATATGCAACAATTTGTTGAACAGTGGAAACAGTATTTATACACAAAATCAACTTGGATCAATAAAGTAGATGATAAGTTGAAAGGACATCCAGATTTCCATCAAGCGTTAGCAATGAAAGTAAATGAAAAAATTAACGAGCTTATTAATGAAAAACCGAGCGAAGAGCAAGTGGAGCAATTAAAGAGAAATAAAGTGAAGCATGTAGATGAAATGTGCAAATTAGAAGCTGAATATCATATTGAACGTTTATTAGTAACGAAATAAATTTTACATAAAGAAAAAGCCTGTCCAAAGAGGTGTGATGACCATCTTTTTGAACAGGCTTTTTGTATGAAAAAAAGTAAGAGAGGCGAGCCTCTCTTTATTATTAGTCTTGTGGTACAAGTGCTTTCCAAGAAGATAGGTCCATATCTTCTTTTAATATAGATGAAGCAGGGAAGACAAATGACCAAGGTTTTGTAGTGTTCGCTTTAATTTCAAGGTTCGGTAATGTGAAAGCGCCTTTAACAACAACCGCACCCGTGGCATCTTCAATGTGAAGAGGAAGTTGCTCTAGTTGAATGTTGTCTTTACAACCGTTACGAATAAGAAGCGTTGTATGTAAATCACCATTTTCTTTTCGTGCAGCTTGTAGACCTAGGAAGTTAATTTCACCATCATTTGGAGGTGTTAAATTGTCTACGAAATTACGTAAAGCTTCTTTACTTGCTTCAGGTAATTGAGCTTCCCAAGATGGATCTAAATCTAGTGTATGCTTGCTTTCAAGTTCAAATGCTAATTCCCAATCCGTTTGCGATAATGCAGCATCCGTAATTGTTTCTTGTTCAAATGTAAAAATAAATGGCATATTTACATTTGAAGGAATATCTCCTAATGCAGAAAGGTTAAATGTTTTTCTTGCGCATAGTTTCTTCTCTTTATTTAGAAGAATTAATGTAACTTCTTCGAAAGAAATTGGTTTCGGAACAGTGCTGCGAATAAATACAGCTACGTCATAACCGTTATCACGTTTTTCAATCTCAATTCCAGATAAAGAAATTTGATATTCTTCTAAACGTGGTAGTTCTTTATGTAAAAATTGATAAATGTATTTTTGTTCTTGTGCTACTGCACCCCAGCTAGGGTGGAAGTAAAGTGTTGGTTTTACAGTTTTATTTTCAGTACTTGTTTCTTCTTGTCCGAATAATTGATTACTAGAGACAGTCGTATCTTTTCCGTTTTTCTTAGCTTTTTTTAGGAATGATAACATAATCTTTCACCTCGTTATTGTACGTTTTCAGGAACACCTAAATGTCTTGCAACATAGCGGCACATTTCTTTTTCGAAATTACCATATGTGTATAAAAAGATATCTAAAGCTTCTTTTTGATAAAGACGAGTAGGGTCTTCTTGTTGATATTGTCTTAGCCCGATGCCTTCTTTTAAGTGGGTCATTGCATCTAAGTGATTGACCCAGTTCTGATCTAGGAAATGAAGGGCAACATATCGTAGCGACTGTTGTAAATCAGTATTGCTATCTAGCTCATTTACGCGCTCTTTATAAAGAGATAATGTTTCTTTCAAAACGGATTGTAAATCTTCCGGTGAATGTACATTATTCGCTGATAGTGATGGCATGTTTTCTACTGATAAAATTTCGTTTAGACTTGCTGTTAAACTAGCAAAATCCCATTCTTCCGGAAGCATACCTTCTACAAGATATTGCTTAGAAATGGCTTCTACAGCATGATCAATCATTGGAATAATAATTTCAATCATATTTGTATCTTCTTGTAATAAGTTATTACGTAATTTATAAATAACGTTACGTTGGTCATTTATTACATCGTCTAACTTTAAATTGTACTCACGCATGGAAAAATGGCTACCTTCACAAATTAATTGTGTACGGTTTACAAAATCATGGACTTTAGAAGTTAGAATAAGTCCTGTTTCATCTGTTTTCAGTGATTTCGTTAATTTCTCGACTTCTTCTTGTGCGAAACGTTTTAGCATTTCATCTTCTAAAGAAAGGAAGAATTGAGAGCTACCTGGGTCACCTTGGCGACCAGCACGACCTTTTAGCTGATTGTCAACGCGTCGTGATTCATGGCGTTCTGTCCCAATTACATGTAATCCACCAAGTTCGTGAACACCCTCACCTAGTAAAATATCAGTACCTCGTCCGGCCATATTCGTCGCAATTGTAATTTGTCCTTTTTGTCCAGCAGTTGCGATTAAATCAGCTTCTTGCTCCGCGCTTTTTGCATTTAATAATTGATATGTAATATTTGCTTCATCTAAGTAACGAGCAACGGTTTCTGATTGTAAAATAGACATCGTTCCAATTAAAATCGGGCGTCCTTGTTTATTGTGTTTTAGAACATCTTCACGTACAGCTTTATATTTAGCGTCGGCTGTTACGTATACGACGTCCTTTTTGTCTTCACGAATGATCGGACGGTTTGTCGGAATCGGCATAACTTCCATGTTATATACACGGTTAAATTCTTTTTCTTCCGTCTTTGCTGTACCTGTCATACCGGATAATGCTGGATACATACGGAAGAAGTTTTGAATTGTAATGGACGCTTGTGTTTGGTTTTCTTCTGTGATTTCTAAGCCTTCTTTTGCTTCAAGCGCTTGGTGTAAACCGTCACTTAAAGAGCGACCATCCATAACACGGCCTGTGAAAATATCTACAAGTAGAATTTTTTCATCGTGCACAATATAGTCAACATCACATTGGAAAGCGACATGAGCTCGTAATGCTTGAATCATATAATGATATAAAGTTTGATGTTCTAAATCATATAGGTTGTCGATATCAAACAAAGCTTCTATTTTTGTAATACCGTCTTCTGTAAAACTAGCAGATTTCGATTCTGCATCGTACGTGTAATGAAGAGTATCCTGGAATGATTTAATAACTTTTGCACATAAATAGTGTAAATCAGAGCTGCTTGATTTCTTACCAGCGATAATAAGAGGCGTCTTTGCTTCATCAATTAAAACGCTATCAATCTCATCGATAATAGCAAAATGATAGGGGCGTTGTACCTGTTCATTTTTTGAAGCGGCCATATTATCACGTAAATAGTCAAAGCCAAATTCTGTTCCAATACCATATGTAATATCAGCTTCGTAAGCAAGTTTCTTTTCGGAAGGATCAATTTGAGGAATATTCAATCCAACCTTTAAACCTAGAAATTCATGAACTTGGCCAATCAATTCTTTATCTCGTTTTGCTAAATAGTCGTTTACAGTAATAACGTGAACACCTTTTCCTTCAAGAGCACGTACGTACGTTGGAAGTGAAGAAACTAATGTTTTTCCTTCGCCGGTTGGCATCTCTGCAATATTACCTTCTAATAGTACAAGGCCACCAATTAACTGCACATCGTAATGACGTAATCCAAGTACACGCTTTGCAGCTTCACGTACAACAGCGAACGCTTCAACTTTTATATCATCCACTGTTTTTCCGTCACGAAGCATGTCTTTAAATGTGATTGTTTTATGACGTAATTCTTCATCAGATAAATCAGATAGTTTTTCTTCTAAATTATTAATTTCTTGAACAAGTTGTTCATATTTTTTAAGTTTTCTCTTTTGAGAATCTCCTAACAGCTTTTTTACCGAATTCAGCATGTTGTAAACACTCCTCTTACTGACAATAGCTACATTATAGCACATGTTTATCCCGAATAAGTAGAAGTAGTAAATTGAAGAAATAACTGGATATAAATAAGGTGTTATTGTACATACTATATTTAAAACCTAGCAAGAAAGAGAGTATTCAATGTATAAGAAATTTGGTATGATAGCTAAATGAGATAAAGTGAAATTTTTCAAAAAAGAGAAGAATATAGCTATCTCGTTTTATGATGTAATATGTATAGAAATTATATATTGAAAGAAAAGAGCTAGAAGATGAATAATAAGTTTGTGAAAGGCGCTGCGATTTTAACGATTACAACATTTCTATCGAAAGTGTTGGGAAGTTTTTTTCAAATCCCATTACAAAATATAGCAGGAGATGAAGTGCTTGGGATTTTCCGCCTCGTTTTTCCTGTGTATATGATAGCTTTAACATTATCAGTAGCGGGAGTACCGCTAGCTATATCAAAGTTAATCGCTGAACTTCATGAAAAGAATGACCAGGACGGAATTGCCAAACTATTTACTTCAGCATCTATTATTGGAGTAATATTTGGAGTGCTTGGATTTTCAGTTATTATGATTGGATCGAGTATGTTTGCAAATATGCTTGGTGGACAAGATACAAGACTCCCATTAATTGTCACTTCGTTTGCGTTATTAATCGCACCATATATGGCGGTATATCGAGGGTATTTCCAAGGTTTTGGAGATATGATTCCTACCGGGGTGTCACAAGTAATTGAGCAGATCATTCGTGTTTTCTTTATGTTAGCAATTGCATTCTTATTTGTATATTGGAATAAAGAGAGTGATGTTGTAACAGGCGGCGCAATGATTGGCTCTTGCCTTGGGGTAATTACGTCACTGATCTATTTGAGATTGAAGTATGTAAAAAGTATATATCGTTATAAAAGTAATACATATTCACTACAAGATTTTAAAGATAATGCAAAAAAGATACTTCAGGTTTCGATTCCAATTGCAATTGGGGCATTATCGATGCCGGTGTTAAATTTAGTTGATTCTGTAACGATTCCACATATGTTGCATGAATCCATTACAACGATTCAAGAACAATTTGGTATATATAGTCGTGGCTTTGCGTTTACACAATTAATTGTCGTGTTTGCAAGTGCGATGGTATTTCCATTAATTCCGTTGTTAACAGCTGCATTAACAAAGAAAGATATAGCGTTAGCCAAACAAACAATTGAACAAACAAATGAGCTTGCTCATGTTTTAACAACGCCGATAACAATCTGGCTCATGGCACTTACAATCCCGTTAAATGTTGGATTGTTTACAGATGCTAAAGGGAGTGGAATGTTAGCTATTTTAATTGGTAGTTCGTATTTTACGTCACTTATGGTATTATCAATAGGGATTTTGCAAGGAATTAACCGTTCTAAGCAAGCGGCGTGGATAGTTGTTGGAGCGAGTTTTGTAAAAGTCATATTAAATATAGTACTTGTAAGTCAATTTGGCATAACTGGTGCGGCTTATAGTACACTCATCATATATATCATGATTTGTATCGTAAATTATATATACATTCGAAAAGAATTGGCTTATTCGATTCACATCGGGAGATTTTTTGCTGTAATTGGGGTATCTAGTATAGTAGGTATAGGATTATATTTCACATCTACTTTCATAAATGTGGTAGATTCTAGAATTATTACAATAATATATAGTGGTTTAGCGTTTTGTGTAGCCTTGTTCATATATGGCATATGCGCATTAAAGTTGAACTGGATATCCAAAAAGCAAATCCCATTTTTACGTAAGTAAATGAGTCCATAAATGAGTATGGCTATTTATATGTTTGTGAAAGAAATCAATTTGAAGTTATCCAACTTTTCTTATTAAAGAGTTGATAGCAATTTGTTGCATGACAAAAAGTTGATTGCGAAATGTTGGAGGAGATTAAGAGTGCGGTTAGTTTTATCAGGATATTATGGTTTTTATAATGTTGGGGACGAAGCAATTTTGCAATCAATTATTAAAGCGCTACATGAAGAGGATCCTACTCTTGAGCTTGTTGTACTTTCGAATGACCCTGACTATACAAGAAAAATGTACGGTGTAGAGGCAGTAAATCGCTGGGATATAAGAGCAATTTATAAAGAAATAAAGAGAAGTAATGGCTTAATTAGCGGAGGGGGAAGCCTCCTTCAAGATAAAACGAGTATTAAAAGTATTTTGTACTATACAGGTATTATGCGAATTGCTCGTTTTTTGAAGAAACCGTATTATATTTATGCGCAAGGAATTGGTCCAATTACGAAAAGACAAAATCGTTTATTAGTGAAATGGCAAGTATCAAAAGCAGAATATATATCAGTTCGTGATGAAGATTCATTTTTGTATTTAAAAGAAATTGGTATTAAGAAGGATATTGAATTAGTTCCAGATCCAGTATTGGCATGTCAACCAGAAGGAATGAAGTCGGAGTGGTTGCAAAAACATTCGATTCAAGGGAAAGTAATTGCAGTTAGTGTGAGGTATTGGGACGCAAAAGAAGATTATATGAAGAAGCTAGCAGATACGCTGAAACAATTAAAGCGTGATGGATACCATATTTTATTCGTACCAATGCATGGACCATTTGATCAAAATGCATCACGGGATATTATTAATTTAATGGGAGAAGAAGCTCATATGCTTCCGTATAAGCTTGATATTCATGAGAAAATTTCAATTTTGTCGGAATGTTCGCTTCTAATCGGTATGAGACTTCATGCGCTCATACTATCTGCCGTTGCTAATATCCCTATGGTCGGTATTTCATATGATCCAAAGATCGATTCATTTTTACAACAAGTAAATCAGCCGATTATCGGAAACGTAGATGGTGATTGGACGGCTGAAACTTTGTATAATGTCGCAACGAAGCAACTAGAACAAAAAGAATATGTACAAGAAACATTGGAACAAAGAGTAGAAGAATTACGAGAACAAATTTCAACAGCGTCTCGATATATCATAAGTGACTTGAATTCAAAAGAGTTCAAAAAAAGAGGAATGGGATCTTAATTTAAGAGGACATCCTCTTTTTTATTTTTTGAAAAAAAGAAAATGTCGAAAGAAAAAATATATTTGTAGAAAAATGTCGAATCTCGTAATACTTGTAAACTTATTCTCATAAAAAAGAAGTTTGATAGATAAGATGTATGTTTAAAAATCCTAACATTAATATATAAGGAATGTTAGTATTTAAGGTTTTATTTAGTAAATGATAAGAAAATAGGTATGGTAATTTTGAAAAATATAACGCTAAGAAAAATGTCGAATTGCAGAAAAATAAGTTGTCGATTAATGTCGTAATATCTATATAGTTAGATGTTGTAATTGGAAACCTTTTTCTGTTATAGTTGTAAATGGTTATAAGAAGCTTGTTAAAAATATAATTCTGACGCCTTTTTCTATTCATTTAAAATATTCTGATTTTACAATCTGAGTCTTTTAAATAAAAGTCGAAAAAACTATCGTTTAGAATTGTGAAAATTCACTTTTTTGTCGAATTTAAGGTTTTAAATTGGATAAAAAGGGTGTATGATTTCTTTATGATTCTATAATACGGGATATTCTATTATTCTGTATGTGGAATACTTTAACCACATTTATATCTACTAGTTTCCAAAAAAAATAGAACATCTATTTAAAATATTATGGAACTAGTATTACATTCCTAAGGAGGAAATATATAAAATGGCAAAGACTAACTCTTACAAAAAAGTAATCGCTGGTACAATGACAGCAGCAATGGTAGCAGGTGTTGTATCTCCAGTAGCAGCAGCAGGTAAAACATTCCCAGACGTTCCAGCTGATCACTGGGGAATTGATTCTATTAACTACTTAGTAGAAAAAGGCGCAGTTACAGGTAACGACAAAGGAATGTTCGAGCCTGGAAAAGAATTAACTCGTGCAGAAGCAGCTACAATGATGGCTCAAATCTTAAACTTACCAATCGATAAAGATGCTAAACCATCTTTCGCTGACTCTCAAGGCCAATGGTACACTCCATTCATCGCAGCTGTAGAAAAAGCTGGCGTTATTAAAGGTACAGGCAACGGCTTTGAGCCAAACGGAAAAATCGACCGCGTTTCTATGGCATCTCTTCTTGTAGAAGCTTACAAATTAGATACTAAAGTAAACGGTACTCCAGCAACTAAATTCAAAGATTTAGAAACATTAAACTGGGGTAAAGAAAAAGCTAACATCCTAGTTGAATTAGGAATCTCTGTTGGTACTGGTGATCAATGGGAGCCTAAGAAATCTGTAACTAAAGCAGAAGCTGCTCAATTTATTGCTAAGACTGACAAGCAGTTCGGTACAACAGCAACAACAGTTGAATCTGCAAAAGCAGTTACAACTCAAAAAGTAGAAGTTAAATTCAGCAAAGCTGTTGAAAAATTAACTAAAGAAGATATCAAAGTAACTAACAAAGCTAACAACGATAAAGTACTAGTTAAAGAAGTAACTTTATCAGAAGATAAAAAATCTGCTACAGTTGAATTATATAGTAACTTAGCAGCTAAACAAACTTACACTGTAGATGTAAACAAAGTTGGTAAAACAGAAATAACTGTAGGTTCTTTAGAAGCAAAAACAATCGAAATGGCTGACCAAACAGTTGTAGCTGATGTGGCAACTAAATTACAATTCAAAGTTACAGATGAAAATGGTACTGAAGTTGTTTCACCAACAGGTATTGAGTTCGTAACTCCAGCTGCTGAAAAAATTAATGCACAAGGTGAAATCACTTTAGCAAAAGGTACTTCAACTACTGTAAAAGCTGTTTACAAAAAAGACGGTAAAGTAGTAGCTGAAAGTAAAGAAGTAAAAGTTTCTGCTGAAGGTGCTGCAGTAGCTTCAATCTCTAACTGGACAGTTGCAGAACAAAATAAAGCTGACTTTACTTCTAAAGATTTCAAACAAAACAATAAAGTTTACGAAGGCGACAACGCTTACGTTCAAGTAGAATTGAAAGATCAATTTAATGCAGTAACAACTGGAAAAGTTGAATATGAGTCATTAAACACAGAAGTTGCTGTAGTAGATAAAGCTACTGGTAAAGTAACTGTATTATCTGCAGGAAAAGCACCAGTAAAAGTAACTGTAAAAGATTCAAAAGGTAAAGAACTTGTTTCAAAAACAGTTGAAATTGAAGCTTTCGCTCAAAAAGCAATGAAAGAAATTAAATTAGAAAAAACTAACGTAGCGCTTTCTACAAAAGATGTAACAGATTTAAAAGTAAAAGCTCCAGTATTAGATCAATACGGTAAAGAGTTTACAGCTCCTGTAACAGTGAAAGTACTTGATAAAGATGGTAAAGAATTAAAAGAGAAAAAATTAGAAGCTAAATATGTGAACAAAGAATTAGTTCTGAATGCAGCAGGTCAAGAAGCTGGTAACTATACAGTTGTATTAACTGCAAAATCTGGTGAAAAAGAAGCAAAAGCTACATTAGCTCTAGAATTAAAAGCTCCAGGTGCATTTTCTAAATTTGAAGTTCGTGGTTTAGAAAAAGAATTAGATAAATATGTTACTGAGGAAAACAAAAAGGATGCAATGACTGTTTCAGTTCTTCCTGTAGATGCAAATGGATTAGTATTAAAAGGTGCAGAAGCAGCTGAACTAAAAGTAACAACAACAAACAAAGATGGTAAAGAAGTAGACGCAACTGATGCACAAGTTACTGTACAAAATAACAGTGTAATTACTGTTGGTCAAGGTGCAAAAGCTGGTGAAACTTATAAAGTAACAGTTGTACTAGATGGTAAATTAATCACAACTCACTCATTCAAAGTTGTTGATACAGCACCAACTGCTAAAGGATTAGCAGTAGAATTTACAAGCACATCTCTTAAAGAAGTAGCTCCAAATGCTGATTTAAAAGCTGCACTTTTAAATATCTTATCTGTTGATGGTGTACCTGCAACTACAGCAAAAGCAACAGTTTCTAATGTAGAATTTGTTTCTGCTGACACAAATGTTGTAGCTGAAAATGGTACAGTTGGTGCAAAAGGTGCAACATCTATCTATGTGAAAAACCTGACAGTTGTAAAAGATGGAAAAGAGCAAAAAGTAGAATTTGATAAAGCTGTACAAGTTGCAGTTTCTATTAAAGAAGCAAAACCTGCAACAAAATAATTAAAAATCATTTAATAAATGATTAATATAAGCCTATGAGAAAATAGACAAAAGTCTATGAGTATCATAGGCTTTTTATTTTGCTCTTATTTCATATACATTTGAGATTGAAAGGAGTAGCCTTATTGAGAAACAAATAAAAAGCGCTTTCAAAAATAGAAGAATACCTCATTAATATGTAAATTATTTGTAAATTCACACCTTTTTTTGTTAAAAAAACATTCGAAAAGAAGAATAAAATGTCGAAATATAATAATTTAAGTCGAATGTAGTCTGAAAATTGTATTTATTGTAAAAAATATTTAGGTGAAGAAGTGGAAATATGTGCTATAATTCCAATTGTGTATTCGATATGAAAAATATACGAAGCGCAGTGAGAGTGGTTTATAGGAAAACGGTTTGTTCATTTCTATATTTGAGTATTATTAATATACTAATAATACGATTAATAGACTGAATTATCAGAATATGTCGAATCTTCTTTTGATAAAGTTCTTGATAACGAATGGTTTTGTATAGTATGATGAACTTGTTTCAGAAAATGGTATTTAAACCTTATATTTACATCTAACGGTTTGTATCATTTTTTTATATGAACTACTTTTCATTATAGTATTTTTGTTTATGTTTTTATTGTTTTATGGCTTTTCTAACTAGCTAGTTTTCAAATTTAATATGATGTGAAACTAGTAGCATATTCCTGAAGGAGGAAATTTATAAAATGGCAAAGACTAACTCTTACAAAAAAGTAATCGCAGGTACAATGACAGCAGCAATGGTAGCAGGTGTTGTATCTCCAGTAGCAGCAGCAGGTAAATCATTCCCAGACGTTCCAGCAGGACATTGGGCAGAAGGTTCTATTAACTACTTAGTAGATAAAGGTGCAATTACAGGTAAACCAGATGGTACATATGGTCCAACTGAAACAATTGATCGTTCTTCGGCAGCTGTTATTTTCACTAAAATTTTAAATTTACCAGTTGATGACAATGCTCAACCTTCTTTCAAAGATGCTAAAAATACATGGGCTGCTAAATATATCGCAGCAGTAGAAAAAGCTGGAATCGTTAAAGGTGACGGCAAAGAAAACTTCTATCCAGAAGGAAAGATTGACCGTGCTTCATTTGCTTCTATGTTAGTAAGTGCTTATAACTTAAAAGATAAAGTTAACGGCGAGTTAGTTACGACATTTGAAGATTTATTAGATCATTGGGGTGAAGAGAAAGCAAACATCCTAATTAACCTTGGAATCTCTGTAGGTACTGGTGGTAAATGGGAGCCAAATAAAACTGTAACTCGTGCAGAAGCAGCTCAATTTATCGCATTAACAGATAAAAAATATGGCAAAAAAGATAATGAACAAGCGTATGTAACTGATGTGAAAGTTTCTGAACCAACGAAATTAACATTAACAGGTACTGGCTTAGACAAACTTTCTGCTGATGATGTAACTCTTGAAGGAGACAAAGCAGTTGCAATCGAAGCAAGTGCTGATGGTACTTCTGCAACTGTAACACTTGGTGGTAAAGTTGCTCCAAATAAAAATCTTACTGTAAAAGTGAAAAACCAATCATTCGTAACGAAATTCGTATACGAAGTGAAAAAATTAGCAGTAGAAAAACTTACATTTGACGATGATCGTGCTGGTCAAGCAATTGCTTTCAAATTAAATGACGAAAAAGGTAATGCTGATGTTGAATACTTAAACTTAGCAAACCATGACGTCAAATTTGTGGCAAATAACTTAGACGGCTCATCAGCAAACATCTTTGAAGGTGGAGAAGCTACTTCTACTACAGGTAAATTAGCTGTTGGCATTAAGCCAGGTGACTACAAAGTAGAAGTACAAGTTACAAAACGCGGTGGTTTAACAGTTTCTAACACTGGTATTATTACAGTGAAAAACCTTGATACACCAGCTTCTGCAATTAAAAATGTTGTATTTGCATTAGATGCTGATAATGATGGTGTTGTAAACTATGGCAGCAAGCTTTCTGGTAAAGACTTTGCTTTAAATAGCCAAAACTTAGTTGTTGGTGAAAAAGCATCTCTTAATAAATTAGTTGCTACAATTGCTGGAGAAGATAAAGTAGTTGATCCAGGATCAATTAGCATTAAATCTTCAAACCACGGTATTATTTCTGTAGTAAATAACTACATTACTGCTGAGGCTGCTGGTGAAGCTACACTTACTATTAAAGTAGGTGACGTAACGAAAGATGTTAAATTTAAAGTAACGACTGATTCTCGTAAATTAGCATCAGTAAAAGCTAACCCAGACAAATTACAAGTTGTTCAAAATAAAGCATTACCTGTTACTTTCGTAACAACTGACCAATATGGCGATCCATTTGGTGCTAACTCAGTTGCAATTAAAGAAGTTCTTCCAAAGACAGGTGTAGTTGCTGAAGGTGGATTAGATGTAGTAACAACGGATGCTGGTTCAATTGGTACAAAAACTGTTGGTATTACAGGTAACGAAGTAGGCGAAGGTACAGTTCACTTCCAAAATGGTAATGGTGCTACTTTAGGTTCATTATATGTGAACGTAACAGAGGGTAACGTTGCATTTAAAAACTTTGAACTTGTATCTAAAGTAGGTCAATATGGCCAATCACCTGATACAAAACTTGACTTAAATGTTTCAACTACTGTTGAATATCAATTATCTAAGTACACTTCAGATCGCGTATACTCTGATCCTGAAAACTTAGAAGGTTATGAAGTTGAATCTAAAAATCTAGCTGTAGCTGACGCTAAAATTGTTGGAAATAAAGTTGTTGTTACAGGTAAAACTCCAGGTAAAGTTGATATCCACTTAACGAAAAATGGTGCAACTGCTGGTAAAGCGACAATCGAAATCGTTCAAGAGACAATTGCTATTAAATCTGTAAACTTCAAACCAGTTCAAACAGAAAACTTTGTTGAGAAGAAAATCAACATCGGTACTGTATTAGAGCTTGAGAAGAGTAACCTTGATGATATTGTAAAAGGTATTAACTTAACGAAAGAAACACAACATAAAGTACGTGTTGTGAAATCTGGTGCAGAGCAAGGTAAACTTTACTTAGATAGAAACGGCGATGCTGTATTTAACGCTGGCGATGTAAAACTTGGTGATGTAACAGTATCTCAAACAAGTGATTCTGCACTTCCAAACTTCAAGGCAGATCTTTATGATACTTTAACTACTAAGTACACTGACAAAGGTACATTAGTATTCAAAGTATTAAAAGATAAAGATGTTATTACAAGCGAAATCGGTTCACAAGCTGTACACGTGAACGTTCTTAATAACCCAAATCTATAAGTCGATTATAGATAAAGTGAAAAATCAGTGGGGATTCATCCCCGCTGATTTTTTAATAGAAAGAAGGCTCTTGTACATGTACAAGAGCCTTCTTTTTAGTTCTTAAACTTAAACATATCCCCACTCAAATTCGAATCACTATACACGAACAATACCATGTTAATGTTATTGTCTTTCATGTATTGATATACATCTTTTTCGTGATAGTGACGCAGGTCGAGGATGGATGTGTGTTTGAAACTTTGTGCTAAGTGCGGCACGATTGCGTTTGCGAATGAGTCTTTTAGGACTAAGGCGCGTACTTCATTTTGTGCGTTGTTATTTTCGATGACGATTTCTGGATAGTCATCTGTGTAATAACCTGCGTATGATGTTGTATCTTTTTGTTTTTCTACGCCATATATTTCATCTAAGTTTTGATGAATAGTGCCTTTCACATCTTTTGCGGTTACGCTTGTGAAGTTAAAACCGTCTTTCGGTGTGTAGTAGCACAATTTTTCACCAGTTGCATCGATGAGTTGGTATAGTTGGTTGTTGAAGCTTCCGACTAAATGTTTATTTTGCGCGCATGTACGAGTGTAATCTTCTTTTTTTATTTCTTTTCCTTTATATATAGAAGATTGTTGCCCGATTGTGTTCATTATATATTGGTAACCTAAGAAGGCACCGTCCATATTCCAATGATGATCTGTTTTGAAATACATGTCTTGTATTTCTTCATTCGTATAGTTCTTTTTCAAGTGTTCCATAAGTTTTATTGGCTTTACGTCAGCTGGTAGTTTCGTTAGAAAGTAATTTAAATTTTCCTGTGCATATGTGTGAACATGAGAAGGTAATTTAAATGATAATGCATTCGTTTTTGACGGTGGTAAAGTAAAGTAAAACTCAACGTTTTGTTCTTTTGAAAACTGAGATAAGTCGTTTATAGCAGGCATGGATTGATCAATTTCATTATATTTTGTTGTCCACGCCGGGTTTTTCAGGAGCCATTTATCATCAGTTAAAATAATGTCGTTAATGAGAGATTTACCCATATTAATTTGAGCAATCGTATAGTTTTTAATAAGCTCATCTCGTCCGATTAGTTGATCATTTGTGTATGTTTCAAAATCTTTAAAGAAGCTACCAGTTAGGAGAGCTTCTTTCGTAAGTGCTGGTTTTTGAGCGAGCGGCCGATTTTCAACTGGTGAAATGTCTCGGTCTGTTTTGAGTAACGATAATATGCCAAATGAAAAGATAATGGTGAGAAAACCGATAAACAGGATGAGGTTCCCCAATTTTTTCATAATAACTTTTCCTTCCTACATGTGTTAAAACCTGAAATAAATAAATGGATTATATGTTGAGTTAATCAAGTACATAACCGAAATCATAAATAATGTTAGTAATAATATAGGACGTACAAATTGTGTTGTGAACATATACGTTTTTGGCGCAAGTTCTAGTATGTTTTTCATTCGTTTTAAAATTGGTGTCGCTGCGATAAAGGCAATGAGAAATACGATAATGTATTCATGTACGTATAACATTGTATTGTCATCGATGAAAGATTGACCATCTATGCCGAACATCGCTTTTAAATATTGGAACGAGTAAGCGAAGTTGTCAGCTCGGAAGAAGACCCAACCGATCATAACGATTAGTAATACGTATGCATGTTGCAGCGGTTTCCATAGTTTGTTTAATATTTTTTCGAATCCAGCTTTTTCAATTGAAATAATAAAGCCGTAATATAAGCCCCAGGCGATAAATGTCCAGCTCGCCCCGTGCCATAAACCAGTTAACCCCCATACGATGAAGAGGTTACGATAATTCGCTAGTTTTGAAACGCGGTTTCCGCCGAGCGGGATATATATGTAATCGCGGAACCAAGAGCCGAGTGTAATATGCCATCTTCTCCAAAACTCTGAAATAGATTTAGAGATGTATGGGTAGTTGAAGTTTTTCGGGAAATCAAAGCCGAACATTTTTCCAATTCCAATTGCCATATCAGAGTACCCTGAGAAATCGAAATAAATTTGCAGGGTGTAGGCGATAATACCGATCCATGCCGTTCCAACACTCATTTCAGATGGTGGTAAGGCAAAGATTTTATCAGCGACAAACCCAACTTGGTTAGCAATTAATATCTTTTTTGCTAGTCCGAGAACGAAAATTTGAATACCTTCTGTGAATCGTTCAAAAGAGTGGATGCGCGTTTTAATTTGCTCAGCGACGATATTGTAACGAACAATTGGCCCGGCAATAAGCTGAGGGAAAATAGATATATATAGCGCTAAGTTAAGTGGATTTTTTTGAACATCCCCATCTTTACGGTATATATCGATGACATAGGACATCGCTTGGAATGTATAAAATGAAATTCCAATTGGTAGTGGAATAGGTTCCACATGAATAGATAAGTGCAATACGTTGTTTAAAATGTCTGTGAAAAATGAAATATACTTAAAATAAGAAAGCAATAGTATATTCCCGACCACAGCCATAATTAAAAATGTGACTTTCATATTTTTTCGTTTATCATAATGATGCACGAGTAGGCCGAAGCAGTAGTTTAATAAGATGGAAAAGAGCATTAAAAGAACGAAACGCGGTTCGCCCCATGCATAGAAAATTAAACTAAATGCAAGTAATACGAAATTACGTAGCTCGGCACGCACTATAAAATAGAAAAATAATACGAGAGGTAAAAAGATAAATAAGAAAATCGAACTACTAAATACCAAAGGACTCTCCTCACTTTTTCAAAATACATTTCGTGCAAAAAAAACGACATATCTATTATATATTCTTTTATATAATAGTGCCTTTAATATTTTAGCATGTTAATAATTCGATTAAAATAATTATTCTATATAATAGAAGGAAAGCGGTATGGAATCCTTTTGACACCCACTATCTGGATAAGATAAGATGAATAAGGTGTGATTTGTTTAGAAGGGAAGAGATGGTGTGTTATTTAACTCGTTTGAGTTTATTTTTTTATTTTTACCGATAGCATTTCTTTTATATTTTCTATTAAATAAATTTGGACAAACTACTTTAGCGAAAGCTTGGCTTGTAGCAGCATCTTTATTTTTCTATAGTTATTGGAACATAAAATATTTGCCGCTTATGTTAGTATCGCTCATTGTGAACTACTTTATCGGAATGAAGCTCGTGAAGCATAAGAGCAAGCTTCTTTTAACAGTAGGCTTAATATTTAATATAGGAATGCTTAGTTATTTCAAGTATTATGATTTCTTTTTACAAAATGTAAATTCGTTATTTGGAACTCATTTTACATTATTATCATTAACGTTACCGCTTGCGATTAGTTTCTATACATTCCAAAAGATTGCATTTTTAGTAGATACATATCGCGGAGAAACGGAGGCATGTCATTTTCTTGATTACGCTCTGTTTGTAACATTTTTCCCGCAACTTATTGCAGGGCCAATTGTACACCATGCGCAAATTATGCCACAGTTTGCTGATCGTAGTAAAAAGCGTTGGCAATCAAATTATATCGTTCTCGGTATTTTTGTATTTGCCATCGGTATTTTCAAGAAAGTAGGGATTGCAGACGTTTTATCTCCTGTCGTACGAGAAGGATTTGATGTACAGCAATCGCTAACCTTTGTTGAAGCGTGGCTTTCATCATTAGCGTTTACATTCCAGTTATACTTTGATTTCAGTGGATATAGCGATATGGCAATTGGGATTGCGTTAATGTTTAATATTAAATTGCCTCAAAACTTTAATTCTCCTTATAAAGCGGTGAGTATACAAGATTTTTGGCATCGTTGGCATATGACATTAAGCCAGTTTTTAACGAAATATGTGTATATTTCTCTTGGAGGAAATCGAAAAGGAATTACGCGTACATACGTCAATATTATGATTGTTTTCTTAATAAGTGGACTTTGGCATGGTGCTGGCTGGACATTTATTTTCTGGGGATTTCTGCACGGATTAGCTTCTGTCGTCCATCGCTTGTGGAATAAAGCAGGAGGTCGCATGCCGGCCTGGGCAGGATGGCTCGTGACGTTTTTCTTCATTAATATAACGTGGGTATTCTTTAGAGCAACATCGATGCATGATGCGGTGAAGGTGTTAAAAGGAATGTTTGGATTTAATGGGTTCGAACTCGCAAATAGTGTGTTCCCGGTATTTATTATTGAGAAACTACAATTTTTAAAAGAGTACGGTGTTTCATTTACTGAAGCATACCATGTTTCATTATTAAATACGGAAATAGTAGCGTATATTTTCGGAGCATTATGTATTAGTTTCTTCTTAAAAAATTCAATTCAGTTAAAAGACTCATTCCGTCCGACAGTATGGACGGCGTTATTTACTGCAATATTACTTGTGTATAGTGTGTTACATTTAACGAGTATTAGTGAGTTTTTATACTTTAATTTCTAGGTGGAGAATATGAAAAACAAACAGTGGCTTATTTTCGTTTTTGTATGTGTTTTTGTTCCACTTGCAGGTGTTGGAATATTTAATGGCTATGCAGATTCACTTTGGTTGTTCTCGCATAAAAATAAGTGGAATGATGTTCAGTTTGGGTTTAATGAGAGACAACAAAAAACAAATTATATAACATATCGTCCGTTTACTTATGATGGCGTTATACTGGGCAGTAGTAGAACGACGTTTATCAATGAAAATGATTTTACCGGATTAAACGCATTTAATTATGCGGTAAGTAGTACAGATCCGCGTGAATACGATGCGTACATTGAATATGCAAAAGAGCGAAAAGGTAGTGAATTATCTTCTATTGTGATTGGTTTAGATTTCCTTGGAACGAACAAAAATAGAGAAATCGGTTTTGAAAAACCAGAAGTATATATTAATGAGGCGCAAAGCTTACTATATCCAATTAAATCGTATGTGAGTATGGATGGAATCACATATTCCCGAAATACAATCCAAAACTCCATTCATCACAATAAGACTATTGATGTATATAATCGCGATAACATAAAGTCGATGCGTGAGTATACGAAAGAAGAGCGTGATACACAAATTGCCGCGCAAGTAGATAAATTTAGTAGAGAGATTTATGGCGGGAATTATGAGTATCAAAATATGAAGGAAATATTAGGTACTGTAAAATCCCATAATCCGAATACGAAGTTTTATATTTTTACAACGCCTGTTTCAGAGCCATTGTTTCGTACGATGATTCAATCAGGACGTTGGGAGGATTATAAAAGATGGCTCCATGATGCTGTCGATGTATTTGGAGAAGTACATCATTTTATGTATTTAAATTCAGTAACAAAGAACTTAGATAATTATATGGATGGACATCATTTCAGGCCAGAAGTCGGAAAAATAATTGCACATAAAGTTGTAAATGAAGAAGATCGTAATGTGCCGAAAGATTTCGGTATCGTTATTACGAAGGATAATATTGATGAGGTGCTGGAGCAGATTCATGCATCGTTTCAATAGAAAGAAATAGTTTTGTTTCAAAGGTCGAATCGTAATGTGATTCGATCTTTTTTTGCAGTCTACAAAAAATTTAATTAAGCGAGTAAAACCAATTGTGACTGAAGCAGAAAGAAGCAGCATCCAAATAGATGCTGCTTCTTTCTATTCTATTTCTAAATCAACAATTAAGTAAGCAAGTATCACAACAAAGAAAATACTAACGGCTGGTGCTGTTAAGACGTGCCCAGACATAAAGCCGATACCGAGCGATAAGACGAGTGTGCTAGCTAGTAGCATATGTTTTACGCTAAATAGTTTTTTGAAGTTTGTGATCAAGCGAATGAATATTTTTATACCGAAATAAAGAAGCGGCAGTAAATACATAAGGAAGCCGACAATACCGAACGCAAAGAATAGGTCGTGGAAATCCATTTCGACTAACTTCATTTTCGTTGTATAGTTACCAGCGTATCCCATTCCAAATAGTTTTTGGGATAGTGGTGCTTCTTTATAGTATTGTTTGTATACTTTTAAAAACTTGTCGCGATCACTGTAAATTAAACTTTTCATTTCAGAGTCTGTTAGTTCGCCTTGTTTATGTTCTTCTTCTTTAACTACTTTTCCTTCTTTTCGGTCTTTTTCGTCTTGTACTGATTTTTTGTATTCATATATTTGTAAGTGGATGCTCATGTTTTTTGCGATAGGGGTTTGCGGTGTAAGAACGAGTAAACCACCTAATACGACAGCAGCAACGATTGTATTTACAAGATATGTGAATCCTTTTCCTTCTTTTTTACGATGCATCATATACTCAATGAATAAGAAGAAAAGAGCGATGCCAAGTGTAATAACGATAGCACCATAGCCTACTTTCGTTCCGATCATAATGCTTGCATACATCGCAAGTACAGTTGGAATCCAGTAATACACTTTTGAGAAAGAAGTTGTTTTATGGACCGAGTATAAGACAACGATTGGGAACATAATTGCGAAAATGGAACTTAAATCATTTCCAGCAAAGAACCATCCTCTTGAACCAATTTTTGAGTTCGGGTAGCTTGGAAAATCTGTGCCAGTTGCCATTGCTGCGATAATCGAAACACTTAAAATTAACGTTGCGTATAAGAAATACGTAATGATTTTATGAAACGAAAATTCGTTATTTTTTAATTCTTTTAGTGCGATAATATATCCAAACAGTAGTACAATTGGATATACACTTTTCATAATGAACTTCACTTCTTCTCCAAATGAAACTGGAGATTTGATCATTAAATTATTCACAAGGCCGATTGCGAGTACGATGCCAAATAGACATAAATAAAGAATATATTTTTTTGCGCCTTGTTGTTTATGATGAAGAAGTAGATAACCCAATGCAAGAAGCATAAAGGCGAAACGGACTACGATTCCGACTGTTGCGCTCATGTGTAATACATAGATTGAAAAAGACGTTAATAAATCTAAAATTGGTTGAAACACGATGAATAGCAGTAGGAAATGCGGGAAGTAGTTAGCCGTCTGTTTTAACTTAGTAACCATATGTTCCTCCATTTCTTCATTCCTTTATTTCAGTACCTCTCTATATAATAGGAAGGAAAATGAATTTCTATATTTAATTTTTTATATCAAACTTAAGAATACACCATTTCATTGTAATGGTAAATAGATGAAGAGCGGGGATAAACCGACTTTAATTTCTATATTTTTCAACGAAATTGTATGTTTTATACGAGGTTATATACAAATTTCGTGATTATTAGACAGAAAATTAAGAAAAAAAGAAGGGTTTTTCACCTCCTTTCTATAATTATATAAGTATAATCTTTGTGTAGAAAAGAGGGGTATATAATGGAAGTAACAAGTAAAACAGAATCTGTCATTGTGAAATATGAAGGGCACGTTGCAACGGTTATGGTCAATCGCCCAGAGGTGTTAAATGCATTAGATGAGCCAACGTTAAAAGAGCTATTACAAAAACTGAAAGAAGTAGCGGAGAGTTCTGCGCACATTGTTGTGTTATGCGGGAACGGCCGTGGTTTTTCTGCGGGTGGAGATATTAAATCGATGCTTTCAAGTAATGATGAAAGCAAGTTTGATGGTATTATGAATACTATTTCTGAAGTCGTTGTGACTTTATATACGATGCCAAAGCTCGTTATTAGTGCGATTCATGGACCAACTGCTGGCCTTGGATTAAGCATTGCGCTAACAGCTGACTATGTGATGGCAGATATATCATCCATTATTGCGATGAACTTTATTGGAATCGCTTTAATTCCAGATGGCGGCGGACATTTCTTCCTTCAAAAGCGCGTTGGTGAAAATATGACGAAGCAAATTATTTGGGAAGGAAAGAAATTATCAGCGACAGAAGCGCTTGATATCGGCTTAATTGATGAAGTAATCGGTGAGGATTTCCAAACGGCTGTGAAGCAAAAAATTAGTGAGTGGTCACAAAAGCCGATTAAAGCGATGATTCAAACGAAACAAATTTTATGTGAAGTAAATCGCTCTAATTTAGAACAAACATTGCAGCTTGAAAAACGCGGTCAATATGCGATGAGACAAACAGCGGATCATAAGGAAGGTATTGCTGCATTTTTAGAAAAACGTTTGCCGGCATTTAAAGGAGAATAAAGTGTAATGATAGTTTTACTACCGGTTAATTTAAGGTAAAGGGGAGAAAGTGCTAACACATTTTAGTATAATTGTGTTAGCACTTTTTTTAGGAGTAATATATGAAGAAAATTATTGGTGTTATCGTTATTATTTTACTTACATATTATGCTTTGCATAGTACACCATCTCTTGCGGTACGAACTGCACTATTCTTTGAAGGGCATCCAATTGTTGCTTTCTCAGGTGAAGTGGAGAAAGAACGGGATGTGAAAAAAGAGGCGATTCCTGATGAGTACCAAACCTTATATGGCGATAAGAAAGAAGAACCAGAGCACTATTTCTTTCCGCACGTAAGAGCAAAAGGATCAGGAATTGATATGATTAGTGCATGTGTGACGAAGAAATGGTTTTTCTATAAAGCAGAGCTCGGATGTTATTAAATATAGGAGGTTGGATGATGTCAGCATATAACAAGTTAGTACGAGATCGTGTTCCAGAGAAGATTTTAATGTCTGGAAAAACATATACAGCACAAAAATTAACAGGACAAGCATACATACAAGCTTTAGCGAAAATTGGAACGGAAGAAATTCGTGAATTTGCTTCTATGAAAGAGCGTGAACATGCGCTTGATTCTCTGGCGGATGCACTGGAAGTAATCATCTCATTAGCGCGTGCAGAAGGTGCGACAATTGAAGATGTAGAACGTCTTCGCAAGCAAAAAGAAATAGAGCGCGGTGGGTTTGAAAGAGGTATTTATTTATTAGATGTTTCAGAAGAATAGATTTGTAGGGAAAGCATAGCGTTACGCATTAACGCTATGCTTTTTTGTTACAATTAAGCTAATAATGAAGAAGATAGCTGTTAATACCCAGCCAATTGTAATAGAAGTAGTAGTATGAACGGCATAAGAAACTTGTAAACAAAGTAATGATGCTAAAAACCAAATGAGTGCAATGTGTACATATTTTTTTGATATATTCATATTGTATAACTCCTTTTATATACTAAAGTGAATTTTACTATAATTTAGAAAATTGAGCTATATGAGTAGAGGTTTTCTAGCAAATTTTGTATACTAAATAATAGAGAAAATGAGGAGGAAACGACAATGGCACATCATGCGAAAGAAACGATGGAACTGATTAAGGAGCTTGTCTCTATTCCGAGTCCGTCTGGAAATACAGAGAAAATCATTCGTTTTATTGAAAACTATGTAAGTGAGTGGAATGTAGAAACGAAGCGTAACAATAAAGGCGCTCTTATTTTAACGGTAAAAGGGAAAAATGATGCACAGCACCGCTTATTAACAGCACACGTTGATACGTTAGGTGCGATGGTAAAAGAAATTAAGCCTGACGGTCGTCTGAGTCTTTCTATGATTGGCGGATTTCGCTGGAACTCTGTAGAAGGGGAATATTGTGAAATTGAAACATCAAGTGGTAAGACGTATACAGGAACGATTTTAATGCATCAAACGTCTGTACATGTATATAAAGATGCAGGTGAAGCGAAACGCGATGAGAAAAATATTGAGGTTCGCATTGATGAGCGCGTATTTTCAGCTGATGAAGTACGTGAATTAGGAATTGAAGTAGGAGATTTCGTTTCATTTGATCCACGCGTTCAAATTACAGAGAGTGGATACATAAAATCACGTCATTTAGATGACAAAGTAAGTGTTGCGATTCTATTAAAATTAATTAAGAGATTACAAGATGAAAACGTAACATTACCATATACAACTCATTTCTTAATCTCTAACAATGAAGAGATTGGGTACGGCGGAAACTCTAATATTCCAGAAGAAACGGTTGAATATTTAGCAGTAGATATGGGAGCGTTAGGTGATGGACAAGCATCTGACGAGTATACAGTATCTATTTGTGCAAAAGACTCTAGCGGTCCATATCATTATGCACTGCGTAAACATTTAGTAGAGCTTGCGAAAACGAACAATATTGAATATAAAGTAGATATTTATCCGTACTATGGATCGGATGCATCAGCTGCAATTCGCGCTGGATTTGATGTGAAACATGCATTAATTGGAGCAGGTATTGATTCTTCTCATGCATTTGAGCGTACACATGAAAGATCGATTGCTCATACAGAAGCACTTGTTTATGCATATGTATTATCAGAGATGATTGCAGAATAAGAAAAGAAATAGGCTACTTCTAGTAGCCTATTTTTTGTTTGCAGAGAAATCGACTTTATTTAACAAAAAGTAAATTAATTGTAATTTATTTTACAATATTAAGAAAGTAGGTTTACTACATAATTCGAGTATTATAAAATAATAGAGGCGCACTAATTTTTTTTGTTTGGATTTGTCGAAATTTATATATTAAGATTACGCGTTATTAAAAGATGATTGTCGAGAGGAGTATTATTTTTTATGAAGTATCGTGCAGTCGCGGCAGGTATTTTAGCCGCAAGTTTATTATCGTCTCCAGTAAGTAGTTTCGCAGCAGCGAAGAAGTTTTCGGATGTTCCTACATGGGCGCAAGAATCAGTTGATTATTTAGTAGGAAAAAAGGCGCTTGATGGAAAGCCAGATGGAACGTTTTCTCCATCTGAAGCAGTAGATAGAGGATCAGCTGCAAAAATTTTAGCAGTCGTTCTTGGTTTACCAATTGATCCAAAAGCAAAGCCATCATTTAAAGATGCACAAAATCATTGGGCAGCTCCGTACATTGCTGCAGTGGAAAAAGCAGGTGTAATTAATGGGGATGGTACTGGTAAATTCAATCCATCAAGCAAAATTAACCGTGCATCTATGGCATCTATGTTAGTACAAGCATACTCATTAGATAAGAAAATTATTGGAGAACTTCCAACACAGTTTGAAGATTTGGGACCTCATTGGGGTAAGAAACAAGCTAATATTTTAGTAGCTTTAGAGATTTCTAAGGGTACGGGAGATGGCTGGAATCCTGAAGGAATTGTAACTCGTGCAGAAGCAGCTCAGTTTATAGCGATGGCTGATAAAGATAAAACAGATACATCAAAAAGAATGTATATGAACAGAAACTTTATTACATATCATCAACCATCGTTATCATCTGGTATTACTGATGTTCAGCACAAGCCACAAATGGTTGTAGTGAAAGAACAAAGAGCAGACGGCTGGTTGAAAATTGTAACAAGTAAAGGTGAGAAGTGGACACCTCTAACAGAAAAAACAGAAACGATTCATGAAGGATTTACTACTTATGAAAAAGCTTCACATAGTTCTAAAGTGCTAGGTACATATAATGCACAAACAGTAACGGTTATGGAAGAGAGTGGTAGCTGGATTCGTATCCGTGTAGGCGCTGGTTTCCAGTGGGTTGATAAAAACCAATTAAACCCAGTGAAGCAAGGTAACTTCTTAGAAGGTAAAGCGATTATTATTGATCCAGGTCACGGTGGAATGGACTCGGGTAATCCTGGTTATTATGAGAAAGAAAGTCAAACTGTATTAGACGTATCATTACGATTAAAGAAAATATTTGAGCAAAAGGCACCATTTACTGTTATGTTCACTCGTACAGATGATACACGCCCGGGAACAAGTGGTCCTGATTCATTAAAGAAACGTGTAGAATTTGCACAGGAACATAATGGAGATATTTTTGTAAGTATTCATGCTAATGGCTCTCAATATAAAAATGGACAAGGTACAGAAACATTATATTATCAGTCAGCAAGAGCAAAAGTAACGAATCCGCATGTAGAAGACAGTAAGTTATTAGCACAAAAAATTCAAGACCGTCTTGTAGCAGCACTTGGAACAAAAGATCGTGGTGTGAAACATCAGGACTTATACGTAACTAGAGAAAATACAATGCCAGCTGTATTAACAGAATTAGCATTTGTAGATAATAAAAGTGATGCAGATAAAATTGCTACACCAAAACAGAGACAAGCTGCAGCGGAAGCGATTTATCAAGGTATTTTAGATTATTACGAAGCAAAGGGTAATAATGTATCTTCTTTCCGTTAATACATCAAAAGAGATTGCCAATGGGCAGTCTCTTTTATTTATTAACGTTTCTCTTTATTTCCGGCATGTGATATCATTTAATTTTATATGAAAAAGTATTGTAATTATAACGATATAGAGGATGATAATAGATTGAATAATCATAGTAAAACACCTGCATGTATATATACGTATGCATTTCGTGAGGAGGAGCGTGCTTTATGTTACTTGGAAATGCGCTCGTTCTTTGGAATGGAGTCTCACGTTAATATTTTGAAAAGTGATGTCAAAATTGATCCAAGTAGAAGTGCGTTTATAAAAGAGCGCGTTGAGGTTATGTACGAAGGAGACGACTTAGAAAGCATTTTAAAACAAGTAGAACAAATTGATTTGGCGGGGGCGTCATTTAAAGTGATCTTCGTTAAAATTAATGACCTCGTTGGGGAGAATAAAATTGAATATGGAGAAAGACGTCTAATAGAGCGAGACCTCGGCATGCATATTGAAGGAGAAGCGGATGTTCGTAATCCAGAGCGTGTATTCGGGATTGTTCCTCTTGGAGGACGCTGGTACTTCGGGCACTATGTAGAAAGTGAGCCAGTTTGGTATCATCACATAAAAAAACCACATAGTTATTCGACATCCCTTAGCACACGTGTTGCGAGATCAGTTGCCAATATCGCTGTACCAAATCCAGAGGGAGTACGAGCAATTGACCCATGCTGTGGTATTGGAACAGTAGTAGTAGAAGCACTTTCTATGGGGGTAAATATCGTTGGTAGAGATATAAATCCACTTGTAGTTCTTGGAACGAGAAAAAATATCGCGCATTTCGGATTGGAAGGAACAGTAACAAAAGGTCCAATCGAGGAGATTACTGAGAACTACGACGTTGCAATTATCGATATGCCGTACGATTTATTCACTCACGCAACACCAGAAGACCAGCTCTCCATTCTTTCAAGCGCGCGCCGCATCGCTAAAAAAGTAGTCGTTGTCACGATGGAAACGATGGACGACATGATCCATGAAGCAGGATTCGAAATTACAGATCGCTGCACTACAAAAAAAGGATCATTTTCTAGACAAATTCTTGTTTGCGAATAAGAAAGGAAGGTCACCCGTTTGAGGTGCATAGCCATCAACTTAAAAAAAGTGTCTCCGATGCCAAAGGCATCGGAGACACTTTTTTTTACAATTATTTTGACACAGCTAAATCCATTCTTTCTGGGATAGAAGTCATGCATGTGATTAAAAAGAACAGCTTGATTTCCGGGACCAGTCTGTCCAAAGTCAGAAAGAATTCATTCATCAATTTTTTGGACTTGCACCATAAGGTACAATGCAGTTAGGGATATGGGATTTATTCTCTTTTATTTTTAACCGTTTTTAGCGTATACATAATAAGTTTTAATACTAGTATCATTATGAATAAATCCGTTTATTTATATTATCCTCTGACTATTTCCCCATTATTCATTATAAACACTTCATCACATAAGAGTTTAATATCTTCTTGTATATGACTGGCTAATAATATAGTTACACCTTTATTCTTCAATTCTAAAAGTAAATCCCTAATTGAAGAAACACCTTGAGAATCTAATCCATTCATTGGTTCATCCAGTATAAGAATATCTGGATTTTCCATAATAGCTTGGGCAATTCCTAACCTTTGTTTCATACCCAATGAATATTTTTTTACAGCTCTTTTATCATTCGGATCTAACCCGACTAGCTGAATTGCATTAATAATTTGTTCGTTACTAATTTTATTTTGAATACTTGCTAACCATTTTAAATTAGTAAAACCACTTAATTGTTGTAAAAAACCAGGATGTTCAATTAAAGCGCCTGTTCGATCAGGAAAATCAGTTTTTTCACCTAAGATGTTCCCATTTACTGTTATTGTTCCTGTTTCTCCTTTTGTTAATCCACATATGGCTTTGAATAACATACTCTTTCCCGATCCATTATGCCCCACAAACCCGTATATTTTCCCTTGGTATAAATCCAAATTAATATTGGTCAATATGTTGTTTCCTTTTATTTTTTTACTAAATCCCTCTACTTGTACTACTACTGTATTATCATTCATGATAACCCCCCTTTAAACATATTACATAATTTTATAAAGTAATTTTTCCTTGCGATTATAAAAAAACCAACCAATCCCTATAACTAGACATTCTAAAATAAACATATACATAAATGACCAAGATGGAGAAATAGTATTAACAAAATCTGAAGAAACACTATTGTTTTTCACTATAAGTTGGATACCTGGAATCCACTTTAAAGCTCCTACATTTAAAGTGTTCGTAAAAAATACCATTACATAAGAAAATATTGCAAATAAAAACCCATAAATTGGATTGGAAGTAAGTAACGTTATTACCAGTTGTAATATCTGAAAAAAAAGCATACTAATAATTTGTATACTTATCACAGTTACTAGTGTAGTTATTTGGTTAGTGATAACAGGTAATAATTCATTATCCGAATTTAAAACATGTTTTGGCAAATCTAATGAAACTATAAATATACAAATATGCTCTATAACTACATATGCAAAACAAGTAATTATTAAAGTAATAATATGACTAACATACCATTTGAATAATGATTTCACCCTAGGAATGGTCATATAAGATTTTAAAATACCTTCTTCCAAAGAATAAATAGCCGTAAGATAACTAAATAATATATAAGGAAGTATCATTACCATTGTTTCAAGTAATCTATAGTGAATTGGATTATATTTACTGCCCAGCATGAAAAATACAAAATCAAAATACGAGTATGTCTTATCATAAGAATACATCATACTATTCATTTCCTGTTTATTATATATGCAAATTAAAAAAAATAAAGCTACACAAAGTATGATTTGCCAAGCTCTACAAAAAGACTTTAAATTCATCCAAGTAATTCTAAATAATATACTTTGAAACATTAAATCTCCCCTTCATAAAACGGACCATCTTCGAGCTAACAAACGTCCTAAAATAAAAAGTAACATGTAAATAATATATAGCATAATAAAAGTTGTTAAAAAATCTAATTGATGTGGTTTGTAATAAAAGAATTCTAATATCATAAAATTATATATTGAAATGAAATTAAAAAAACCTAAATCTATATAATGATAACAAATGTAGCAAAAAATCAAATATACAATATTAATTACAATAACCATTGTTTTTTCCTTATTAAACATCATAAATAATACAATATTGAAGAGTCCAATAATATTCAATACCATCATAGCTAACACAAAAGATAAAATAAAAGCAAATATCGGTGAAAAAGCTTTTGAAAAATCCATATGTGGTAAAGAAATTAATGGGGATTTTCCTGCAAGTACATTTGCCACTTCTTGACTCCAAGATACATCATATGGAAGTAAAATCAGATTTACTGCAAGAGGGATAAGATAAAATAAAAGTACTGCAACCAAGCTATGTATACAAATAGTTATTATTTTAGAGAATAACCATTGTTCTTTACTAATAAGTCTTATAAAAATATTTACTTCATCATTGTCGTATAAAACTTTAATAATAGAATATAAAAAATATAAAACAAGTAAAAACAAATTGATTTGATAATTACTTATAAAAGAAAATACACCGTCCCAAAAATTAAGTGTAGAAATGTCTGGCAGTTCATTAGACATTAATTTGCTAGACATAAAAGCAAGAAAAATTGAAATGCTAATAAATACATACAATTTTGTTTGGAATAATGTTTGATTTAAATTGTAATACGCTAATCGCCAAAGAATCGATTTTTTCATTAAATTTTTTCAAGCTCCTTTCTGGAAGAAATAAAAAACACGCTGAAGCTAATAATTAACATTCCAAATAAATGTAGTGTAATGTCTAGTAAAGTAACAGTTTTCATTTGATAAAATGAATTAACAACCCCAGGTGAAAATCTAGGTAAGCCAATTGTATGAAATGTAATAGTACCTACATACAAAAATATTAGAGGAGTAATTAACGCAATTAATCGATTATTAATAACAGAAGAAAGGGCTAAAGAAAATATAGAATACACCGCTCCAAAAATAAAGTGTACAACTATAAAAAATAATATGTATTGATTAGGGTTATAATTATAAATCTCACTTAATACTCCAAAAGGATAAATCTTTAAAGGTTTCGTAATATCACCTTGAAGAAAAATACTAATAATAATAAAAAACAATATTAACGGAAAACTAACAGAAAGTGCTCCCGAAAGGGCAGTTGCTGAAATTTTTGCTATTTGATAATATTTTTTCTTCGTTCTAACAAGAATACAGTTGATAAAATTTGTTTCAATATCCAATCGATATGATGTCGAATATGCTAAGCATGCTAATAAAGGTGAAATAAGCACATAAAAATCTGTACCATACACCCAAACTTCATATCTATTAAACGCCAATTCCTTTAATAAATTAACTTGAGATTCAGTGATATCAGATGCGCTAGATAGAAACAAATAAGGTTTTAAACTAGTATAAGCACTATAACAAATCATAATTATTCCCAAGAGGATAGATAATAAAAACATTTTATTACATATACCTTTTTTTATTTCAGCAACTATAATTCCCATACATAATCTCCTTTTACAAAGATAAATAGTTAAATTCAATAATCTTATATATTAAATATATAAGATTATTGAAGTAGTTATTTCGGATTTAATCAACCTAACATATTATTAATATTCGTCAGGGCTAAAGCTACCTGATGTTTTAAAACGATCCCATGTAGTTGGAGGAGTCATATTTAGTCTGTAAGTATAACCACCTTTTCCAGTATTATTAGTTAAATGTTCACGATTCCCACTATATACAGTAATCTTATCACTTCTGGCTTCGCCATCACTGTTAAGAATTACAGAGCGTTGAGAACCAGTAGAAATATGATCATTGTTATCAATTCCGTCTACATTATCTCTAAATTTTTTCGCCGCGACTTGAGCATGCCATCCACCATAAGTCACTTCGCTATAAGGTGTAATGTCCCTTGCGAATGCATCTGCTCCAAAACCAATCCCGCTTGCTAATACTAAACCACCCGTTAATAACATTAATGATTTTTTCATAAATAAACCTCCATTTATTTTTCTATAAAACAATCGCGATTAATTAATACTTTACAACTTTTTCATAATTTTACCATATAATTTCCATCGGTATTTTATTTCTCAATAATGATCAGAATAATCAGATTCAAGAAACTGAGCTGGTTGCCATTGCTATTTACAAAAGAAATATTTTATAAAATATCAAAAATAAAACTTTCTCAACGTCATAAAAATATAGAATAAGAGATATTTCATTAACAGTTAATCTAGGCGATTCGACAGGTATAATTGTTAATCCAAGTCGTACTACCTAAATCTTTATTTTTGATATATTCGGCTAGGCAACATCTTCACACTGTCAAAAAAATTTTACAAAGAAGAAGCAAAGCAGCCAAGGTGAATATTTTCAAGTGTGCTGTTGGTGCTATCCTATCACTATCAAACTAACACTGGTGTTTATCTAATTCTGAAAGAATTCAATCAGTGTTTTATTCTCAATCTGGACAGTAGTTACAACGAAAATTAACCTTATACACTTAATTTTCAATTAATTGTAATGGATGGATTAATTGTTAAATATATACATTTATAATTAATTGTAATAGTATATTTACAAATACAGGGAATGGAGGAGCGTGAATGTAAAAAATTTTAGATAAGACATAAAGCTTCATATTACAGGTTTATAGTTTAGGGAGAAATAAAAAAATTGGGGGAATTAATTCACTATGTTAAAGAAACTGATATTTATGTTAATGGCTTTTACTTTAGTTTTTGTCCCAACTCTCGCTTCAGCTGCAACTATAGACGATGGAAAGAAATATAATGCAAAACATGAGGAGCTAGAAGCTCAAGTTAAAGAATTAGAATATATATTTTCGGTTATTATGGTAAAAGATAAAAAAACAGGCAAGTATGTTCTTAATAAAGAAGAGTTGGCGAAATCTTCATATAATAATGAAGAAAAAGCAGCTATTATTGCTGGTGTTTATCTAATGAATGATGAAGAAATACCAACTAATCTGTACACAAGTAATGTTTGGGAAAGATGTTGGCAGGATGCATTAGGTATTGGTACATCATATTTTAACAAAATAAAGACGTATCTCAAAGAAGAAGATTATTGGGGAGCATTGGGAGTGCTTTCATTACTTGGTTTGTCTATCAATCCTGTAGTGTTATTTGGTTTTGCAGTAACTTGCGGACCAGCTCCAGCTTCTGTTGCGCCAAATCCTCATGAATAATTTGTATAATACCTTATAAGAAAATTTACTAAAAAAGAATCTCTTTTGCGAATCTATTAATGCATAAGAGGTTCTTTTATTTTTTAATAAGTATAGTTGAGAAATACTATATGAATTTTGTTGATAAAAGGTGGAATTGAAGTAAATTAAACTTTCATATGATATGCTTATTCTATATTAATTTTTAAGAGAGGAGTTGATTAGTTATTACAATTGTAGAGAATATATTTAATGCCTCTGTATTATTAATGTTTATATCGACTTTTAGTTTTTATCTGTATTTACGAAAAATAAAAAGAGAAAGAAAGCTCACTGGTTTCGAATTTACAATGTTTATCTTAACACAAGTTGGTTACATTCTTTGGGGAATCTATATTATTTATATAAATTTTGCTTGATGTGTACCTGGAAATAATATATTTATAAATGAAGGATATTAGAAAAGGGCACTCGTACAGGCATAGCCATCAACTTTAAAAAAATGCCTCAGATGCTATCTCTATTAAGCCTAGAATTTCAGACGGCGTTGTTTTTCGACACCACCAATCTTTTTTCTATTCTTTTCAATATCTTGAAAGAGGCTACTAAGCACTGAACCAGATGTTGGAAAGTACAAAAAAAGTGTGGTGTGTATTTTTTTAGTTAGATTTGTACCATATAAGCGCATTTTAGCTCACTCATTTCTTTTTTATATTTCTCCCACAAAAGTCTTCGTATTTGATAAGCAAGTTCTTGTAAAGGAGGAATAGAAAATTTTTCGGGATTTTTCATCCGGTAGGCGAAATTCTGCAACTAATATGTTATCGTTTGTAGATATAAATTAGGCCCCACTTTCATGCAGTACTGCATGAAAGTGGGGCCTAATTTTATTATTTTATTCATTTCCTTAAGTTGATGGCTATGCCCGTTTGGGTGCTTTTTTGTGTTGTAGTATGATGTGGGATTGATTGGTAGAATGGAGGAGGTTTGTCGATAAATCTATATCGTTTAGTTAGTAGATTATTTTTCGTGTAACTTCTCTTGTTGTGCAAGTAATAAATTGCGTAAGACGTGCCCGCGGTAGCTTTCTAGCTTTCGTCCTTCATGATAACGCACACCTAATTTTTTTAATTCAGCTACGTACCAGCCTTTTGTTCCGTAATACATGGGATCACTTCCTTTTGCTTTTGAACAGTATATGTGGCGGGGTGAATTAACTTTCCATTGAAAATAATAAGCCTGGCTGTATCAAGGGGCTCCATACCATAGCCTCCGGACAGTGTATAAAAAAATAGACAACAGTGTATGCTTTTTTACACAATGTATACAAATTTATACCTTATGCGTTGGCATGATATTTGCAATAAAAAGAGTATCAACATATAGGGGAGAGATAGAAATGAAGGTTAGTAAAGTGTATACGACAATTGATGCCCACGTAGCTGGAGAGCCGCTTCGAATTATTACAGGAGGCGTGCCGGAAATAAAAGGAGATACGCAGCTAGAAAGACGCGCGTACTGTATGGGAAATTTGGATTATCTTCGCGAAGTTCTTATGTATGAACCGAGAGGACATCACGGCATGTACGGTTGTATCATTACACCGCCTGCAAGTACTCACGCTGATTTTGGTGTATTATTTATGCACAACGAAGGCTGGAGTACGATGTGTGGTCACGGCATTATCGCTGTTATTACAGTCGGAATTGAAACTGGTATGTTTGAAACAAAACAAAAGTTTATTATTGATAGCCCTGCTGGGGAAGTCATTGCGTACGCAAAATATAACGGGAGCGAAGTAGAGTCTGTATCATTTGAAAATATTCCTTCATTTGTATACAAAAAAGACGTTCCTATTAAAATAGATAACTATGAATTTCAAGTAGATATCGCGTTTGGTGGAGCATTTTATGCGGTAGTAGATAGTAAAGAATTTGGCTTGAAAGTTGATTTCAAAGACTTATCTGCTATTCAACAGTGGGGCGGTAAAATTAAACATTATATCGAGAGCAAAATGGAAGTAAAGCACCCGCTTGAAGAAGGTTTAAAAGGAATATACGGCGTTATTTTTTCAGATGAGCCGAAAGAGACAAACGCAACTTTACGAAATGTAACGATCTTCGCTGACGGGCAAGTAGATCGTTCTCCTTGCGGCACAGGAACTTCCGCGAGAATCGCAACCATTTTTGAAAAAGGTATTTTACAAAAGGGAGAAATATTCATCCACGAATGCATTACTGACGGGAAATTTGAGGGGGAAGTATTGTCGGTAACAGCGGTACATACATATGAAGCTGTCGTTCCGAAAGTAACAGGGAATGCATTTATTACAGGATTTCATCAGTTCGTTGTAGACCCGAGAGATGATTTGAATCGGGGATTTTTGTTAGGATAGAAGGAGGAGGTGGAAAGATATGCTAGTCATAAGCGCGAACGAACAACGAAAATTAGTAAATATGAACGAAGTCATTGCATACGCGGCGCTTGCTTTACAAGAGTTTTCCGCAGAAAGAACGATCACACCAATACGTACTTCATTACCATTTGCGAATGAGAAAAATACGGCATTAATTATGCCTTCCGTAGCGGAAGGACTTGAAGCACTTGGTTTAAAGGTAGTAACAGTAGTCCCGCAGAACAAAAAGATAGGAAAGAAAACGATAAATGGGATTGTAATGCTATCAGACTTTCAAACGGGAGAACCGCTCGCGCTTTTAGAAGGATCGTACTTAACGATGATTCGAACAGGCGCCTTATCGGGAGTAGCGACAAAACATTTAGCTCGTCATAATGCAAAAACTTTATGTATTATCGGGACAGGCGAACAAGCGAGGGGAATTGCCGAAGCTATATTTGCGGTTAGAGATATCGAAAAAGTTATGTTATACAATCGAACAGAAGAAAAAGCGTATGCATTTGCGCAATATATACAAAAGAAATTTGGTAAACCTGCTTATGTTCACACAAATGCAAATGAAGCAATAAGCGAAGCAGACATCATCGTCGCAACTACGAACGCATCCACACCAGTCTTCTCAGAAATCTTGCAAAAAGGCGTCCACGTAAACGCCGTCGGCTCATTTAGGCCGAACATGCAAGAACTACCATCTCACGCCATCGCTAATGCAAACAAAGTAGTAGTTGAATCAAAAGAAGCATCATTAGAAGAGACAGGGGACCTTCAAGTTCCGATACAGGAAGGTTTATTCAAAGCTAGCGACATCCATGCCGAACTTGGTCAAATCATAAGCGGGGAAAGGGCTGGTAGGGAGAACGATGAGGAGATTACTATTTTCAAATCGGTTGGTTTGGCGGTAGTGGATATTATCGTTGCGAAGTATTTGTATGAGAAAGCGGTGGAGCATGGGATAGGGAATAAGATTGAGTTTTGAGGGGGCTGCCTTTTGGTGGTCTTTTTTGTTTGGTGTGGTTAGTGCGGTTGTGGGATTGGTTGTTGGTTTTTGCGCTGGTTTTTGCGAAATTTGTCGGTAAGTCGATATATTCGGAGTTGCGGTCGATATAATTGGATAATCGCTGATATATTTTGGGTGTCTGTGGCATTCATTGGTAGAAAGAACCGTCCGAGCGTATGATACAATGGAAGTAGCTCGTAAGTAAGGACGTGAAAGTATGAATGGTATACAATTTGTTCAATTGTATGTAATGAAAAGTGCTGAAAAGATTGATGAATTATATATACGTGAAGAACAAGGTATCACAACTCTCCCCATTATAAAGCAAACCCCGCGTAAGATTATAAAAACAGCAGAACTTCTTTTTAGTGAAGAAGAAGTTTCAGATGTTTCTACTACTATTATAAAAAACTTTTATTCACCTAATGTAAGGAAAAGAGAAAGTGATGTTTTAAAGTGGTTAACAATGCATGAAATGATCGATTGTATAGAACGAGGGATTTTAATTAAGGAAGTGCGTTTTGAGAAAGATGGGAAAACGGTTCATTCCATTTTTTATCGAATGGGGTACGGTTTGTTTACATATATGGAAAAGAAACAGCAGCTAGAAAAGGCAAGAGAGGAAGAGGTTTTACAGCAATGGATGAAGCGCAAGCAGTCTATGCCGAAGTACATAAATGAGTATACGGAAAGATTGTGGCATGTTTTGTGCAATATTGAAAGTGATTTCTCTTTTATAGATGAAAAACGTTGGTCGTTTCAGAAGACATTTCTATTTTTAGAGTTTCTACTTGCTACATATAAAATGAGTTGTGAGAAACGTACATTTGACTGGAAAGAGATTGGCGCGGCGTATTATGAAGTGATTGGTGGTTCTAAAAAGTTTGATCAACATAAAAAAGAGTTTCTTAATAAGCTGGAAGATCTGTTAGATGCTCCGCCGCATTGTTTAGGTTTAGTGAGCTTAGGGACAGTGACGCCTATCTTTTTTTGTGGGAATTTATATGAAGGTAATACGCGTTATGAGTGTGACACAGTGCGCTCCTTAACGGATTTGGTTGTATTTCGTCATGCGTATAAAACGGATGCGAAGGTGTTATGGCTCGTTGAAAATAGGGCGGTATTAACGAGGATGGCCGCAGAGGATGACTTTATTGCAAGTACAGGTAGTCTCGTTATCGGAGTGGATGGGCAATTACGTAGTGGGCATAAAAAGTTGATTCAAAGCGTATTGGATCGATCAAAATCAATTACGAAAATTATAATTTGGACGGATTATGACGGTGCGGGGGAAATTATTAGTGGTAAGCTATTCGAACTAGTTTCTCCGTATGAACAGTATACGAGATGGATTTCTTCAGAAGGAAAGGTATTAAATAAGGAAGAATTTGAGCAATCTGTTCGTTTACGCGAAAGTGAACAAGAAGAGAGTTTAGGAGGCGTGGATAATTGGAAGAAATGGATCAGTCAGTAATTTCGATTTTACAAACAGATCCGTCGCATGTGTCAGTACGAAATGCGATGAAGGATTTAAATAAGTTATCAGGTGTTATTTCAGAGCTTGGGCAGAGTGAATATTTTAATGATCCATTGAAAACGTACGAGTTTCTACTATTATTAAACATTTTAAACGAAGAAGCGCTTGGATTGACGTCTTCTATTGAAGATGTGCGTACGTTGAAATTTCGTTACCGGAATATGTACGGTGGAGATCAGTCAATTCGCTTAGAGCACTTCATTAATATTTTAGATAAATATGGATGGATTGCGAAAGGGAAGAGCAAGATTACGATGATGGACGTTGGGAAGCGAATGATTGATGTGTTAATTCGCCTAGCAAACGATTCGTTAGCGTATTACATGCAAGATGAAATAACGAGATCTTTATATCAAGCAAATCGCGATGCGGATTTAAGTGAAGCGTATGATGATAAAGGTGTATCGGGTGGAAATAAGTTAGCGAGTATGATTAAAAATGTAGAAGAAGCGGTTGAAAGACTGAAAGAGAGAGAACTGGAATATTTAGCGGACCGCTATGCGTTGCCGCAAGTACAAATTATTCATCGTTTAATGAACGAGCTAAATGTTCGTTTTGAAGAAAGGTTCCAAAAGTTTCAAACGTTTGAAGAAAGTCTTGTGTTAGAACCTCTTGTAAAAAGAGGAACGAGCGTTATGTTTGAAGGGTCACAAGTGAGTCTTGGAACGATTAAGAAGATTTTACATTTTACACATATTCAGCAGTCTACAGTTGGAGCGAATATTCGTCATGATGCGCTGCGTCGTTTTATTGAAAATTGTTTTACGAAGCAAAATATGGAATTGCCAGATGCGCATGAAATTTTAAGTTTTATGGAACAAGACCGTAGAGAAGGCGAGAGACAAGATGGATTATGGATGCCAGTACAGTTTGCGGCGCCGCTATCAAGTGCTGCGATTTCTAGTGGCATTCAGTTTTTGGAAGAGTACGAGCCATATACGGATCATATAGAAGAAGTTGTTCAGGAAGAATATGAAGATATAGAAGAAATGTCAGAAGCAGAAGTGAAGAAGCTAATGGCAGATCAGCAGTGGAGTATGACGAAAGAGCAAATTCAAACGGAACGATTAGAAGAGTTTCTTCTGGAACAAGAAGAAGTTGATATGGAAGAACTAGTGCTGGAAGCCGGTTCTAATACGTGGGGAGATGCGGTAAATGCATTAATCGCACTGTCAGCTTTAACCGCTAATAATAAGGCGGATATTATGGATGATCAAAATGTAAAAGAAAGAAATATAGAAAAAGAATGGGAATGGGGCAGTGACGATGATAAACGAAAACGAGTTCGAAGCCGAGAAAGGAATTAATCCGCTCGCAAAATTAGGAGAGCTTCGGTACATATTGTCTCGTGATGAAGAGCATACGTTTATGCAACTTTTATTTTCATCTTCAGCGCGTATGAGAGCGACAAATTTTGGATTGCGTCGTAAAGAAGTAATGAAAATGCTTGGGTTACATAGTGAAGATATAGAAGGCTTTGAGTCATTTGTAAAGCGCATAAATGGTGCGCTAAGTGGCTATTTTCAGTGTGTATATGATGAACGACGTGATCAAGTTATTGTGCTGATGCGAGTGCCAGCAAAACAAGCGAGAGAAGTATTATCTTCGGAAAGTTTAGGTTTGCTTATGTTTATTTTTTATCATCAAGAAGTGTTGCAAAATGAATTTACGCTATTTAACCAATTACTGAGTGCGCTTGGACACGAGACGTTGCAAGCGCGTAGAAAAGTACAAACGAATTTAGATCCACTTTTAAAAATTGGGGCGATTACGAAATATGATTCCCCGTCTCAAGAAGAGGCATATGCGTTAACGGCAATTGGAAGTAGAATGTTCTCGGACTCGTTCTTGCATAGAGCGGCGGAATTCAGTCAGTCACAACAACTTCATATGGATGATGTTTTGAAATTCTTTAAACGTTATAACGTAGGAGGTGGAGAAACGATATGATTCCATACCGTATTTCTTTTTCTGGTATACGTGATTATAAGCCGAGAACGATTTCTTTAATGGGAAAACGTGACCACATTTTAATCTCAGGTGCAAATGGTGCCGGGAAATCAACGCTAACGTTTTGCTGGGGCGCTGTTATGGCATCTACGAAAGTAAATGTGGAAGGACTGCGCTCAAAAAACCTTCCGGACAATAGAGTATGGCGAGCAAAAATTGAGCTCGTATATGAGAATGACGGATTCGTAGATGCGGCAAAATATGTAAGATTTACGCTTGTGCTTGAGCAAGAGCCAGGTCATCCATTAAAGAAAGAATATTATATTGCAGAAGGTGATCAAGTAGATGAGTGGGAGCAAGAAACGCGATTCTCATCTTCAGATAAGCATTTTAACTTTAGAGAGTATAAAAGAATGCTTCTTCAAAAATATAAAATTGATCCAGATGCATTCTATTTAATTTGGTATCAGCAAGATGTAAATCAATTTGCTGTTATGAAACCAGAAGAACGCTTCCGTATTTTTAGCGAAATGACAGGAATCGAAAGTATTCAAAAGTCTTGGGAGTCTTTCAAAGAACAAGAACGTGATAAGGAAGCGATTTTGCAAACGGCTCGTAATAATCAAATTCAATATAAGTTCGAGCTTGAGCGCTGGGAGAAAGAGAAAAATCGTTATGAAGATCAACAAAATCGTATAAAAAAAGGGATTCTGCAATATAAAACAGCGTTATGTACGCTAGAAGATCATTATTATACAGAGCGTATGAAGTATAAGGATGAGCTAGAAGATGTGAAAGAGAATCTTGATGAGAAGTATGAAGAAGCTCAGCAAGGAGAAAAACATTTTACGCAATTGGAAACGGAGCTATTAGCGAAACAAGTTGAGTTTCAAAGTGTAGAAAAAGAGCGTGCAATTGCCGAGGAACGACAATTACAATGTAAAAAAGAAAGTAAAGATAAAGAGCGAGAATGGAATGCGGTTAAAGAAGAGATAAAAGATGTAACAGATCGCGTGAAAAATATAGGGATTAGCGAAGAAGTTGTTAGAGCCGAAAAGAGTAGTAAAGAGCAGCAATTGCAAGAAGCTGAAAAGGAAAAAGTATACACAGAACAGCTTATTAATGAGACAAGTCATAATGTAAATGAATTAAGGTCAGAAGTTGCGAAGCTAGAAGTACAAGTAGATAACGATGAAGCGGCGGTCATTTCTGCGAAGAACTACATTGAGCAATATAAGTCTAGTTTCTATATGGAAGAAAAGCATACAAAAGTAGAAAGTATGATGAGACAGACGAAAGATCTTGTTGAAACGGTGAAGAAAGATCTTCAGCAAAAATACGAAGAGAAAAAGCAGCTAGAGCTAAATCGTTACGTCAGTCCGAGACAAGAAGAAGGACTACGATATTTTAGAAGACAAGGGTTACAAGCGTATCCGCTTCGAGACTTAATAGAATTAGAAGGCGACGCAGAATTTCGTCATGAAGATATTTTAAATACAATTAAATATGCGATTTTCGTAGAATCAAAAGAATTCACACCACCGAATGATTTGTATTACGTACCGTTGCCACTCATTGTTCCAACTGAAAGTGTCATTTCATTACCGCAGTACCAGTTAAGAATTAAAGAAGGGGACAATGAAAAACTTGTTTCTGTAGCGATGAAAGCTTTATGGTGGGTAAAACAATTTTTCACAGGTGAACAGCCGTGTATTCAAAAAGGTAGTCTAATGGATATAAGAGGATTACGTGGTGAACAAGAGAAACCAGAATACATTTTAAGTGAAAAAGCAATTATGCAACGTCTAGAAGAGGCAGGAAAATGGATTGAAGAAAACGAAAAGCAGCTCATCCAATATGAACGCGATATTCATACGCTAAAAGAACAGGAAAGAAAACTTCACGATATTGTATACAAAGTACGAGATGCAGAGGCAGTTTTACAAAAAGCAGCCGAACGTACATTTAGAATCGAACAGTTAGGACGAAAAACAGAAGAGAAACAAAGATTAGAACAAGAAATACAAAGACTATATGCAATTAACCAAGAATTGCATACGCGTATATCTCGCTTAAGAGAACGTCTCGAAATGTTAGAACAGTACGAAATGATATATGATGAACTGCATAAGGAAAAAGAAAAAATCGCGTATATGCAAAAGCTGGAACAAATGCATAGAGAGTTATTGGATGAGCTCAAGAGAGTAATAGAGCAAAGAGATATACTGGATGAGACTTGTAATAGATTAGAAATTGAATGTAATAAAGCGAGTCAAAAAACGAAACAACAAAAACAAGAAGTAGAAGAATTACGCGCGTATATTCAGCGTTTAGAAAAGAAAAAACAAGATATCCAAGAGCATTTCATAACGACAGAAGAAAAATTAATTAGCATACAAAGAGAAAATCAGGATGCGAATGACACGTACGGAAAATTGTTAGAGCAACTAGGTTGGGAAAAACAAATAGAAGAGTGGTCTGAAGTAAAAGCGATGGATCAAAAACAAACAGCAGAAGTTATGTTAAAAGGAGCACTCGGTGAAACGGTGGATCCACTCGCACCGGAAAATTACGCGAAGATGAAAGAAGAAAACGAAAAAAGTAATGCCGAACTGCATAACGCAGAACAAATATTGAACGAACTTCGTGAAAATATAGCACTTATGAAAGAACGCCTAGAAACAACAATTCAAATGAACGCTCACAAAATCCATAAGAAATTTGAACAGTACATGGAACAATTCCACTTCGAAGGGAAAGTAGAATGGAATATGGATACAAATAAACACGGCGACATGCGCTACTATTTATACATAAAAGCGCGTAAAAAAGGTCACCGCGGCAAAATGGAAGACATTAGCGCCAAAGGACGCGGAGGAAAAGTAGGAAGCGGCGTATCAGGAGGAGAAGAATCCCTTTCATCTCTACTATTCGCACTAGCCTTACTACAAACAATCGAAGCATCCCCAGGCTACATCATCCTAGACGAATACGATAGCGCCCTAGACGACAGCCGAAAAGAAAAAGTCTTCACCTTATTCGAAGAAGAACTAAACCGAAAAATGATCATCGTCTCACCAAAAAGTCACGATCCAAACTACTTACAACACTTCTCGCAAGCACTTACAGTAATGCATGATGCTAGTGTGCCGGTTAGTCGGATTTTGCAGATTAAGAGGGCGATAGAAGAAACTGAAACCGTAATCAAGGATAACTAATGATAAAACTCCCATATCAAATTTTGACATGGGAGTTTTATTACTGGTTAATATGGAGATAAAGAAAATAAGGATGTGATTGTAAATGATGATTGATAAATTTATATTAGATTGTATTAAAGAGTTTCAAAGAAATTCTTTTTGGAAAGAGATGCCACCTGCAGAAAAAGAACGCTTAGCAGAAATAATTGAGTTTCTTGGTGGAAGTAATGATAAAGAAGTAAGAGAACGAAACATTGTAGAACCTGCAATCTATCAATTCAAAATTACACTAAAAGGAATACGCCCACCAATTTGGAGAAGATTCCTTATTCATAGCGAAGTAACCTTCAAAGAATTTCATAACATTATTCAAGTTGTAATGGGCTGGGAAAATTGTCACTTATATAACTTCTATGCGAATGATTCCTATATAGAAGAACAAGGTGATGCTATAAACATGTTCGCATCATCCCGTGCAAAATATGATGCAGCGGACATACAAATTGGTGAATTCATAACAGAAGAAAAACAAAAATGTTTATACACATACGACTTCGGTGACGGCTGGGAACATGAAATCGTATTAGAAAAAATATTACCACCAGATGAAAATACAATAGTCCCGAGATGCAAAAAAGGAAAACGCGCCTGCCCACCAGAAGACTGCGGCGGCCCTTACATGTACAACGAAATTCAAAAGGCATTGCGCGGAGAAGGCGAAATAGACGAAGGTTTGCGAGAATGGCTTGGGGAGTTTGATTCTGAGGAATTTGATGTGGATGAAGTGAATGAGATGTTGGAGGAGTAGGAGCATTTCATTTTTATGAAACTATAAAGGAGAGAGGATATGATGGGGAAGAGTTTGTCGTTACAAGAGTTATGTGCGGAATTGAAGAAAGAACAATTGCTGGACTTAGTGATGCATCTGTCGAATCAGTACAAGGGTGTAGATATAACTGTGATGGAATGGTATACATCGCAAAAAAGAGTGGAGATGAAAGAGGCTGTAAGTAATCATTTACTTTGGGAATATTGGGAAAAAGCTAAGGCAATAATCCAGAGATTTAATGAGTATGGGGGTGGTCCGGAACACCTTACGTATGACGTATATGAGTATGTAAGGCACATTATAGATATATTATCTGAATACCCTATTTCATCTAAAGAAAGACGATTATTAATCAAGAAGCTATATGTGCAATATGAAATTGGGAACTCCGGACTAAACGATATCATAATGGATACAATTTATGAAATATGTAAATCGGATTCTGATTGGAAATATGTCATTACATTGCTTGAAAAATCTCCTAATGAGTATGATCAGAAATTGATTATGCAAATTTATAAAGAGAAATTGCAAGATGGTGAAGCATACTTGCAGTTTCGGTTGAAAATTATGGAATATGGAATGGATTATTGGGACTTGGCGGAATATTACATTTCGATCGATCAAGTGGATAAGGCGGCTGAAATTGCTGAAAGTGGTTTAGAGAATGGAAAAGGGCGACAAACAGAACTATTTGCGTTTTTATTTGATTATTATGTGTCACGAGAAGATACGAATAAAATACACGGTTTAATAGATAAAGCTTTTTCTACAGAGTCAGACATCGATTTAATAAGTGAACGGGCTTTTCTATATTTTAAAATGAATAATGATTATGAAGAAGTCAAAAATATTTTAGTAAGAACGTTTCGAACAAGCTCCTATCGTAAGCAGTATTACGAGGATTTTAATTTCCTGAAAGAGCAATTAACAGCTAAAGATTGGGAAGAACTACAAGAAGAAATGATAGGAATTGTAAAAAGAAAAAGTATCGTGGATTACTTGAAAATTTGTTATGAAAATGAAAGATATAGTGAAATGTTAGAGATTCTTCAGAAGGCTCAAGGGGTGATGAATCCATATAATATGTATGACCAACTAGATCATTTTGCTGATCAACTTATAGATGAATATCCGCAAGAAATTGTTGAATACTATTGGAATAAAGGCTGTATTCTTGTACCAGAAGGAAATCGTAAGCGTTATAAAGAAGCTGTAAAATACTTTGTAAAAGTAAGAGATATTCTTAAAAATAAATTAGATGATGAAGGGTCATGGCAATATAATTTAACGACATTGAGACTGCAACATAAAAAGAAAAAGGCATTTTTAGATGAGATGAGAGTTTTTGGGTGAGGAAAAGGGAAGCACTGGGGGGACCTGGTGCTTTTTCTTTGTAGAGGGGCGTATTGCTGTTTAGTATTATAAGAATATTTAGGATTGACTATATTGTTTTATTGAGAAAGATAGTATAATCATATTGTTGGAATGATTATACAAATTTTGTCATGGATTATCCAAAAAAATAGTAGAAACGGACAAAAGCTGTCCACTCTCTTATGGTATAGTAATCGTGTAACTAAGTGGAAGAATAAGGATAAATACTATAGTTAAGATATTTAGTTCTAAAAAGCGATATATTATGTTATTTATAAAGGTTGGTGTGGGATTTGAATGAACGTGAGAAAAAAACAATAAGGCTTTTATCTTTATATGATCGTCTATGTAAGGGAAACGTGTTACTAAAGAAAGAAGAGATAGACAATTTTGGAGTTCATCCAAAAACAATTAAAAGAGATTTAGAAGAAATAGAGTTGTATTTAGAAATGAATTCGGGTAATTCATTGCAATTGGAACAGGACGTTAAAAAGCAACAAGTTCATTTGTCGCGAAGTAGTGATTTATGGCTTAGCAAAGAAGAAATCCTATCGTTAGGAAAAGTTTTACTAGAAACAAGGGCTTTTTCAAAGGATGAAATGAATACGTTACTTGATAAAATTATGAATCAGTCGGCGCCGAAAGATCGCGATTTTATTAAAGACGTTATGAGGAATGAGCGCTATCATTATGAACCTTTGCAACATCAGCGTTCTTTACAACAAATGATATGGGATATTAGTGAAGCTGTTAGAACGAAGAAGGTACTGGAAATTGAGTATAAAAAAGAAACAGCAGCAGAAGGAACGAAAAGACAAGTAAAACCAGTAGGTATCCTATTTTCAGAGTATTATTTTTACTTAGCTGCTTTCCCTGTAGAATATGATTTTGAGTTTCCAACGATTTATCGAATGGACCGAATTACAAACTATGAAATGCAAGAAGAACGTTTCAAAGTTAACTATACAGAGCGCTTTGAAGAAGGTGAATTCCGAAAGAAAATTCAATTTATGCAATCGGGGCCACTGATGGATATTACATTTCGTTTTTCAGGTTCATCACTACAAGCAGTATTAGATCGTCTTCCAACTGCACGCGTCGTATCCCAAGATGAAGACGGTGCCATCATTGAAGCAAAAGTATTTGGTAAGGGAATAAAAATGTGGTTACTCAGCCAAGGATCTTTTGTTGAGGTGTTGAAGCCAGCAGAATTTCGGGATGAGATGAGGGAGAGTTTGGGGGAGATGCTGGGGAAGTATGAGCAAAATTAGTCCATTAGATTTTACATTTTATAATTTGAATTACTGTATAAATATAATCAAATGATAGATTTATATAGTACAGTAGGAGGCGATTTAGATGTCAAATGTTGTTGGTTTTCCGCTGGAACAAGCAAGAGAAAATGATTTGTTCGCATTTTTCCAAGAGCGATTTGATACACATTATGAACAACATGAAATAGATGTCAATGAGTATGAGAAAACAGTGCAAGAAATGGAAAAACGTATGAATTCCGAAGGACCAAAAATGTTTGATGTACTTGTTGAAGAGTACGGTGAAGTTATTACAACCACTGTTATAACAAGTTTTCAATTAGGAAAGTTTTTTCATAATGGCGATCAAATAGGCGGGGATGTTTCAACAATTCATAATGCGAGCCAAGGAATATACAGTCGTGAGAAGGATAAATATAATCGTTCAGATTATGATTATTCTAAGGCCCGTGAGTTCGTGCAGAAACAAAATTTGCAAGAGAATGGTTATTATAAAGATGGATATACAGGTAAAAGAACGAAGGATCCTAATGTTGATCACATTATCCCACTGAATGTTTTTCATAAGAAAGGTGCTTTTATGTTGACTCAGGAGGCGAAAAAAAAGCTTTCTAGCGATCAACGAAATTTAATTGTTACAGATGGATCCTTAAATAAGTCTAAAAGTGACCAAGAATTGGGCGAATTCATGAATAAGACTGTTAAGGGACAAGAGGAAAATAATCATAGTCGTTTTGAAATGGACAAACGTCGTACAAATGCAGCTGCAAATAAAGCAAATCGTGCTTATGATGATCATTTGCCGTCAAACCTGGAAAGAGCCCAATACTATGTGAAAAATGGTACGGTTGCAGCTTCCAAAGAAGCTTTTCGAGTGGGCGTACGTCAGGCATGGGGAATGATTATGTACGTATTTTCAAAAGAGATGTTTGCAGAATTAAAAATTCATGGGAAACAATTTAAACAATATGCCAAGGAAGGGCGTTTGATTTCGGAATTCAAGGAACTTTTAGTAAGAGTGACAAAGAAAGTCTCTTCGCAATTAAAGGGTATTGTGACGGCATTTAAAGATGGAGCTGTTAGTGGTTTTCTTAGTAATATTATGACGACTATTATGAACTGCTTTAAAACGACATCTAAGCGTTTAGTTAAAATTATTCGTGAAGGTTTTTTATCGATTTTTAGAGCTATAAAATTACTTGTTTTTACACCTAAAGAGCTTACAAAACAGGAAGCGTGCCGAGAAGCAATAAAATTGCTAGTTAGCGGCCTGTTTGTGGCAGGGGGAATAGTAATTGAAGAAGTATTAGAAAAAAAGTTAATGGCATTAGGTATCCCAGAAAGTATTGCTAATGCTATTTCGTCGACAGTAACAGGAATCATAACAGGTATTGGTATTGTAACTGTTGTTTATATGATTGATAAGTTGATTTCTAATTTACCTTCTACTAAAGAACTGATAGAAAAATCAAATGAACTTATTCAAAATCAAATAGTTTTAGAGGCTAGTTATGAAATGGTTACTGCTAATATTCAATATGGTGTGGAAGATGATTTTTTATCTAGAATAAGAAAAACGGAAAAAAATATAAACGATTTAGTAGACTTTTTTGAGGAGTGATTTTATATGCCAATTCCTTTATTAGCTTGGGGTATTGCTGCAGTAGCTGGTGCTGCTTTTGGTGCTGGTAGATATTCGAGACAAGGTGAGATTAATGAGTTAAAGCAACATATAGCCCACTTACAAAGTAAAATTGAACAATTAGAAAAATTAGTATCCAATCAAAATAAAACTATTAGTAATTTAAAGGCAGAAAATAAAAGTTTAAATGCATTACATTTTATGGAGAAGAGAAAATTATTTGGTAGGACAAAGGGGATGATTATTTTTCAATATGCTCTTCGAGAATATTTGCAATTTGTTAGGTTGGAAGTTGAAGGAGAATTGAGTGGAGATAAACAGGTATTGGTAATTTATGGTATATTGGACCGAATGTTTTATGGAAAAGAAGTTAAGTTAGAGGAGAAAGGGTTAATAAAGTTGTATATTGAGGGGAAATACCCATATGAGATTAAAAATTTAATTGAGCTTGAAGAAAAGGAACTTAACAGTGCATTGGAGGGGAAGAAAATTGGGTAGATTATTAGGTTTTCTATGGGGATTTATTCTTTCTTTCTTTAAACTACTTTTTGGTTCAATACTACTTTGTGTAATTGTAGGTTTCTTTTTCATGCCGGCTTTATATGTACTCGTTCCACTTTCGGCCATTGCAATTGTTGTAGAGTCTTTTAAAGAGGGAGTCGAGCGAGCTAAAGGTTATCAGTTTGATGACAAACAGCAAGGACAAGATGTTCAAAAACATATGAGACAATTACAAAGAGCATTTAAAGAAGATGAATTGTATGAGTTTGACAAAGCATGGAAACAAATGTCTAGAAATTAAAAAATGTACATAATACGAGAAAATATAAGAATATCGCATGTGTAATATATTTTCTTCGGTAAGTCAGTCTTCGATATTAGTTATTTAAAGGATTATCCCAAGGTCGTATTTGGGGGATAATCCTTTTTTATTTGGATATGTAATTAGTTAGGGCTAACGATGGGAAAGAGTCGTGGATGAAAAAGCGGAGTATAGTTTTCTTTTATTATGAGAAAGGACAAAATCTGTCCATACGGGTTCGCTATAATTTTATATATAACATTTTGAGGATTATAAGCTGATTTTAGGTTGATTGGGTAATTCAAATTCAATAGTTATGGAGGAAATAAAATGAAAAAAATTATGGGAAGTATATTACTAAGTGTTATTTTACTAGCAGCAGGTTGTAGTAAAGATGATGTGGACGAAGCTGTAAATAAAGCAGATGAAAAAGTAAAAGAAGAAGTTGCAGTAGCTACTACAAAAGATCATGAACATGTACAGCAAATAAAAACCGCTAAATTACCAGGTTATGAAAAGATGCCGATAGAAGAAGCTTTTCATAAATTTTTCAAGAATCCGAAATGGAAATACTTTGTTTCGGAAGATCATGAAGAAATCGTCGAGTTTACAGGGAATTGTGTATATCAAGAACAAGAAGTAAAAGCTAAAATTCAATTTGTTTTAAATAAAGAGGATCAAACATTTAAATTAAAGGCAATGGCTTTAAATGATATAGCGTAAAACGAGCTTACAACAGCCGCTATGTTGCAGTCTATTTATGATGGAGATAATCAAGAAGAGGAAAATCAAAATGATAAAAATGAGGTAAAAGAAGAAAAACCAGAAGGATCGGTAAAGGCGGATTCGTACTTTGAAGAAGATAAAAATGTAGAAGAAAAACCAGAAGGATCGGTAAAGGCAGATTCTTACTTTGAAGAATAGTGAGAGTGTAAAGAATTTGTTAATATGACACACATACTACCATATTACAAGTTATAATTTATTTATAACAATACATTAAAATGATTATTAAAGAGAAGTGTTCACAAATTTATAAACGGTGGTGTAGGGAATGGATTATAACTTTGAGATTTTATCACTTTTAGATAATTCAATGGAGTTTGAGAAGTTACATAGTAAGTTTAATCGTTTTAATCCTTTTAAAATATTGAAGGTAGATAAGTTTGAGATTAGGCATTCTAATATGATTGCTTGGTTACTTGATCCTACGGAGAATCATCATTTAAGTTCTATGTTTGTCAATAAGTTGCTTTCTAAAACGTTTGTAAAAGCGGAGAATGAGGAGTTAATTGGTCAATATAACTTTATTAAATTACATAAGCAGTCTCTTCAAGATTTGGAGGTTTTCCGTGAAGTACAGACGGAAAATAATAAAAGAATTGATATTTTGGCGATATCAGAGTCGCAAAAGGTTGCTATTTTGATTGAAAATAAATATAAGTCATCTGAATCAGATGGACAATTACAAAATTATATCAATTTTGTTAGTGAGAAATATGAAGGGTATACGATCATTCCAATCTTTTTAAGTTTAGATGGTAGTGCGCCAAGCCATACGTCGTATCTTACGTTAGATTATGGGGATATTTTAAATATCTTGAAAGCACAATTGGAGATTTATAGTGAGTACACGTCTAATACGATTAAAGATTTCATTTCCTACTATATTGATATATTAGAGGGAGAACTAGTTCGTGATGAGGAAGACATTGAACTAGCGTTAACAGTGTATAAAAACCATAAATCTGCTGTTGATTTTCTATGTTTAAATGGTAACGGAAAAGTGGTTGGAAAGTTTGTTAGTAAAGAGTTGCAAAGAGCTGTGAAGAAATTGGATGATGAAGTGAAAGAGGATCTTCGCAAAATTTATAAGAAGTATTCCGAAACACTTTGTTTTATACATAAAGCTGGTAATAGTGTAATGAGAGAGGCGTTCTTACAGTTTGTAGAACAAAATCAAATCCCACCTGGTTGTTATAAGGAACATATTCGTATTCCATCATTCATTTTTGAAGAGTGGAGACAACTTGATGAGATTGTTGGCGTTCCAAAAGGTGAATGGTGGTTACGTAATGCTCTTATTACTTGGTTTGAACGAGAACCAAATGGCCGTATGAAGCTTACGATTGAAGTAGGTCCGTTAGAACAATATGAGAACCGATTAAAGTTATTATGTAAGTTAGAAGAGAATGGTGTAATGATTAAAGAGAAAGCGAAAGAAAATGGAGCAAAGTTTACGAGAATTTACACAATATATATGGATGTTAAAGATTGGGCGGATCAAGATGAGATTCTTCAAGTGATGAATAACATTTATAACAATGCAGATTTTAATCAAGTCGTTTCCGCAATAGATGATACGATAGCTAGCTTTATAAATGGAGAAGAAGATGATGATACGGCTGAAGAACGTAATCAAACAGAAGAAAATGTTTTATCTAATGCATTCCAAGTATTTACTAAACAACATCAGCTTCAAGAAGGTCTCTATAAAATGAGTAGTAAAAAACCGTCATTTATTATGCCAGAGTTCCGCTTACTGGAAGAACAATTTGGCATACCGAAACGGAAGTGGTGGTTAAACAACTGTGCGATTATGTGGTTTGAACGTTTGACAGGCAATAGATTGAAACTGACCCTAGAAATTGGTCCACTCGAGTCACAAAAGAGAGTTTCGCTATTAACAACACTTGAAAGTAAAGGCAAAAAAATAAGCGCAGCAGCGAAGAAACCCGGAACATTATATTCAAAAATTTATACAAATACATATAATATTAGCAATTGGTCAGATGAAGACATAGTGATACATGCTATGAATGAGTTATTCAATGATAAGAAATGTCAAAATGTGATTCAAATGTTAACGGAAATCGCTGAAGAGGGCGTTCATATTTAAAAAGGATTGCCAAGTGCAGAGGGATGTACTTGGCATTTGTTTTCATGTAATAAAGGAGAGTATTCACTAATGAAATTAGCAAAAACACAGTTGCAACAATTTATATCAAAACAATTTGAGCTTTTTGAGTTGAAAGAATTAGATGTCGAGTTCGCAGTTCGAGGGCTGGATTTTGATCCGAACATGTTTATCCGTGCGGGAGAGATGGGATTAGAAATAGGATTTTATAGATTGGAATGGAATAGTCCTGTCATGCCAGATATGATAGGGGTTCCGCATCACATATTATTATGGGAACACCTAGATGAGCTAAGTAACAGTGAGAAATCGGTGGAAATTAAAGAGAGTATTATTATGGTTACTGATTTTAGAAAGAGGCAGTATCAGCAGTGTAAGTTTTGTGGTGAAAAGATTTTACCGGAATATCTTTTTGAAGATGATTTATGTCAGAGGTGTGCTAGTGTGCATTTTGGGGTGGTGTATTAATATTATAAGGGAATATATAGAAAGAATGTAAAATATGCTTCTATTCTTTTATACTTGAATGAGGATGGATGAATAGAAACGAGGAATTTATATGAGTAAATTAAGTAATTGTCTATATATGATTGAGCTTTTACATGCGAGAGGGAAAATGAGAATTAGTGAATTGGCAGAGATATTAGAAGTAAAAGAGCGGATGGTCCGCATTTATCGTGATGATATTGAAATGGCTGGTATTAAAATTGAAACAACGAAAGGCAGATACGGTGGCTACTCCCTTTCAAATACATCGTTATTTCCTATTAAAAATATGTCTCAACAAGAGCTAGATGCGTTAACATTCTCTATTCAAAAACTAGTTTCAAAAGGTAATGACATTTATTCACGGGACGCACAAGTAGCATTAGATAAATTGAATGCTGTTCAGAAAGTGGAAACGAATAAAGACCGTCATATTTATTTTGTGCAAAGATCGAAGCCGAATTATGCGTTTTCGAATGAAAACCAAAAATATGTACAACTACAAGAAGCGTTATTTACAAGAAGTAAGGTGAAAATACAGTATGAGAAACGATCTGGTGAAAGATCAGAACGAATTATTGATCCATACGGATTTGTACACTACAATGAATTCTTTTATTGCCTAGCCCTATGTAATGATAAAAAGGAAAAACGTATGTTTAAACTATCTCGAATAAAAGATATTAGAACTTTGTATGATATATATGAAATACCTGCTAATTTCGATATTAGGGAAGAATTTCCGAAATTCGGCATTATGAAAGAATCATTAGAAGTAGAGTTACTCATCTATCCACCATTCGCCGTATCCGTACCAGAATCCATTTGGGGAGAGAATCAAAAGATAGAACATAATGATGATGGCAGCATTCTTTTCCGGGCGACGATGAGCGGGAAAGAATCGATTAAGAAGTGGATTTTGGGGATGGGTGCTTCGGTTAGGGTGTTGGAGCCTAAGGACTTGAGGGAAGAGGTTGTTGAGGAGGGTAGGAAGTTGTTGGAGATGTATGGATTTGTTGGTTTGTAAACTATTAGAAGTTTAGATAGTGATACTTAAATAGATAGCAGTTATTTAGAGTATTGGATATACATAGAGAATGTTTTTACCAAAAAATTCAGAAATGAACAAGGTGGGGAATAGTATGGAAAGAGCTATAAAATATGATGCAACTAATCCATTGAGTATTGAAAAATATGCTCAACAGCTTATAGGAAAGAGCTTTTTAGATGTTGTAAAAGAAGCAGAGATAAATGAAGATATTAAAGTTAATATTATTGATAAATATGGTAAATCAAAAAATAAAGGCAGCTTGGGGCAACTTCTTGAAGAGCACTATTTTGGGTATAAACTTAATAGCAATCAACAAGCTGATTTTTATGAAGCGGGTGTTGAGCTTAAGGTTTCTCCATATCAAAAGTTAAAAAGAGGTAAGCTTAGCGCTGGTGAACGATTAGTTATTACAATGATAGGTTATGATAAGCCAATTGAACTGGATTTTGAGACATCCCATGTGTTTGAGAAAATTAAAATACTTTTGTTAGTATATTATTTGCGTGATAAGGACATTAAAAATAAACTTTTATATCCAATCGATTTTATTAAATTATTTTCTCCACCAGAAGAAGATATGAAAATAATTAAAGATGATTACGAGAAGATAGTTCGTAAAATTCAAGATGGAAGAGCGCATGAACTTTCTGAGGGGGACACAATGTACCTAGGTGCCTGTACGAAGGGAGCTACAGCTAAAAAAAGTACTGTTTCACAGTACTATGGGGAAAATATTCCTGCGCGCAAAAGGGCTTTTTGTTTTAAAAATTCATATATGACATATATTTTGAATAAGTATATTGCGAAAAATTTAGATACTTATGAACCTATTGTTCAGGATGCAGGAGAATTACAGCATATTACATTTGATAAACTGGTTATATCGAAGATTAATTCTTATGTAGGATACATGGATAAAGAGCTATGTGACTTATTTGGTCGAGAATATAATGGTAATAAATCTCAATGGATTGACTTAGCATACCGAATGCTAGGAATAAAATCTAATAGAGCAGCAGAATTTTTAAAGGCTAATATTGTTGTGAAAGCAATAAGGTTAGAAGAGAATTGTTCTATAAAAGAAAGTAGTTCTCTGCCACAAATGAAATTAAAGGAATTTATTAATGAAGAATGGGAAGAGTCGAAACTACGATCTTATTTTGAAGAAACAAAGTTTTTATTTGTTGTTTTTAAAAAAAATGGACAATTTTACGAGTTAAGAGGGTGTCAAATGTGGAATATGCCCTATACAGATTTAGAGTGCATTGTAAAATCCGGATGGGAGAATGTGAAATCTATTGTTACTAATGGTGTTAAATTGATTAAAACGGAGCGGTTAAATGGTAGGATAGTTATTGAGAATAATTTACCTGGTAAGAAGGACAACGCTATTATTCATATGAAAGCACATTGTGGTCAATCTTTTTATGTATTGGAAGATGGGGAAGAAGTAGGTAAAGGGAATTATTCTCATGCAGAGGAATTACCTGATGGTAGATGGATGGTAAAACAAAGCTTTTGGATTAATAATACTTATATTTTAAAACAACTTAATGAGAATTTGAAATAGATAGGGATAAAGGAAATAAGCTGTGAGATTAATTTTGTTGAAAAAATAACAACGTGGGTGCTTTTTACAGCCACGTTGTTATTTTTCTAATGAAAATAAACGAATTTTCATTGGTTATTTCGAATTGATAACATCAGCTATGTACGAATTATTCAACCAATAACACTGCTTTGTAATATGTTGACCATCGGGTAAAGTTACTTTATCTGCACCGTTGCGAGCTTTTGGTCTAATATGCGCGACGCCGTTGAAGTTTATTTTTGGTAGGTTATTTGCTTCGACGACTTTATCGCCACGTTTTTTATATTCAATTTGAATACCTTCATTTATAACTTTATTAACATCTTCCCATAGCTCACGTATTTCTTTTTCTATTGTAGGGACAGGCATATTCCAAAGTTTAATACCTTTAAAGTAGAGTTTACGATTTGGATTTTCTTTTTTTGTTTGGTTAAATTCAAAAATTACGAATAAAAACTTGGTTTGATAGAAGCGTTCTCTAATTTCGCTTTCTTCCCATGATTCGTTTGTCCATTGATGAAAATCGATTGTTTCAAATGACATGCTTTGTTCGGGTTTACCGTTGGGCTCTAAACGAACTGTTTTAAATTCTATATTAGCTTTCGCAAATTCTTCAATTTTATCGAGTCGAGTTCCTTTGATACCAAGTAAAGAGCTTACTAATAGTGGAACAAAGCTTTTGGTTGTAGGTTTGTAATCAATAGATAATTTTTGAGCGATTTCTTGATCAGTTAAGCCTATGTAATTTTCAAATTTTGAATAAAGGATTTCTTCTAAAGATTTTCCTTTTAGTTCATTTGTTGTTGTAAAACTTACTAGTTCTTCGTTTAGGTGATACCTGCGAACTAGTGCTGTCATATAAGAAGGCTTTAACGAAAAAGCTCTTTGCATTGCTGGAATTTCAGAATACGGTTGTGAGCGAAGTGAATTTTTATTGGAACCTTTAGTGCAAGCTCCTAAATAGTTTGTATCACCTTCAGATAATTCATGTGCTTTGCCGGCACGAATTTTATTTACGATGGTTTCCCAGTCCTGTCTAATTATTTCTAAATCAGCTTCGGGATAGGTGAATAAAAGGCTTTTTGTAATGTGAAAATCTTTACGGTCTACACCAGGTACCCATTCATAGAACATTAATAGTAGTTTTTCGTTTTTCTTCCAAAAGCTTGAGGTTTCAAAGTGTGTATGAACTTCTTCCATATAGTTGATAATATTTAAGACTAGTCGTTCTTTGGCTGACAATGAACCGTTTTTATTTTGTTTAAATGCAGTTACTTTAAGTTCAATACCAAGGTGTTTAAAGTCAGCTTCTGCGTTTGAATTGACTTCATATCCAAAAAAGCTTTCCTCGATTACTTGCCCTAGTCCACCTTTTGATTTAGCATTTGCAAGTCGGTTAGTGGAATCAATTTCACCAAATGTTTTTCCCTCAGCTTCATGTGCTTTTTTCATTAGTTCTTCTATTGTAGTATAGTCCATAATAAACTCCTTTCTGTATCCAGTGCTGCGTTGTATGATTTTAAACAATACATATTAAATCTATGCTATAATAAAAAGCTGTTTCGATTTTATACAAGTAAAATTTATAAGAAGGAAAAGTCAGTTTGTTCTATTAAATAACAGCTATATTGGATCTATTCAAGGCGGTTTGTTTCGTTTATACTATTGATATAGTAATGAATTGTTTTTTACGATTGCAAGTGAAAAAGTATGATTCCTAAAAGGTTATAGTTGATCTTTTCCTTACTTTTTATTATAATGAAGCATAGATAAATAAAATACCGAAAGGATGTTCGTGTATTTATGGTGAAAGTAGTAGAACTTTTCGCGGGAGTAGGAGGTTTTAGATTAGGACTAGAAGCAAACGAAAACTTTGAAGTTCTTTGGGGGAACCAGTGGGAGCCCTCAACTAAAGCACAACACGCATTTAATTGTTATGCAACTCGCTTTGAAAATAAAGGAATACATGTAAATAGAGATATAGCAGAAGCTTGGTCGGAAATACCTGAGCATGATTTATTAGTAGGTGGATTCCCTTGCCAAGACTATTCTGTAGCACGTACTTTATCAAATGAAAAAGGAATACAAGGGAAAAAAGGTGTTCTTTTTTGGGAGATAATGAACATAGTTAATTCTCGCAAGCCAAGATTTGTTTTGTTAGAGAATGTAGATAGATTATTGAAGTCACCAGCAAAACAAAGAGGTCGTGACTTTTCTATTATGCTGGCGAGCTTTAGAGATGCAGGATATGTAGTGGAATGGAGAGTTATTAACGCTGCGGATTATGGATATTCACAAAGAAGACGGAGAGTATTTATATTTGCATATCTAGATGAGTCTGGTTTTGCTAATATTCAAAGTAAAGTGGAGCCATTAGAGGTGCTGTGTGAGAATGGGTTTTTTGCCCCGGTATTTAAAGTGCTTGAGGCACCTAAAGAAAACAAAAAAAGAGGTCAGTTTAGGTTGCCAAATGATATCGTGGAGGTTTCTGATACATTTAAAGCAGAATATTATAATTCTGGTGTGATGATAAAAGGACAAGTATATACTGAGGAAGTAGTGCCAGTAACTGAGAATCCCAAGACGTTAGGTGAGATAGTTAAGAAAGTATACGATAACTTTGGACCTGCGGATGAATCTTATTATTTGAAAATGGATAAAATTAATAAAAAGGGAAGAACGGAATTCGAGGAACTTAAGTACCTCAAAGGCCCTAAGAAAGAAGAAAGAGTATCGAAGGCGACAGGGCATAAATATTTCTACTCTGAGGGAGGAATGGCTTTCCCGGATGATTTAGATAAGCCTGGACGTACAATGTTAACTAGTGAAGGAACATGTAATAGAAGTTCTCATGTAATTGAAGATCCTTACACAAAAAGGTTAAGATATTTAACACCTGTTGAATGTGAACTATTAAATGGTTTTCCAATGAACTGGACAAATACAGGGATGCCACAAAGAAATAGGTATTTTTGTATGGGAAATGCTTTAGTGGTTGATTTAGTGAAACGAATGGGTGAAAGAATTGTGGAGATTATGACACAAGAAGAAGAGATGGAAAGTTCTGTACAGCTGAGCTTGGGACTCAAAGGATAATGTATAAAAGAATATAACTTATATTAAAGCAACCTACTTTCTATATATAGAAAGTAGGTTGCTTTAAATTTATTGGAAAGGGAGACAAAGGATTATCGAAGAGGCTATAAAAGGAAATACTTTAGAATTGGTGACATTTGATGATACGGAAGATATAAAAAATATTTAGTATTTAAGTTTTAAAGAAGCCTAATGGAAACAAAGTTAGGCTTCTTTTGGTTATTTGGAATTAAGGTGCTCAATAAAACTCATATTATGGATTTTATAGATGATGAGTCAAAAAGGAATTTGCTACTTTTATAAAATAGGATTAAATTTAAGAAATTATTGTCATTATGTTATAGCACCTTAATACCAACAATTCTTCTATAGATATTGTATAATATGGAATATATTCGAAACGTATTTTTAGATTAAGAGGTGTTACATCATTGGAGAAATATACATTTGATTTTCTACAAGAGGTATTCCCCGAGTTAGCGGAGATGGGGAGAGATATTGAAAATGTTTTTTATCAAGATCCCCAATCGGTTTTAATTAAGGGAAGAATATTTGCAGAGCTATTATCAAAACGCATTGCGGAAGAACATGAACTGCACGACGTACAATACTTAAAGCAAGTAGAGCGTATTCAAAAATTAGAAAGAGAAGATATCTTATCAAAGGAAATTTCACGTTCATTTGATACTGTTCGCTATTTAGGAAATAAAGCGGCACATGAACATATTGAAAGTGGGGTAGAGAGTGCTTTTAAAATGCATAAAAATCTATTCCAAATTGCAGTGTGGTTTATGGAGGTATACGGGAGTTATGAGTTTGTTGTCCCGAAATACAAACATCCACAGCCGAAGAGTAGTGTACATATTGTGGAGAAATTAGAAGAAAAGATATCTGCTAGTTTAGAAGAAAAGTTAAAAATGCTAATTGAGATTGCAAGTAAACAAAATACATCAAATCAAACTGAGGAATTAACAGAAATAAATAATGCTGAGATTGCGGTAGGATTAGAAATTGAAGATAAACAGTCTGTGGATAATGAAGAAGAAGCAGATAACAATTTTGTGTATGATGATTTTATTTTAGGAGAAGGAGAGAGTTATTTACTAGCAGAACTCTCGAAGCTGAAAGAATCATCTCAAGAGGCTATCGAAAATCCTAATGAATTTAGTTCGTTTAAGGATTATTTACATGTAGAAAGAACGATACAGAACGATATGATGTCTGCTCTAACAGCAGCAGCTGGGCAAAATACGAGTCAATTAATTTTCTTGTGTGGTAGCGTTGGAGATGGGAAATCACATTTATTATCGTATGTGAAAAATAAATATCCTGAATTGATGGAAGAGTTTTCGGTGCATAATGATGCTACGGAAAGTTTTGATCCACAAAAGAGTTCCCTTGATACATTAGCGGAAGTATTAAAGCCATATAGTGATAGTGAGATTGATGGTTCCAGATTCAAGCTAATTTTAGCTATTAACCTAGGAGTTCTGCATAACTTTATTGAATCAGATTATGCAAAAGAGCACTATCAAATTTTAACAAAATTCATTGAGGAATCAGGAATATTCGAGGCAAATGAAATTGCTACTAATCAACAAAGCGGTAATTTCCACTTGATTAGTTTTAGTGATTATCAACCTTTTGAATTAACCAGTGAAGGGCCAAAATCAGATTATTTTTCATCTATTTTAAAGCGAATTGTGGTTGAGTCAGAAAAAAATCCATTCTATCAAGCTTATTTGAAGGATAAGCAACGTGGTATAAATGGATTCTTTATGGTGAATTATGAGTTATTGCAACAACAACAAATACGAGATGGTGTTTTAAGTATATTAATTGAAGCAATAGTTAAGCATAAGATGATTATTTCGACACGTTCCATGCTTAATTTTATTTATGATATTTTAGTGCCTTCTCATGGGAATGAAGATTTTCTTGGGGCAGGTATGATGGAAAAAACCGAAGCCTTATTACCGAATTTATTATTTGATGGTCAAGAAAAATCAAATTTACTAGCAGTTATTTCTAAAATGGATCCTATTCATCTACGATCAAATAGTGTAGACCAAATGCTAATTGAGCTAAACAATTCAGTAAATATGAAGAATACTTTCCAAAAGCATTTGAATTTACGTGGACTTGATGGATGGATAGAAGGGCTAGAAGAGATGGGTTCTTTCTTTGAGCTAAGTGATTCATCTAGACAGGTATTCAATAAAACATTAATACGTATGTCATTATTTTTATCTCCGGTTTTAAATGAAATATTTGGGGATGAAAATTATAAAAAATATATGGAATATTTATATGCTTTTAATAAAGGAAATCGATCTGATTTAAAAGATATGTATAATTTAGCGAGAAAATCAATTTTCTTATGGAACGGAAGTCCGAAGTCAGATTATGTATTCATGGATTACTCAAATGATACTACTCAGGTTGCACAGTCTCTTAAAATTAAGCCGTTTGTAGGACATTTGAAAGGGGTAGAACCGGAGGTTTTAAATCGATTTAAATTAAATATATTACTTGCTTTTTCCAATGAAGATAAAGTAGCTCCTGTATATTTAGAAATTGATTATCCATTATATGAAATGATGGTCAAACTTTCAAAAGGTTATCGCCCGAATAAAAAGGATAAAGAAGATTGTATTCAGTTCGTTGAATTTGTGGATAAGATAATGAAATTAGGAAATAGAGAAAAAGAATTATTGTTTGTTCAATCTAATGAAAATGGAATGTTTAGACTAACATACGACGAAGATTTTGAAGAATTTACGTTTAGAAGGGATTAGAAAATGATTGTAAGAGAGAATTTAGAGGATTTGAAAAACTCACTGAGTATTAAACCAGAAAAGTTAGGATTAAAACATACAATAAATAAAAAAGCTCCTCTGTTACCTTTCTCTACCCGAGGAACAGAGCGGGCAAAATTCGCAAAAGGGTTTCAGGGAGTATTAGGAGAGTTTACGCGTCTAGTCAGCGGAAATAAGTTAAAAATGGAAGTTAATCTAGAAGAACTTATTGGAGAGATTAGTAAATCTGTTGATGTATCAAAGCAAGATAAGTCGCAATTTGAACAAATACTACGTACCTTTCTGCAGGATAGTGACAATACAATTAAAATTTTTCATTTGCATTTGTTTCAATATTTACCATTAAGTGATAAGGCTGATAAAAAAGGAGAACAAGATATTGCTAGATTCCTTTTAGACGTCTTATTAGGTGAAAAAGAAACAGTAGAAGAGATTTTTGGGAAAAGCGATTCAACAGATTTAATGTCACGTCTTGTGTTAAAACAATTAAATCATTTGGAGAGCGACGAAAAAGAACGCCGTCCTTATATTAATCAAATTCCATTTATCTCAAAGCTATTCAAAGAAGATTTTCAATTTTTAGCAGAACATAAAGATTATTTTAGAACTCATTATCATTTGTTTCTTAGTTATTATTACTTTTTATATATTACTCAATTGACTTTAAAGCTTTCACAAGTTGGGAAAGCGAACTTTAGTGAGAACAACGAAGTTTATTTTACACTTGACTGGGAGTCTACGAGTAAGAATAGAAAAGGTTATACTCATGGTTATCAAATGATTAAAGATACAGGTAGACATTTACTACTACATATTAATTGCTTAGAACATTTAAATTTCCTAATGGGAGTAGAAAAAGCGGGTGGCTATCCTGAGTTAAAGGAAACATATCAGCAATTATCCGATGAGGATAAAAAAGTATTTTTAGAGATGCTTTGTGATTGGGTTATGGAATATAGAAGACATTTAGGTCTTGGGGCTTATGAAGGAAATTTAGAAATAGAATATGATACGCTTGTACAATCCTTATTCCGTAGTATAGAAGAAGCCTATGAAAAAGATACGATGCAAGGCCCTCGACATAGATACTCTTTATCAATAGAAGAGGTTGGGAAAAAATATTTCTTAAAAACTCGAGGTTCACTTGGTTATATGCTTAATCTTAGTCAAGATATGTTATTGCTACTAACAGCATTGAGTTTAAAAAAGGAAAGAAAACCTTTGAAGCAAGTATTTATAGATTTAGAGACTAGAGGTTTATTCTTCGATCGTTACTCAAAAGAAGAAATTGTACAGTTATTTGATAAGCTGAATTTAATAGACAAAAAAAGTGATAGCGGTGATGCACAGTATGTTAAACCAATTTTATAATTATCTTTCAGATAAACTAACAAATTATTTACAAGCGGAAAATCTTAGAGGTGGAGAGCGATTTTACCTTCAATTTGATAATCATGAACAAGTACAAGCATTTTATGACACATTAAAAGAACAAGATTTATCGCAGGCGTTTTATTATCAGCATAAGCAGGGAACTCCATATGAAACGATTGCTATTAAGGTTTCAGAGGAGATGAAAGTAGTTGTTGCGACTACATCGGCAAATGTTACTCCGGACTTTTTAGTAACACTTCGTAATGAAGTCGGTGAACAAAAGGATGTTTGGGAGAAAACAGCTTTACTTAGTATATGCCATGAGACACTGGACAGTATTAAGGGTGGTAGCAGTGATTTGCAAAAAGAAGGTATGCCATTTAATGTAAAATCGATTTTGAAAACATTAAAAGAAGAAATTGAAACTTCTTCTTTAAATAAAGAAGAGAAGGAAGTACTTTCATTTTATTTACGTAAAAAATTAGATGATACAATTGTGAGACCATCTCTTTGGGATTATGAAGAAATTCTTGGGTTTTTATCAAAACAAGAGATTGCGAGAGAAGATTATTCTAATCTAGGTATTTTCTATGATGAAAATTTAAATCAATTTACTTCAGCTCAAATGAAAAAAAGGCTAGAAGAAAATGCTTCATTCTTTGAGAAAGTTCAACAGATGCACGAGTATGAACATTTAGAGAGTCAATTAGAAAAATTATTTGATGAGAAAGGTGTTTCTCGCCTGAAGAAAGATGATTGGCAGCAAGCGGATTATGTTCTTGTTAAAGATTCTTACGACAAAATGACTGAGATAGATCGCCCATTAGAATATATCGAATCACCAAAGAAATATTCAAAAGAAGGTATGCTATATTGGGAGAAAGCACAAGCCGAGACAAAGGCTGGGAGACGTAAACGCCATATTATCGTTTTTAATCCTACACAGATAGAAGATATCAACTTGAACTTTGAATTTGAAGAAAAGTTGAAGAAGGAATACATTCATAAAAATTCACAAGGTTTCTGTGGGATATCTGGGAAAAAACTAACTGTTAGTTTAGCGCATAAGCAAAATGTGACTTCATTCCATAAAGTTGTATATACGCATAAAATGCAATCTAAGTCGAAATATGAGTTTCATATTGCTGTTGTAGAGTGTGAAGCCGCGTTTTTACAATCGCTTCAAACGATTTATGAAGTGAATGTAAATAAGAAAAACGTAGTTATGAATAAAGCTGAAGAACGTATTATTTTTGGAGATATTTCTAATGAGCCAGAAGAAGTATTTATTGAGGAAGATGCACAGATTATAAATTGGCAAGGTGGAAGTTTTGAAGTCTCTGAATCTTCCCCTGCATGGAATGACGATAGCTTATCATTTTCTGTTCAAATTGAAACATCTTTAATTCCTATTCTTATTAGAGAGCAAGTTGCAAAGACTGTTCCAGTATCAGGAGAAAGGGTATGGAAATTAAAAAGGGAACATCAAGAAAGCTTTGAATATAACCTTGATACAAATAAATTAAAACAAGGTGCAAGGGAATTTTCAGCACGAGAAGGATTTCGAAATTATTTACAAGACGAGAGAGTATGGATTGAAAATGAAATCGCTTTTGCAGTTAGAGGGGTATCAGGCCTAAATAAGGTTGAATTATTAGTGAACCCATCATTGAGAGATGCGTATCAACAATTATTAAATTACTATAAGTTTAATAATACGGTTCCTAGTCTTTGTTTTGTGGATGATGAATTAAGAGACCTATCTATAAGATATTTGAAGACTTTTAACGAAAGCATTGCTCATATACAAGACAATGTAATGTTAAAAGAAGAAGAAAAGAATCTGTTTAAATTGGGAGTTATTGAAGAAGAACAAAGGGTCATACTAACACCGTTGCATCCGCTTAATGTTGCCTATCAATTAAGTATTAATGATGAAATTAAAAACGAAGTAGTTGAGATGCATATTTTAAATCGTCTGCACCCTAACAATCTATTGCCATATATATATGGACAGAATGATGAATTGTATAGACCAGTTTCTCAAAATGAAGCGCCTGAATGGACTGTTTATGAAACACTTCATAAGGTTGCGATTGGAGAATCTAATGCATTTTTAGCTAATGTAGTTGAAGAAAAGCTTCAACAATTTGTGGAACATTTCCAATACTTATTTTTACAAGAATCTAAATCTCCGATACGAATCAATGTGATTAATATAAATAATGATAAAGAAGTTGTAAGAGGTTTAGTACAGTTTATTAAGAAGCAGATAGATAAAAAAGGGCCGTCCAAAATTATACCAGTAGAGGTTGCTTTATATCATGAGAGTAATATACTAAGCGCCTTTGAAAAATTTTCTATATATGATGATGTTCAAAAATTCGAGGAGTTCTTTGAGTTATCGTTAGCATCAAAGAATCTCGATGCTGTAGACGTATTAAGGTTAATTCGAGAAAATGTTTTCTATTATAAACTTATTGGTACGAAAGAATATGGTTACGCTCATATTTCATTCTATAAAATGATTTCAAATGAGAAGCATGCGAAAAGTACAATGGAAGATATTGAAACAGGATTATCTTTAAATGGAATGTTATCATCTCTATCATCTATTAGTACAGAAGTAGATTATCGTACAGGATTTGGATTGAAAAATGTATTGAATAATGAACATTTGTTAATTCAAACTGCTAGAGGAATGAATGAATTAGGAAGTAATTTAAATAACGATGGTACAAACCCTTATCGTAAGAACGAAACAATTGTTACGAGAACATCTACCTATGATGAACAAGTTTTAGAACATTTATATGAATCTTCTTATTGGGTAACATTTATTGAACCTAATGTAGGTTTAGATTTCTTCCAAGATTCATCACGTAATTTATTAGTTATTCATTATAGTGATCAATATTCTTCATCAAGCCAGTATGATGCAATTACAGTAACGGATAAAGCAAGACAATACCGAGCGGTTATTGAACAGTATTTAGCGGAAAAAGAAATTGTATCGACACCTGAAAAAATTAATACAGCTATTAGAGCTTTCAATAGTTTAAATGGTGAGTGGTTACTACGAATTATAGGAAGTAAGGGACAATTCTCAAGAGAAAAGTTAAGTATTATTTCTGCTGTGAAGTATATATTAAGTGCTTTAGATCATGAGAATATTTTATGGGTTCCTATCTCATTAGAAGAAATATTGCGTGTTGCTGGAGCGGTGAAATTAACGAAAAGTGAAGGTGTATTTTCTGCGAAAAATCTAGGCGGAAAAGGTGCACATAGTGACGATTTACTGTTAATCGGAGTAGAAATGCAAGATGATAAATTATCAGTGCATTATTATCCAGTGGAAGTGAAAATCGGCTTAAATCAAGAAAGTGCTATTGCAAAAGCAAAAGAGCAAATTAATGCTACTAAGCAACTATTTGATACGCAACTTTCTAAAACAAGTGAAGATGGTTTTCATGTATTTAAACATAAGTTTTTCCGAAACTTCTTTGTACAGTTATTGCTAGCAAATGCGGAGAAATTTATTGCAAACAACATTTGGCCAGAAAAATCTTATGAGAAAATTGAAGAACTAAAGAAAAGATTATTAAATGATGATTACGAAATGAGTGGACATTTGGATGATAAAATCGGAAAAGGAGCAATTTTATCATTCAAAAAGGAACAATCATGGAGATCCATCAAAATAGAAGAAGATATTTTATTAGTGGAATTAACCGAAGAGGATGGATATGAAGGAGTAATCGAAGAAATTGAAGCACTCAAAATGAAAATCCATTCGGGTGGAACTGATATTAATCCAGATAGATTATTGAATCAGAATCATGATTCTAATCAAGTGTTAAAAAAAACTAGCAATAAAGTCGTTCCAACTGTACCTCATTCTGAAGAAGAAAAGGAAGAAAAAGGAACGGGAGGAACAAAAGAATTAAAAGACATCCGCGTTTTGTTAGGAACAGTAGAGGGGTCGACTCAAGAAATATATTGGGAATTCGGAAATCCAGAGCTAGCAAATAGACATATTTTAATTTCGGGTAAATCAGGACAAGGTAAGAGTTACTTCATTCAATGTTTACTACTTGAGCTGGCGCAAAATGGAATTTCTAGTATGATATTTGACTATACAGATGGATTCAAGAATTCTAAGTTAGAACCGGAATTCAAAGAGAGACTCCAAGATAATATTGAACAATTCCTAGTAGCAAAAGATAAATTCCCAGTAAATCCATTTAAGCGAAATCAAAAAGAATTGGATGAAGGAATTTATATCGATGAAGATAATACAGATGTTGCTGAAAGAATTAAAAGTGTATTTTCAGCTGTATATAAAGATTTAGGCATTCAGCAACAAAACGCTATATATGAGGCGGTAATGCGCGGTTTAGATAAATATGGCGAAGGTATGAATTTAAATTATTTATTAGCAGAATTAGAAGAGGATACTTCTGGGCCGGCTAAAACAGCAAGATCACAAATTAAGCCGTTTATTGATAAGAATCCATTTAATCATAATGCTGTATATGATTGGGGAGACATACTGAACCAAAAAGGTAAAGTGTTTATTGTACAATTAACGGGCTTTAATAGAGATGTACAGCTCATGATTACAGAGTTTATCTTATGGGATATTTGGAACTATCAATTACACCATGGCGACAAAAATAAACCATTCCCAGTTATATTAGATGAAGCGCAAAATCTTGATCATAGAGAAAAATCACCTAGTGCCAAAGTTTTAACTGAAGGAAGAAAATTTGGTTGGTCAGGTTGGTATGCAACACAATCATTAAAAGGGCAATTTACAATGGATGAAATTTCACGACTACAGAATTCAAGTCAAAAAGTGTATTTCATGCCACCAGAAAATGAAATAAGTGCTATTGCATCGAACCTTGCTCAAGATTCAGCTGTGCGAAAAGAGTGGGAAAAACGACTTGCAACATTGAAGAAAGGTCAATGTATCACTTCGGGACCAATGTTACAGAAAGATGATACGTTGAAGTCGGGGAGTCCTGTAATTATTAATATTAGTGCGTTGCAGGATAGATTGAAGTAATAATTTAATAGTGATATGAAAGTTTTAGAAAACCACCTTGAACTGAAGTGAACCCAGAAAACGAGACACATATCAAAACACCTAATAAACCACCTGTTCCCTAAATTCTTTAGGGAACAGGTGGTTTAATTTTTCTTGAATTCGCACACAATTTTAGTAATGAATGTATTCTAGCACAATCTTTCGCACAGTTGTGTTGGATACTTTTGTTATCTCTTCTGGGGTAATGAACGCTTCCACCTTTAGAGAATAATTCTTTTACGATCTCGGTTCCCTCAACAATGTTTCTTGCTAATCTATCTAGTTTAGTGATAACTAATGTATCACCTTCTTGTAATCGTGGTCTATTTAACCTAGATCCAGTAAACTTCTCGGAATAAATTTTATCACAGTCTTCAGTTTCTAATGTTGTTAATTGTACTTCTAATCAAAAAAATATTTTTCTATTATTTCTCATTTGTAGTGATATGACAAAAAATGTTATGTTTTTCAAAAAATATATTTACATATATTGTGAGGTGGTGTAATATGAGGTTATAACATTTGAGGTTAACAACCTCACGGATTCAACCTCGTGTGTGAGGTGTCAAAATGAACATATCTAAAATTTACATCAAGGTATTTATTATGAAAATTCGCATCAAGTAAATTAACAACAAGAATCTAAATCTATTTAATGGAAGACCTTTTTAAAAATTTCAATGTAATAGGGGGAATAGTATTGGAAGGGCTAAATCCACTGGTTTCTTTTTTGGGGAAATTTAATATCGATCAAGAAAAGTTAATGATAGATATTTTCCCAATACTACAAGATCGGATAATTGAGGAAATTAAACCAACAGAAGAGCAATTATTAAATTGGAAAAATACTGAGGATGGTCGAAAAAAGTTTGAACAATACATTTTAACAAAATTCACAGTAATTCCAACACAATCAATTGTTAGAGTTTTGTGGAATAATTTTACTGGTAAAAAGGTGAAAATTAGAGATCGTAAGATAGTTGATAAGTACCTGCAAATGCATATGCACTGTAAAAGGTGTGAACATTGTGGAACAACTAAGGGGCGATTTCATGTAGATCATATAGTACCTTTAAACCAAGGTGGTTTAGATGAAATCTCTAATCTGCAGTTTTTATGTCAGAGTTGTAACTTGCGAAAATCTAGTAGCTTCGACTCGTTTAAGGTAATCATTTAATAGGGAGGAATGAATGTGGACAAGTCTTTCTTATTCAAAAACTAAAATACAATTTTTGAATATTATTGAGGAGATTTATTCAATGAGTATGTATTTCCGATGTTAAGACTCCTATTTAATGTATGATGTATCTTATGCATTACATAACAGGTTATCTAGGGACAATTATTATTAAGATGAATTAAAAATATGCCGAGAGAAACATAGGTTAAGAATAGATAGACTGGCCAACGAAGATTTCAATAAGTTTTGGCTTCCTAAAAACATAAAATTATTTATTGGTATTAAGACTGATATATTTGAGGAGGAAAAAGAATGTCAAAATCATATTCAGTAAAAAAAATGGAATTACTTATGATTATGGATGGTCTAATGCAAAGAGTTGGACCAGAATTAGTTATAAAAATGGTGAAACTTGAACAACAAAATTCATATATGATGTTTTCTAGTAAAATATCAATTGATGCAACATATTGTTTACTAAGAAAAATACCTAGAGATTATGATAATCCTGAGGGAATTCAACGTGCTTTAAAAGAATCAAAGGTTAACAATATAATTAAAATAGCATTAGAAGACCCTCAACGCTATTCATCACCAAATGCGGTTGTTTTGGCTTTATTCAATTCAAGTGATTTTGTTTCTTTTGAATTTCACCCTAATGATAGCGATATTGCTTATTATAAAGTTGATTTAGAGGCTTTAAGAGAGAAAATTGAAAAATCAGAAGTAGATAGTGAAGGATATTTAAAAGATGAAAGTGATATTTTCCCAGGGATATTGATCGATGGGCATCATCGAACAACAGGTTTATTTGAAGCTAGTAAATTATCATTTGAGTGTCCAACGACTGTTTATATTGATATACCATATAAAGATACAGCAAAAGTGTTTTCGGATATTAATATATATCAAGAAAAACCAAGTGCAGTTCATTCTATGGCTATGAAAGCTATAGCGGGTACCTTAAGTAATACAGAAGAAATGGCTCATAGTATTATTACCTTATTAAATGGTGAGAATTGGTCAATCCTATATCAACGAGTTAAGGACACTGATGGTAAACGTCCAAAAAATTTACCGAAACCTTATGTTACGAACAGCACGTTTATTAAATTAATTGAATCATACGTTTTAGATTATTTACCACAGACTTTCTCTATCCCTCAAAAAGCAAGAATTTTAAATGACTATTTTAAAGCTTGGGCTGAAGTATATCCTGAGGCTTGGGCTGATGAAAAAACTCATGTATTGGTAAAGTCTATGGGATTTCAAATCATGCTGCGCTTATTTAGAGAAATATTTACTCGTACTTCTCTATCACAGACACCTACGACACACGAATTTAAGGAGTTTCTTATTCAAAATTTAAATCCAAATGAATTGATAAGTGTCCATGGGAAGGATTTGCCTTTAAATTGGAATAGCCCTGATTATGGTGGGTTTTCAAGTGGGAAAGGTATTAATGATATAACAACGGCGTTAACGCGACATATCGCAACTATGAATTTTGCTTTACAAGGCAATTAAAACGAAAAATAATTTATGATGAGAGTAATTTGGATGGAGTGGTAACTAACTTGGAAATTTATAAAAGAAAAGTTTGATTGGTGCTTCATGGATGTGATAGGGAAGTTGAAAAAGTATCAGGAAGAAGAGAAGGATCCGAGTCATCATGAAGTTCAAGCTACTTTGAAGGAATTTTTCAATGTAATAGAAGAGGTAACGAACTATCTTGATATACCTCAAAGTGATATAGAGGATATAATCGAAAAATCAAACCTCCCACTATCCGAATTCCCAACCATCTTCACAACCGAAGAAGAAAACTATATAAAAGAAGCATTGCAGCAGTTTAACACCTAGTTAAACTGCTTTTCCATTATAATAGAAGAAAAACCAAACGGAGGGAAACCCCCCATGCCAACCTATAACAAACTAATCCGAAACAAAATCCCACAAATCATAAAAGCTAACGGAAAAACACCAACAACAAGAATCCTAAACGAAGATGAATACATAGAGGAACTCTGCAGGAAAACACAAGAAGAACTAACCGAATACCTAGAAGCAACAACAAAAGAACATAAACTCGAAGAACTATCCGACCTACTAGAACTAATCAACGCCCTAGCCGAACACGAAGGCACAACACTAGAAGAAATCAACAACATCCGTAAAAAGAAAGCAGAAGAAAGAGGCGGCTTCTCAGATCGAGTTTTTTTAATTGAAGTAACCGATAAATAGCCTCCTACTAAATAATAAATTAATAAGAAAAAACAAGACAAAAACAACTACAAGTAGTAGTAGCTAAAAATCGATATTTCTGTTTGGTGAGAATATCAGTTTTTCTTAATATAGATGCTAGAAAAGAAGATGAGATACGATACCATCTTCATACATAATTTGAAAGAAGGACAGCAACGCTTAAATAAGTGTTGCTGTTTTATTAACTGATAAAATTTAAATAATATATCAATTTTTTTCAAAAAAACATAATTTCAGTATCGAGTAGAAATTTAGGACTTTTTATTGATATTAACTAATATAGTATGTTCTTGATACTTTTTAAGAGAAGTGGAAAATGTTTTTGGGGGAGGAGTGGGTGAAATAAGCGATAATCCAAGTTTATTAGAAATTATTTTTATTTTTTTTTGTAAATCTTTCTTTTGTACGGGAGTAAGGTGATTAACAAAGTTATGACAGCAACTATCTATTACTTTATCTAATAGACGGAGAACTTTATCAAATATATATTGATGTACTAAGAGAGTGTATTTTTGTTTTAATGATCTTGTAAAAACAATATCTTTAAGTCTTTCGTTATTTAAACTATCATCGCCGATCATATCGTTAATACAGTCTCTTTGAAAATCTTTTGAGGATTTATTAAATTCATCTAACTTGGTAAATGTTTTTATACTTTCTACATTGTTAGCATTTATTTTGCGTTTAATATAAATATCAGCTACGTATTCTTTATTGTCGGGGTGTATATTAGTTAAATGGTGAATCTCAGTTAATCCATGTCTTCCAGCTCCAGATTGTTCCGCCCTAATTTTCCAGTGAGTGTTAACATCTTTTCCATTAATGTATTTTTTTACAGTCTTTTTTTGTATGTTACATTGCTTAGCGATATCCTCTTCTGTAAAACCATTATCAAGTAAAAAACTAATCATTCGTTCTACCTCATAACCTGTTTTTTTCTTGGATTTTAATTCAACACGAAGACGTTTTAGAACCCTTGAGTCTTTTGAGGTGAGTTTTTCCACTTTGCATGTTACAAATGGAATGTTTAAATGTTTTAAAGCCCAAAAACGACGATAGCCCTCAACTAATATAAAACAATTCGAATTTTTTTCTTCTACAATAAGTGGTTCTATTAATCCATTTTGTTTAATGCTTGTAGCAAGACTAAAATCCTCTAAATTCTTCCGGAATTCCTCTTCTAGTTTAATATGTTTTAAGGGGATGCTTTTAAATTTCAATATAAACCACCTACTTGTTTTAGGGTTTATTAATGAATATTCAATAAGTAATTTGTACGATTACTTAACTTATAAATTTAATGTTACAGGTATTACAAAGAGAGCAAATGGTTTTAATATACTAAAAAGAAGACAGAGTTATCTTCCAAAATGAGATTCTCTAATTAAAATACCCCCTCCTAAGCCCCTTACAAGCCCCTACCAAGTAATAAATCACTAAGAAAAAACATAACAAAAACAAAAACACCAACAAACACCGTAGTAGGAGTCGAAAAAAATTTTGAAATAACACGCCAAAAACCCGACCAACCTCCCATATATATTATGAAGAGGTTTTTATTTTGAACGGAGACGGGAGGAATTAGGATGGCGGTGTATCGTACTGTGCAGGTGAATTTTTGGCAGGATGATTTTGTTTTGGATTTGACGCCGGAGGAGCGGTATTTTTATGTGTACTTGTTGACTTGTTCGAAGACGACACAGTGTGGGATTTTTCCTTTTCCGAAGCGGTTAGCGGAGATGGAGACGGGTTATAATCGGGAGACTGTTGATAAGCTTGTGCAGCGCTTCATTGATTATGGGAAGATTCTTTATGATGCAGATACGCGGGAGTTATTCGTTTTAAATTGGCTTCGTTATAATCCAGTGACGAATACGAATGTGGAGAAGTGCGTGCTTCGTGAGCTTAAGGGTGTGAAGAATAAGGAGTTTGTACATATGTTTCTTCAGAAGTGCGTCGAGGAGGAGCTGAATGTTCCGATGCTTTTAGCGCATTTCGGTATGCCTGGTGATTTGGCTATGGATGATGTTGAACCGATTTGTGAGGAGCCAGCGGAAGAAGAGGCTATAGAGGAAGAAACGGGAAGTCGCGTGTTTTCTTTTTATGAGCAACATTTCGGTAGTTTGTCTCCGCATACTGTGGAGGAACTGAGTGCATGGATGGAAGATTTATCAGAGGAGCTTGTGCTGAAGGCTCTTCAAATTGCGTTTGAGAATAATAAGCGGACGATTGCTTATGTGAAGGGGATTTTGAGAGGTTGGCACGGGAAAGGATTTACGAAAGTGTGTGAGGTTGAGGCGGATACGGCTAAGTTTCGGAAGAAGGAGTCGTCTGTTAGTACGGGGGAGACGGAGGAGTTTTTGGCGAGGTGTGAGGAGTGGGAGAAGAATACGCCATCAGAGGAAGAGTTGCAGCGCTTTTTAGCGGAGCGCGGGTGGCGTCCATGAGTATTCAAAATGTGGAGGCGGAAAAGACGGTGTTAGGTTCTCTATTACTTGATGGAGAGCTTATTAAGGAGTGCCGTTTGACGGAGCAGTATTTTTCGATGCCGGTACATAAGTCTATATTTCAGTTAATGCGAAAGATGGAAGGCGAGGGGCAACCGATTGACCTTGTGACGTTCACTTCTAGAGTGGACCCGAATTTTTTGAAGGGCATCGGGGGAATGGAGTATTTTATAGGATTAATGGATGGTGTGCCTACTACTAGCAACTTCTCATACTATGAGGGGCTTGTTCGAGGTGCCTGGAAAATGTATCAGGCGGGTGTTCTTGGGCACAAGATGGGAGAGCGTCTTATTGCGGAGAAGAGTGAGAAGATTATTGGTGAGACGATTACGGCACTTTGTGAGTTAGAGGAGAAGGACTGTGTATGTGAGTTTGATTTGAAGGATGCGCTAGTTGATTTATATGAAGAGCTTCATCAAGATGCGAAAGAGATTACTGGTATTGAGACTGGTTATACATCGTTAAATAAAATGACGTGCGGATTGCAGGAAGGTGATTTTGTCGTTCTTGGTGCGCGGCCTTCTATGGGGAAGACTGCGTTTGCGCTAAATGTTGGACTGCATGCGGCGAAGTCTGGAGCGGCGGTTGGATTGTTTTCGTTAGAGATGAGTAGTAAGCAATTGTTAAAAAGGATGGCTTCTTGTGTAGGTGAAGTGTCAGGGGGCAGACTGAAAAATCCGAAGCATCGTTTTGCGATGGAAGACTGGGAAAGGGTGAGTAAGGCGTTTGCGGAGATTGGTGAACTGCCGCTTGAGATTTACGACAGTGCAGGTGTTACGGTGCAAGATATTTGGATGCAAACTCGTAAGTTAAAGAGGAAGCATGGTGACAAAAAGATTTTAATTATTGTAGATTACTTGCAGCTTATTACAGGCGATTCGAAGCATAAGGGCAATCGATTTCAAGAGATTAGTGAGATTTCTCGTAAGCTTAAGTTATTAGCACGTGAATTAAATGTTTGTGTAGTAGCGTTGTCGCAATTGTCTCGTTCTGTAGAGTCACGCCAAGATAAGCGACCTCTTTTATCTGATTTAAGAGAGACAGGACAAATTGAGCAAGATGCGGATGTCATTATGCTTATGTATCGCGAAGATTATTATGATAAGGAAACGATGCAGAAAGAGATGACGGAGATTCATGTGGCGAAGCATCGGAATGGGCCTGTGGGGAGTTTTAAGCTGAGATTTTTGAAGGAGTTTGGGCGGTTTGTGGAGGGGGGATGATAAAATAGAAAAAGGTAAAGGAGTGGTTAAGGATGACAAAAGTGTGCCGTTTATATGAACAGGAGAAGCAAGAAGAAATTGATAAAGCACTTTCGGCAGCTGGAATGCTTTTTAAGGGAATGAGTATAGAGGAAGTGGCTAAGAAATTAGATGTAACAATTGAAAAGGTGAAAGAGTGGGAGAAGCGTTTATCTCATTAATCGCTGGATTAATGGGAATGTTGCGCAAAGGGAAAATGGCAGTGTCTGTATAAATTTATATAAAAATAGCCGACTATTATATAATAGTCGGCTATTTTTATAAGGAGAAGTTGTTAGGTTTAATACACAAATTTTTTGATTTGCTCTTGAATATCCTTTTTATTTCCCCATAAAGAAAGATCGTCTCTCTGCCGTAATCCATTGCTCCAAGTCATCTTTGCTACGTCGGACAAGTCGATTCACTAAAACATCATGCCATACATAATCCTCTAAAAGGTATATATGAACGGGGTCATCTGTATAAAAAGCAACATTACGCTCCTCAAGTGATGGTCCATAAATCATTTCTTTAGAATCTATTGATAAAATAAACCAATGTTCTGTAGAGAGGGTTTCTGTATAAGTTGTTATACGATGGGCTTCTAGATTTTTAATAGGATTTTCAACATGCAAGGTAATGCCTTGTACTGTGACTGTATCAGCTACCTCAGCTAGATCCTCTTTTAACGCTTCATACATTTCATCCCACATTGAAATGACAATACGTTGTTCTGCTTTTTTTATTAATGTCTGACAATAGCTAATGATTGTTTGATTGTCTTTTAAAGTAATGACTCGATTATCCGTTTTTTCCTCGGAATTTTCTAGTTTTTTTAATGAATCACTAATTCCTTCATAAGTAGACTGCCATTCTGATTGAGCCTTCTGTAAAAAGATTTCAACAGGTAGAGGTGAATAGCGAGTGGTGTCATTTATTTCTTCCTTCATGACAATTCCTTTTTCTACAAGGTTACCTAAAATCTCATAAATTCGTGCTCTTGGGACACCCGAATCTTTACTCACTTGATAGGCTGTGACAGGCCCTTGTTTAACAAGAGATACATAAGATTTAGCTTCATATTCATTAAAACCAATTTTTTTAAGCTGTTGCACTATGTAGTCCACTTTTTTTGTCCTCCGATGTTTGCTTTTATCCCGCTTTAACGGGCAGTAAGACCCCCCACCTCAAAATTCAGCGGAAGCAAAGAAGTTAGGTGGGGGGCGGGCTGCCCGTAAAAGCCCGATTGGTAAGGGCTGATAATCATCAGTGGGGATGAACAAAACCCCCCACTGATTAAAGTTTCACTTTATATTTCAACGTTACAATAACTCTTTACATTTAGCAAATTGGTAGTTACTATTACAATAGTGACTAAAGGGGAGGCTACTAGTATGGATTTTTATTTAGACCCATCTGTATTAATGATTTTGATTGTTTTTGGATTTGTAGCTGCATTTATTGATTCAGTTGTAGGTGGTGGTGGATTAATCGCGTTACCAGCTTTATTATTTACAGGATTGAATCCAGCAAGTGCAGTAGCCACAAATAAGCTAGCATCAACAATGGGGAGTGCAACTAGTAATATTGTATTTTATCGTTCTGGTAATCTTGATTTGAAATCGGCGTTTAAATTATTTCCAATCACTTTCATAGGTTCCATAATAGGGGCATGGACCGTTCATTTAATGAACCCAGAAGTACTGAAGCCATTAATGCTGATCATGCTCGGTGTGGTCGCTATTTATACGATATTCAAAAAGGATTGGGGAAGTATTTCCACTCATAAAAAATTGTCTGGTCGACACGTCATTATTTTTACCTTTTTTATTTTTACTATTGGTTTTTATGATGGATTTCTAGGTCCTGGTACAGGTTCATTTTTAATGTTTTCTCTTTTATTTATTGGGTATGATTTTTTAAAAGCAGCAGGTACTGCGAAGTTTCTTAATTTAGGAAGTAACGTTGGTGCATTGTTCATGTTTATGTATGTAGGGCAAGTAAACTATGCGTATGGCTTCATAATGGGGATTGCTCAAATTGCTGGAGGAATCGCCGGCTCCAAATTTGCTATAAAAAAAGGAAGCGGGTATGTTCGCGCCCTTTTCATTACCGTAACTTGTTTGTTGTTAGCGAAAAATCTGTATGACTATGTGCAGTAAGTAATTAAAGGACGTAGAAAAGGTCAAATATGTAGATTACATAAAATATAAGAAGATATTAGGAGGAAATTCCTTTTAACATTTTTCATTTGAACGTTGTAGCCATCATATAGCTATAACGTTTCATGTTTTTAAAACAAGTAATATTTAATTGTTACAATTACTGGTGTTGTTGTTTCACCATTCAAACTACATTTGTTCTTTATAATGAAAGATCTTGCCATCTTTTTCACCTCCTTTTATTTTGTTCACATAATATCTTTACAATTATTTGATAAAATAAAATCAACTGCATATTGTGAGGGTGGGTGGTTATCCCTTCTTTCCATTTGGAAGGAAAGGGGGTGATAATATGGAGTTTTCGTTTGACCTTGTAAAAGAATTTGTAAAAGCGACTGTACGTGAAGTTTCAGCGTATTTTTTGCGGAAGCAACTTCTGGATAAGGACAACAAAAAACCCACTCCGCGCCGTAGGAAGCAAAAGGGTGGGTTTCGCAAAAAATAATAACGTATAATAACCACCACCCTATACGGTAGCAGTTAAGGAAGAGATGTTAGCGCATCTCTTCTTTTATTATATGCCATTTTATTTGATGTCATACTTATATAGCACTCTACAGAAAATATATCATATTCCTATTTTATGGTCAATTTGATTACATTTCCTCCGTAACATCATACCGAAGCAACTCACCCTGATCATAAAACCTCTCAAAAATAATCCCCATTACATAGAAAAATACTAGCCCGAAACCAATATGAATGAGTGTAAAAGTAGCTCCAAATGAAGAGAATTCATACACGAGAATTGGCAATTTCGCAGTTGTCCAAACGCCTAAGAAAAATATGATGTACCGAATGCTTGCACCTTTTTTTAATAATAGTGCTGCGATTGGAAAGGCGACATAGAGGGGACCAGCTGCAATGCCTCCTAATAATAGAGAAAATAAGATTCCGTATATACCTGATTTTTCCCCCATATATTTCATGAGTGTTTCTTTTTTCACCCACTGATCAAGTAACCCTACAAATAGTAAGACAGGGGGGAGGAGAAACAACATATCTAAAATGCTATTTCCTGTTAGTTGTAATGCAGTCCATCCTAAAGAGTGATTTATAAACGTTAAGACAAAGAGCACGAGTAGTAAGATGAAAAAGAAGCGATATCTTTTTAGTTCTTTCATACCATCACCATCCAAATGATATAGGAAAATAGAAGTGACATGAGTAATGCGGCTGCATTACGTGCATAAGCAAAGCTTCGGCCGAATATCTTTTGTTCCATTGGTAATGTTGTAAGTCCTACTGACATGAGTGTAGACATAAGTGCCGCAACTTGAGGTAGGCCTGCACCGTGTTGTACTAACGTATGACCAAGAGGAAATACGACGAAGCTTGGAATAAGTGCAACGGAGCCGAGTATTGCTGAATAAACAATACCGATAAAACCTGATTGCTCCCCAATAATAGAAGAGATAAAGGACGGCGTTAATATAGAAAGCGACAAGCCAACGAAAAGCATGATGGAGAGCATCGCAGGGAGAAGGTTGCGAAACATTTTCCATGACTTCATTAAAGCATCTTTCGTTTTCCTGCGGTCCTTCATAAAAGAAATCCCAGTAAGGGTAATGGCTAAAGTGTAAAGAATCACGCCGTTAATCATGGTCGGATTCCTGTAAGTCTTTATATTTGCCTAGGAAAAAGGATAAGTTCTTCATTTTTTCTTCAATATCCATTTGAAAATCTGCCAGTTGTTCTTTTCCAGCAGGCGTAATTTTGTACATTTTTCTCGGTTTGTCTTGATACTCTGTACTTACATAAGATTCAATCGCGCCTTCGTTTTCTAATTTTTTTAGCGTACGATATAAAATGGCACTATCGATTGGATTGACTGGAAGTTCTTCCTCACACTTTTGCAGTAATTGCCCGCCATAGTTATCTCCTTCAGCTAGAAATAACAAAAGAAATGCACCTGTATGTCTTCCTGTATGTTTCATGGATCTTCCTCCTAGAATGAATTAGGTTTTATACTGTTAATGACAGTATACTGTTGTTAACAGTATATGGTGCGTGAAGTGTTATGTCAATTTTTAAAAGTTTAATTTGTCATAGTGGTTTTTAGCACTTGTAAACTATTAATATGTATAGGGCCTGTACATCCAAAAACACAAAAAAAGACACTCTCAAGAGTGCCTCCCTTTAGCAGCCGAATCCGCCGCCCCAACAGCTAGCGCCAACGATGATTAATAAGATAAAGAGTACAACAAGTAAAGCGAATCCGCCGCCGAAACCGCAGCCTCCACCACAACTACCGCCATAGCCCATATTAACTCCTCCTTCCATAAAGACCATTAATTAATGGATTTAATTTACTTTATGTTTTTATGGATAATCTTGAGCAGGTCCTTTTGAAAAATAAAGGTGCTTAGATTTTAAGGGAGTTGACGATCTTAATTTTGTCACCGCTATTCTGCTGATGACATATTGTATCTTATTCTGTGTATTGGGGGAAGGAGGATCTTTATGGCCAATTCTGAAATGATTTTACGATTACTTACAGATTTAAAGATTGAACAGCAAGCTTTAAAGGAGCAGTTGGAAAAGATACAGACAGCCGTGAATACTCTTGAAGAAAAATCAGCGATTGTGGAAGAAAAACCAAAGATTATTAAGGAAAAACCAAAGACTATTGAAGAAAAACCAGCTGTTGCTGCTGCAAAGCAAAGAGCTCATTCTGGACGCCCAACATCTTTTCGTGCTTGGAGAGCAGCTGCTCAAAAAAATTCATAAACCTATAAGAAAAGAAGACATCAATTAAGATGTCTTCTTTTGCTTGTACAATCCAAATGAAGTTAAGAAGATATATCCATATTGCTTTAAAAATAAGAAGAAAATAACGATTGTCGACTCCTTTTTTAGTATAGCATGTAATAATAAATATTTTAATGAAATAATGCATATATAATAATTATAAGATTTTAATTATATATATTTTAGTTGTCTGTTATTACTCTATACGTATTACATGTAAAGGGTTTTTATGAAAAGATACCTATTATATAAAGAATGAGAAATGTATATTCAGGACTATAAAAACAGTGGGTTATCAAAGGGTTTTTGGTGCTAAAGCAAAACTTATCGGTTCATCGGCTTTATTACTGGCTGAAAAAATTATCATCTGAAATGAAAGAGTAAAATCCAAATCTAAATGTGCGTGTGGAATCAGTGTTATTTGATGTTTTACTTAAATTGGGATAAAAAAGTTAGTTAGCTTAGAGGAAAAGATTAATATATATACAGCAATAATATTGCTAATTATAATTAAGATGAAAGCATTCATAATATATGGGGGAATAACAAGTAATGAATAAAAAGGCAACATTTAAAATAGGGGCAATGTTTACCATTTTATTAATGGCATGTTTGTTTTATGGATATAGGAGTTTAAATAGTTTTTTAGTCTGGAATGAACTCGGTGATATACAGATGATTTCAAGTGAAAAAGAGGTTGCAAATGGTATATATTTTGTAAGGGGAGAGATATATTCTGAACGTGTAACAGGCGATGAAACGCTACTTGCTGATGGGTATGCGGTAGTGAATCGAATTCAAAAGAAAAAAACAACATACTATACACAGACTTCTGCACCAAATCGTTCGTTATGGAGTAACGGCCAAGTAACAGCTTTTTATAATGAACCAATACATATCGGAAATAAAGAATTAAAATTAATAAATAAAGAAAATGTGTCTTTGGAAACTCCCTTTATGGAATTAAATGATCAGAATGTAATTTCAACAAGAATAAACGATATTCAGGCGAATGCTACAAAGTTAGCAGATGGAAAAAAACGGTTTTATTCATTTAGAGCAGTAAAAAATAAAGAAAATGTAGTTGTACTTGGAACAGTAGATGGAAAAGTAATAAAAGAATTACCTAGTAGGTACGGGAAATTTGTTCATATTGGACATACGAAGGAGCAAATTATAGATAGCTTAAAGAATGGTAATAACAAAAATTGGATATATTTCGCTGTGCTTATTATACTAACTAATATTAGTGGATTCGTATTTTATATGTATGGGAAAGGAAAATGGACAAAAGATGTTTTTGTTTTTACATTTTTCGGACGGAAGATAAATTAAAGAGGATGCATCTTTGCATCCTCTTTAAAAATTCATATGAGTTCTTTTCGTAAGGAAAGTTCTTCTTCATTTTCGTATCCAGTAAATAAAATTTCTTCAATTTGTATATGATCAAAAAAAACATTATAATCTTTTGAAAGGTTACCATAAGGATAAAGACAACCAACATAATCCCAAATTTTTTTTTCGTTAGATTGTTGTTGTTTTCTTCCATAAATCATAACTTTTTGTTCTAGTCCATAAATTGTAATAACAGTTCCAATTGGAAGGAATTCTTTTGTATTCTCCATGATATATCTCCCTTAGTATTTTTTACGAATTTCATATTTTTTATAAATAAATGCAATTACTTTATAAAGGATAAACCAAATGATAAGGAATAAAATTAATACAAAAGCTATATTTTTAATTTTCGAACCAATATCTAAATCGGATAAAAATGAAATAGAAATAATATTGATTATACAAATTAATGTTCCAAAACCGATAAAAATTTTTTTTATAGTTTCAAATGAAATCATGAAAGTACCCCTTTTTTACATTAATTGTGTTTATTTACGCCTAACTTAAGTCCTAATCCAAAAGGACCTACTCCCAGGCTTCCGTGTGCTTCTCCGCCAGAATTACTTACTTTGCCTCCAGCTGCGATACCTAAACTACCGTAAGAGGCATCTCCACCAACAGTGATTTCCCAATTCCCCCATATAGGTATTTTGAATTCACCTTCTACTTTAGCTCCATCTATTTTTGCTGCTATTTCTCCTCCACCAGCACCTAATTCTGCTTTGGCTTCACCATGTAAAAATTCTGTACTTACACGCCCTTGTTCGCCATCATATGAAAAATCAATGAGGGATGCATCGGCAGATGCTTCAAATTTCCCCTGTTCCATAGCTAATTTAGCTTCGCCACTTACCAATTGTTCATGAAGTGTACTTTCCTCCGAAAATTTATATCCAGCATCTACTACAGCCCCTTTAGCTTCACCACCAATTTGTTCACCTGCTAGGATTTTAGAGGGTATTGAATCAAAATTTTTCGGGATTTCTCCAGTTACTTCATATGTTAAGGTGTCCCCATACAGTCCACTTTCTATATAATCTTTACTAGTTTTTAATAGATTAGAACTCTCTTCAAATATATAACTTTCATCTGTATCCCTAAATTTTTCGGCAATTTGCGCAAGTTTTTTTTCAATATATTCTAGCTTGTCTACGTATGTATCAAGTATGCCTTTTGAAAGATTGAAAGATATAAAAAAGTTTTGCGATGATAAACCATACCAACAGTTATATAGCATATCAATATCTTTTTTGAGATTTTCATGTTTCATTTTTGCTTCTATGCCTGCATGGTGAAAATTTTTTGAAATTCTTTCAAGTTCTTCAGGCGGAACTTTTATTTCATTTAGTAACATGTTTAATCCTCCCTTAATAGAAAAATAATAACATAATAAATTTTCGGAATCTATATATTGTTATGATAATTATTTTTGAATAGCAATAGATGAAAAATAAGGGAGTAGTGTAGTGTGAAGTATATACGAACTAGTGAATTTATGTTTTAGATCTTGAAAATTATGTGTTAAAAGGTTAAAAATGGTAGGGTTATTCAAAAAAACCTCTCCCCTCAATCATATTATTGAGGGGAGAGGTTTTTTTGAGAACGTTTCTAATGATGCGATTCATCTTCGTTTTAAACCGTCCCCCATAAATGATAAACCATACCAAAAACAAAAAATGCGAGTCCTACAAATAAAACGATTAAAGCAAGCATTCCATTTTTATTATGTTCCATACATTCAGCTCCTTTTTAGTCATATACAAAAAAGCCTTTAGTCGTAATTATGGCTAAAGGCTTTGATCTTCATACTGTGTATTTTATAAAAAAGTTGTACTTCTGTATTAATTTGGAATATGATTATTTAAAGAGTAGGTGATGAGTACATGCAGGAAACAAAACAATTCCCGCTTATATCTGGAAATCTCTCATTAGATTTAGTAAATACAGAGCTAGTTAGGCGTGGACAACGTTATGATTTATTAATAACAGATGAAGATGTATTAGAATGGCTACATGTAATAAAGGTTAATCTGCCTTTTTGGAATGAAAAAACACTTATAGGAATTCAAGAACGAATGGATCAAGTTACATCTAGCATATTAGAGGCAAGAGAAGTACTGAGAAAACAGTTTGAGGCAATTGCTGATCAGCACGAAATTTCGAATGATTTTGTTACGTATTTGGAAAAACAAATTGAGAAGGCACCATTTACATATAAAGTCATTGAACAGCGTCTAGTATCTGTCCCAGTTGGAGAAATTGAGGATGTACTTGTATCGATAATTGCATTGGATGCTTTAACGTTAATAGCAGAAAATAAACTTATTTTCCTTAAAAGGTGTTCAAATCCCGACTGTGTTTTATTATTTATAGATAAAAGTGGGAAACGAAAATGGTGTTCTATGAAAATATGTGGGAACCGAAAAAAGGTAGCAAAATTCCAGGATCGAAAATGTGAAGAAGTTTAGGGAATCAACTTATAGAAGTTGATTCTTTTTTTGTATTTTTTAACTAACCTTTAAAAATATAATTTACAGGTTAGTTTATTTAGATTATAATGATTGGTAAATAAAGGAGGAGAACGATGGATAATATAACAGCAGCTAAGCAGAAAGAGGCTCCACCAATAAGTGTACGATATTTTGCAAAAATGAAAGGGAAAGGAAGAAGTCCATTACAAGTAAACATAAAGGACTCTTTGACGGGACTATTAGGAGGATTTTTAACAATTCTCACCTTAACATATTTAACGAGTATAACTTCTACAGAATTGTTAATGGCTCCATTTGGGGCGAGTTGTGTATTAGCGTTTGGAGTTTGGAATGCACCGTTATCACAGCCGCGTAATATTATTGGAGGACATTTGATTTCAACTTTCATTGGTCTATCAATATATCATTTGTTTGGGAATGAATATTGGACGATAGCTTTAGCGGTGGGGATGGCAATAGCCGTTATGATGTTAACGAGAACAACGCATCCTCCGGCAGGGGCTGATCCAATTGTCGTTATTTTAGGAGCATACAGTTGGAATTATTTAGTAACACCAGTTTTAGTTGGTTCTCTTGTTATTGTAGTTATTGCTTTATTTATTAATAATATGAGTAGTAAAAGGAGCTATCCAACTTTTTGGATATAGTTTGTGAAGTGAAAAACAATTTGAGTAAGTATGCCGTTTTTTACTGTGTTTTAATTTTTTTATAGAAAAAAGCCTTTAGTCGTAATTATGACTAAAGACTCCATTTCTCAAACTTTTTAATTTAAAGAGAAAAGACACCTTAAGGTGCCTTCCTCCTACTTGAACCATCTTAATTTTAATAATATGTATTGAACTCCCATCTGAATATTATTTTACCCCTAGAACGAAAAATTGTGCTTACTTGTAATGGAAAATGAGCTGACTTCTCAAAATAACTAACTGTAGAGAAAGAGAGTTTTAATTTAGGGGGTACTTTTATGCTAGAAAAAAGGCTTATAAAGTTGGTAGCTCAAAAATTAAATTAAGATACGCCGTAAGTATATGCTAGACTTGGTTTACCATTTGATTTACTATTTTCATGTCCTTTACGAGCCGGGGGTTCTTTGTTTCACAGAAAAAAAGCAGACTCTTATAAAAGAGCCTGCCTTCCCTGGTTTGTAAAATTAAGAAGCTTTACGTACGTTTGAAGCTTGAGGTCCACGTTGACCTTGCTCCAAATCAAAAGTCACTGCTTGACCTTCTTCTAAAGTTTTGTAACCTTCGCCTTGAATCGCTGAGAAATGAACGAATACATCGTCTCCACCTTCACGTTCGATGAATCCGAAGCCTTTTTCGCCATTAAACCATTTCACATTACCTTTTTCCATTTGTATTGCCTCCTAGTGTGTAAACACACAATGTAATACTATCCTTGCTCTCAGTGATCATAAAGGTGAAAAGTTACAAATCCTTTACACCGAACAAAAATAATTCATTTTAATAATAACATTTTTTGTAATAAATGTAAAGGTGAAGAAAAGACAGCCACTATGTTTATGCAAATGTTAGAGCTAAAGAAAAACACGTTTCATAAAATAATGACGGAATATGAGGAAATAAAGTGGAATCTCTCTTATTAGAAATCCTACCTTTTCTTTGGTTGTAAGAATCTTGATGTTTTTGTATCAGAATAGTATTGTGCATATCGAAAAAAATAAAAGACAACTCCAATGAAGAATTGTCTTTTTGTGTAATAAAATCCCCAAAATATGAAAATATACAAACGAATATAATACGCTATGGTTGATATTGTAACAAAACCGAAGAGTATTGAAAATAAAAAGAATGTTGTAATGATTTTTTAAGGTTTTAGTTAAAAAAGCCTCGAAAATAAACCTTTTATAATGGTTTCCTTTAAATATGATTATTGTATTTCGAGGGGTTCCTATAAATCTTAGCTATATATTTTACAAAATCAATGATGGGATAGTGTATGAGTGAACGGTGCTGCGTAAAACGAACCCCTGCTTTTTCCATTTTCGAAATAAGTTGTTCAACTTCCATCTCTTTTTGTTGTATTCTATCATAATTTTGATATACAATGTTTTTCCATTGATAGGAAGAGCCGTGAAAATAACTCTCCCCTTTTACCCTGTGACTAAATATAATTTCTATTTTTTCTCTACGTTGTTTTTCCTTCATATGTGCTTCTGTTGACTGCATGTTTATCGCCTCTTCCCTATAACAAAATTTGGTCTAACTCACCATACATAGCCAATGTACATTGTTCTAGTTGGGATTTGTCGTTTAAGGCTATCTCATCTACTGTATTTGGTTTTCGAGTGCTTAATCTAATATATTATTGGATTTACAAATAAGTTGTTAATGTGTATAAAACACTATCTATCTTTATTATAAAATGATTCTTTATAAGCATGCACCTTTTTACACTCACGAAGATTTATAACATGACGAGTATCTTCATTATTGCCAATGTGATTAAGAATTTTAAAATGCCAGGTGCCGTCATGCCTGATTTTGAAAATAGAATGGCTGTAATTGCAAAAGAAGCGAATTATGGTCCACTACAATATTTTGATCAAGTACTTGATCAAAATATTGTAGTGGTTGAGTATTGGGGGAAAAGACTTATGACCAATTGCACCTCTAGCTGAAAAAGCAAGAATTGAGATTTTGGAGTACCACACAAGATTGAAAAAAATAAGGGATCGATTTGGTCGTTTTCAAGGGGAAAACTGATCTACGTTAATGAGTAGAGGTTTCAGAATATGCGAGGGGAAATTCCCCTTCCCTTTATGGAGAATCTGACACACTCCCTATGTTTTTTATACTATTTTTATTCGATTTGATTTTTAAAGAAAAAGTGATTGACAGAAAAATAATTTTATGATATTATAAAATATTTTATAAAAAAACACATATATGTTAAGGTTAAGAAGGTTACCATATATGGAGGTGGATTATATGTTTCAAATTGGCGATAACATTGTTTATCCAATGCACGGAGCAGGTATAATTGAAGCCATAGAAGAAAAAGAATTCTCAGGAAAAAAACAACAGTATTTTGTCATAAAAATGTCGATCAGTAATATGCAAGTCATGATTCCTACGGGTAAAATATTGAATTCGAATATACGCCCAGTTATTGATATACTTGCATTAAAGCACATTATACACATTTTTCACCATGAAGAATCCTGTAAATTACTGCCGTGGAAACAAAGGCATAAAGTGAACACGGACAAAGTAAAAACGGGTGAAATACAAGAAGGTGCTGAAGTTGTACGGGATTTAATGCGTATGAAGAAAGAAAAAGCACTCAATACAAGCGAAAAAAAATTGCTGGATGATGCATATAGATTTTTGGTCAGTGAACTAGAATTAATTAAAGGAATCACTGAAAATCAAATAAAAAGTTTCTGTTAAGGTTCATTATAAATAATGTGTTATATCCTCTAAAAACATTCTAAATCTTTCGGGAATATGATGAGTATTAAAAGCAAATCATTTCAAAGACATTCAATTTCTTCAACTCACTTTTAGAGTAGGAACCTCTTTTGTTATTACTTCAATCTAATCCATTTTTATTTTTAAATTTCTTTTATGAACGTTCGAAGTTTCATTAAATAACTCGATCAAATAGTCACTTGAATTTTTGCAATCCTGATTCACACTGGCACGGACAAGGAGCCGTAAGGATGAAAGAGAGGTAGGGCTTTCATTGTTTTAGGTATATATATCTAAGTCATTATTTCTAGAAGAAAAAACAATCAATCTCATCTGTATCTTTAAGGATTTTTACATTCACTGAGACAGTGAATAGTAATTGTTTATCTTCTTTTCATAAGAGAGATACGCGAGTTGGTAACATCTAAATATATGGTCAACGATACAAATTGATGGGATTTCTAGAACTAGAACCCATTTTTACAATTTATTTAACATAATAAGATTAAATGAAACAATAAGAAGGAGTGAAGATATGAAACGCATGCCAACGCAAGAATTAAGTAACGAGTTAAAGAAGCGGAAAGGGATTACATCTATTAAGATTGAGCCTTATGAAAAAATTGAAGTTGGTGGAATTGTTGTAGATGGACCAGCTGTTATTTTAATTAATCAAGAATACCTGAAAATTGTTGAATGAAGAAAAGGATGATCCTTTACGAAAAGGGATGATCCTTTTTGTTTGCTGCAACTTTCATTTGATGTGTTGGGATTAAAAGGAAGGAGAGGGGCGAGATTATCATGGTGGAAAGCTTAATATTGGTAGGATTTCTTTTTACGTTATATAAATTAGTTGATAAAAAAACAAACTAATTTACATAACGATATATTATTTCCTTTTTAAGGGTGAGATTTATTTGATAGTGAAATGAATAATTTAAAGGAGGAATTTAGATGAATGCAAGGAAGGAACGCATAAAATACGAAAAAATGTCAAAGAATTATGTCCGTATTTATTCAGTTTCGTTTATCCTATTAATTATACTTGTTTGTAGTAGTGTGATTATCATAGGAGCTACAGGAGGAAAATATGGAGTGTTTTTATTGTTAGCAATTTTACTTAACGCACGTATTACGAAAGAATCTCAAAAAAAGTATGAGCACTATTCTAATAAAGGGCGTATTTAAAATGATACATATCCAGAAAGGAACAACCTAGATGTATATTCAAAATATCCCTTTATCATCTCCTATTAACTAGTAAAAGTAACTTTATATAAATCATTTTTTTAACAACGTAGAAATAGAAACCGTACTCTATTAAAATGTTATTTCCGTTCTTATAATGAATTATCCTTCTAGCATATTTATAAGATTTATATCATATATTAGTAGAAAGAATGCAAGTTAGAAAGGAGTCTTATAGAATGAGTTATTCGAAAGGAAATGATTTGAGTGAACAACATATGGTAAGTGTGCCTAATCCCTATGTATATCAGACATTACAATCAGTAATTGGTAAACATGTGGTTATTGAAACTGTAAGAGGCAATATAAGAGGTAAATTAAAGGATGTGAAACCAGATCATTTGCTCATTGAAGATACGGCGCCATATATTGTACGCATTCAACAAATTGTATGGATTATGCCAAAGCAATAATCAAATTTATAAAAAATTAATGTCATAGTCCACCAAGTAAAAACACAGGGTTTTATCTCTGTGTTTCTTCAAATTTCCGTTTTTGAATATATGCTTGAGCATGAATAAGTTCTTCCTGAAGCTCTTTTAATTCTTTTGTAGATTCGGATTCAATAGCCATGTAAGTAGTAACTAAACTAATCATCATATCCATCTTCTCTACTATATTTTGAATGACTTGTTCAGATTGCTCTTTTTGAGGATGTTGTATTGCTATTAATACATTTTCTATATAATTGTTCTTTCTTTGCTGGATATCATAAATAAACTGTTTTGTGTTTGAGTTCATTTGTTTTCCCTCCGTTTTGGATATATCTTCATTCTATCATATTTGAATAGAAAATATTGAATGGGCCGTTCTTACTTACAACATTCATCGGTTAAAGGGATTGTCACAAATGTTTTTGGTGAAGAACTCAATTATAAAATGGTATCAAGTTAAGAGGTAGGTGAAAAGAGTATCTTAAACCATTTCCCTCTTTTGTTGTATGATTTTTAAATCTTAATAAGTTAAATGTATTGTAAAGAAGAACAAAGTGATAGTGAACGCAATAATTTTTTACCATTTGTATCTGTATTAAACTTAAATATTTTAGGATGTTCCATTTGATAGACGTTGTGTATACAAGAGAGAATTCTTATGAATATAAATAAAAAAGACACTTTCAAGTGTCTTTTTTATTTGAGTTATGCGCATTGCTTAATAAGACGCTAGTTCCTCAATTGGAATATGAGTAACTATGTAGGGTGATTTCATTATAACATTTTAACCAGTAATGGGTCTATGTGGGATTTTTGTAATGATTATGTTTATTTATTCAGAATAACAGATGTATTATGCCGGAGAAATCGGAATTTGATCAATGAAAAGCAGTGGGAAAGGAAAAAGGTATACTTTATTCCGTGTTATAGGAATGGATAGAGATCGATTTCCCTTTACACAAACATAACGGTATAATATAGTTAAGTTAAGTGAACTTAACTATTAAACAGAATAAAATAACAGCATGGAGGAAGAGTGCTATGACGAGAACGTATAAAGAAATAATTAATGAAATGAACCGGGCTTATAATGAATTCTACATTTTACTATTTCAGGAGTTGAAAGATGAGTATGGTCTTACAGGACAGCAAGAGAGTATGTTATTTCATATTCATTTAAATGAAAACACGACAGCGAATCACATTGCGACTACTTTTAATATATCGAAAAGCGCTGTTAGCCAAGTTTTATCCAAATTGGAAAAGCAGAAGATGATTTCAAAACAAGTAAATCCTAATAATAAAAGGGAGTATTTCCTTACACTTGGTCCAAACGGTAGTAAGTATATGGAGGAGTTGTCTGAGTTAGATGATGTATTAATTGAGAAGTATTTTTCTAAAATCGATATCGGTGCTTTAGAACAAATGACGGATACGTTAAAGAAAATAAATAAAGTTATATTGGAAGAAAAACAGAAGGATCTTGATTGTAATGAGTAAGAACTTGAATGAGGTAATGAGTAGAAAGGAGGAGAAGCGTGTGATGAGTTACATACCAAATATGATGACGATAGCGAATTTTATTTGTGGGATATTGGCCATTTATTCTGTTTTCTTTCAAGATATGTATGGTGCAGTCATGTTCATTATTACAGGTATGGTATTTGATCTGTTTGATGGCATGGTTGCTCGGAAGCTAGATGCTGTTTCGGAAATTGGCGGAGAGTTAGACTCATTTGCGGATTTAGTTACCTTTGGTGTGGCGCCGTCTATTCTTGCCTATAGTGTCGCTTTAAAAGATTTGCAATCTATCGGGATGTTATGTGCGCTTGCATATAGTGTGTGCGGAATGCTTCGGCTTGCAAGATTTAACACGCAGCAAAGTAAACTCCCGACCTTTATCGGCATGCCCATTCCATTCGCAGCAATTTGTCTTCTTATTTTATGTCTCCTGAATAATCCAGTTTCCGTGGCGTTTGGTACATGCATACTCGCGTATTTAATGGTGAGTAAAATTAAATTCCCTCATTTTAAAAAAGATATATCGGAAAGCTTGAAGTCCGAAAGATGGAATTAAAGAGAAAGGTAAGGAGCAGAATATGATTCGTATGGCATTAAGATCATTTAACATACAAATATATTGTTTGCTAGGCGTAATGTTATTGGGATGGTGGATGACACCTTTTTCAGCCCAGTTCGTAGGAATAAGCATTGGCCTTTTGGTGAGTATGTACTGCGCCTGGATTTTAGGAAGACGTATTGAAAAGTTCGGAGATAGCATTGTAAAAAAAGAAAAAGCACCGATGCTCGGGATGATGAATCGGTTCGCAGCCGCAATTCTCGGCGCAATTATTATGTATGAAATTGAACACCATGAATTCATGTGGACATTTGCAGCTGGAATTATGGGTGGGTATTTCTTGGTTATTATTAATTTGGGGTATTATAGTATGAGGGATGAGAAGGAATAAAGTGAACCTTTAATCAGCGTTTTTTAAAATAGGGAAAGTAGCAATTTTGATAGTTTTTGTGTTGTATGAAAAAAATAGGGGATTGCCATATGGCAATCCCTTATTTAACATAATTCCTTAATAGTTTCTTTAGCAATTTCATTAGAAGCATCTAATTCTAAAATTTTATTGCAAATTTCAATTGCCTTTGTATCAGAAATTAATTTATCTGGTACGGAATGAAGAAATAGTAATTGTAATAAACTATCCACATTTTCTTCTTTTGTTAACTCCACTGTTAACTCCACGGATTTTTTAGCATGATATAAAGCAGAATGATATGCTCCTTCTATATGACATAAAGGATTTACTAGTAAATCAAATGCAAGATCATGTAAATCACTTGATTCTTTTTTCATTAATAAATAATTTATAAAACTATATTTGGTAATACTACTATTTTCATAAGTAACATATAGTATTTCTTCTGAAAATTCCTCGAAGTTATTGTTTTTAAATAATTTTTCAGCCTCTTCGAAATCGGCCGAAGTGATAAGATTTTCTAACATTATTTATTCACCCACGCATCACTGATTCTTATGTCGCCATTTATCCTCTTAAAAGTAACTGTTACTGTGTTCTTATTCATATCTAATGACTTAATAGCTATACAGTTTATATATTGAATTACAGTCATTATAATTAATATTTATTTTTCTTATTATTTACATATAGCTAATTATAAACTTTATTAAGTTTCCTTTTTATTACAAGGTAATTTTATCAAAAAAAACCATCTATAACTAGACTTGTAATAAAAATGTATTAAACGTAATATTTAGTTGTAAAATGAAGAATTATCATAGGAGTGATGAAAAATGGGGAAAATTGTTAAACCTATAGCTTTAATGCTGATAGTGGCGTTTATGTTTAACGTAGTATTACCAGTTGGAAAAGCTACAGCAGAAGTAGTAAATAACAAATCAGTCATATCATTAGAGGCTGATTGTGATGAAACAAGTTTCTGTGAAAAAGAGGCTAATAGATTAGCAGATAATTTCTTAAGAGAAAATGGTATATTTGATATTGATTACAATCAACTTTCTGAAGGAGAAATAGAAACTCTTTTTGAAGAACTAGTATCTAAACCCGAATATCAAGAGTTAGAAGCAACCCTTAATAACATGTATTTAGAACAAAATGATGGTACAAACCAAGAGGTATTGAGAGCTGGGCCGCTTTTACCAGCCGTATTTGTTGGGATTGGTATCATAGCTTTACGTATGGTTATCGTAAGTGGTGGGAAAGTTGCCCAAAATTATTTAAAGAAGGCAGTAAAAAATTATATTGGTCAATATAAGATTAGTTTTCCTAACACTACAAATCAATTAATTTTAGTTCAAAATAAGAAAAATAATACTCGATTATTCTCGGTAGATAAACATAGCGTTAAATTAGTTCATAAAACAACTGGAAAAGGTTACAATGGTGCATTTAATGTATGGCATTTCCATAAAGATACGGGGCATCATTATGTGTTGTGTTCATCTCTACCTCAAGGATATAAAGTTCAATTCGGAGCTTGCTTCTAAAAGATATTAAGGTAGGCAGGTGTAAATGTGTTACATGTTCAATTATCTCAATACTTACTAAAAGAATCTAAACCAGCTCTTCATACAGATGAAAAACGAGTGTATATGTTAAAAGATGAAGGATTATCGCCGTATCCTATTTATTTAAATCACCCTATTATGATAGGAGTGGGGACGAATTGGAATCAGCATACAGGATTCGAAGAAATCGTTAAAGGATTTATGAGTACACATAACAAATTTCCTATGTATATGCTATTTGAAACTTATTTATGTAGAGACTTTATTGAAGGATTTTTAGAAGAGAATAAACTTCATTTTGAGCTAGTTTTTACTAATAAGAAAAAGGATACGAACTTTTTTAAAGTGTGCATTACCAATAGTGATGATATAACCACACTTATGAAGTATTTCTTCCAATCAGCACAAGATTCTCTCTATACGTTATTAAGCTATTCGGTAGACTGTAAGATTATCAGTAATCGTATTGGTGAGATTGAAATAAAGGCTGACAGTTTCTATCCAAGCTTTTCATTTATGTATGATGCGCAAGAATTATTTATTATTGGTGGAGAAGAAAAATGGTCTGATATCCATTATATAAAAAGATTTTTCCATCTTGAGCAGATTACAGATGAGCTAATTATTGATTTAAGAAAATGAGAGACGAGAGAGAATAAATGAAAAAATCCTCAAGTATAGAACGACATACTTGAGGGTTTTTATGTATGAAGAAGGGCCTTGTATCATATATTTTATTCGTCGCTGCATGTAAGTCATTCGGTTTATAAAAACAATGTGTTGAATAAATCAGTAAAGAAGGCTTTTCTATTTTTCCCTAGAATGAACAGTAATGTATAATCTAATTCCTTCATGTAATAAGGAGGCAGTAAAATTTGAACAGGAAAATTTGGTTTGTATTTACTTGTTTTGCTCTTTTAGTATCTGGTTATATTGTTGTCCAATATTTTATTATGGATGGATTTCAAACAGGGCTTGTAAAAGCGAAGCTTATGTATGGATCTAAATTAAGTGAGTTCTGGTATAGTATGTTATTTACGCATATTACAACGAGTATAGTAGCATTAGTAATTGGTCCTTTTACATTATCCACTAAATTTAGAGAAAGGAATATCAACCGTCATCGAATAGCTGGGAGAATCTATATGGTTGGTATATTATTAGGAGGCATTTCTGGACTGTACCTGTCCTTTTATGCTACGGGAGGATTGGTAGCAAAGCTAGGTTTCGGTTTGTTATCCGTATTTTGGCTAACATCAGCATATGAAGCATTACATAGAGTTAAGAATAAAAAAATGAAAGACCATCGAAATTGGATGATCAGAAATTACTCTTTAACCTTTGCGGCAGTTACATTAAGAATTTGGCTACCGTTGTTTATCGTTCTATTTGGAATAGAGCAGTTTGAACTTAGTTACGCGGTTATTGCTTGGTTAGCGTGGGTACCTAATTTAATTATCGCAGAATTATTTATAAGACAGAGACTGAATAAAGGAAAATACGAGGAAAATGAAGATTTACATTTTTGATGTGAATTTGCTGTCATATTGAGGGCAGAATTTTTCAGTAGTTCAATGTTTTTATAGGTGTAAGCATGTTGCTATCTAACAACGAATAGCGGATTCCTAACGAGAGTAATAATAAAACCCAACATAAAATTTAAGAAAAATTTTATATTTACCCCACTTTTTATTTTAAAAGTTTTTCTTATCCTATAAACAAGTTACATCAAGGAGGAGACTGAAAATGAAGAAGTGGGGATTTTTTATTTTTCATATATTCCCGATATTTGAAGCGAAAGTACTATTTTTTAAACTATGTTCTAAAATAATAGATGAAAATGTAAAGTTAGGGGATTCTACATGCATACAGAAGTTTTGATTAGTTATTTGTATACGTATTTTTTTACTATAATTTTTTGTATTGTATTTCAAATTGGATTTTATTTTAAAGCGAAAAACAATATATCTATTAGGCACTTTCTATGGGTATATGTTTTTCTATTCTACCTTTCGCTAGTGTATAAGGTGACGCAAATCGCGACTGTATGGGATATAAGTAGATATGAAACGTGGATTCGTGTCAATCAAATTAATTTGACTTTATTTGATACGGCGGGTAGTACTACGTATCTTTTGAACATTGTACTGTTTATGCCGTTCGGTTTTTTATTGCCGACTATTTGGCCGCAGTTTAGAAAAATGAAAAACACCGTATGTGCAGGATTCTTTTTTTCATTGGCAATTGAGTTAAATCAATTGTTAAATAATAGAATTACAGATGTTGATGATTTATTTACGAACACCCTCGGGGCGATTATTGGATATTTCTTATATAGCGTTTTATTTAAATTGATATGTAAAAGAGAGGAAAAAAAGTTGGATACGAACTCTTCTCTAGTTATAAAATACGAAGCTGTTTTGTGTTTAGTGTGTTCATTTGTAGGTGCGATGTTAATTTATTATCCAGCTTTATTTGGAAGGCCTGTCATCATTCAGTGAGGTAATTACGAATTTCTATTTAACGCTCGTACGATATTTCAATTTACAAAAAGCCTTTAACTCGTTATAGTTAAAGGCTTTTATCATCATAATTTTTACTTACCAACTACCCACTCGAGCATCCGCCTTCAACCACTTCAGCCAATCCCAATCTTCTACCTTAAGCAAACTAAGCGAAACACCTTTCATATCTAAAGAAGTGAGCAGGGTACCGATTTTTACGAATGTAATCTGTAAGCCTTCCAGCTCACATAAACGGCGAATATCATTTGCGAAAATGTATTGTTCCATTAATGGCGTCGCGCCGAGTCCATTAATGAGAATAGCAAAGTTGTCGCCTTTTTTCCAGCGATAAATGCTTTTAAGTTTGTTCATTAGTTCGATCGCTAATATTTCAGAGGAGGATAGCGCTTCTTTACGATATCCTTTTTCTCCGTGAATGCCGACGCCGTAAAAGACTTCATCTTCGTTTAATGTGAACGAAGCTTTTCCTTTCACTGGATCGTTTGCAGGTGAAAGAGCGACTCCTAATGTGTGTAAGTTTTTAATGACAGCTTGCCCAAGTACTGTTAGTTCTTCTAAAGAGTGACCTTCAAGAGCGGCCGCACCAAGTATTTTTTGAACGAAAACAGTACCAGCAACGCCGCGTCTTCTTTTATTAAAAGAAGCATCATCTTCAATTGAAACGTCGTCATTTACGATGATGTGGTCAATTTCTCTTCCTTCTTCTTTTGCGATTTGCTTTGCCGCTAAAAAGTTTTCTACGTCATCTTTAAAGTTTTTAATGATGAATAAAATACTCTTATTTTTTGGCATGAGGCGAGTTGCTGCGACAATTTGTTCCACTGTTGGCGGAGTGAAGATGCTTCCGTTTACTGCCGCCGTAAGCATTCCTTTTCCTACATAACCAATATCAGCAGGCTCATGTCCGCTACCACCACCGCTTATGATAACAACGTTTTGCTTCAGTTTTTCGATATCTTTTACATAAATGATGTTATTTGTTTCGTCGTAATTTACTTTGTCGTTATGTTCAAAATGAAAGCCGTGCATCATATCTTGAACGATATTTTGTACATCATTCATAATCTTTTTCATTGCTTTTTCCACCCTTTAATTACTTTGCAGATTGCTCCAGTAATAGTAGTAATTGATTGTTTATCATATTTTTCATGAGAGAAGACATAATGGACGGATCTACTTCGCATTTGCTTTCAATCCAATCTTTTATCGTCCCAACAAAGCCGTGACTATAAAAGGAGGCAATCGTATTTTTTGTCTCATCAGAAAGGCTGAATCCACAGCTCACAGATAGTTCATCAATAATCTTCATATATAAGTTTTTCGTATGCTCAAATAAATAGTGATTAAACGAGTTTTGCTCAATGACTTTAAAAGCATTTCGGTAAAATTTTTGATTTTCATAAAAGTAATCAAATAATAAATCGAAAATGTTTTCCCATGTTTCATAGTCGAGAAAATCGATAATGTTTTCTTTCGTTTCTTCTCTATAAATCCAGCTTAATAGTTCAAATTTATCTTTAAAATGATAGTAAAAAGTTTGCCTACGCATTTGACAGTGTAACATAATATCGCTCACTGATATTTTATGAAACGACTCTGTTTCCATTAAATACTTCAATGAGTTCGCAATTATCTTTTTAGAAATTATAGAAGAGGTCATCTGAATCATCCCTAGAATGTTAGTAATATAAAAATCCTATCTATAAATGAGAGCGGTGTCTTTAGACAGATTGTCCATTTTGTCCGTTTACTATAAAACGCTTTCATTTTAACATGAGTAGTAAGAAGAAGATTTCAAATATATCACAATATATTAAAGGAATTGAGGGAGAAGCACAATGAAAAAGATTATAAACAAACCAGAAACATTAGTAATGGAAATGTGTAACGGAATGGTTATGGCTCATCCAGAGCTTGAGCTTTTGAAAAAATATAAAGTCATTAAGAAGAAAGAAATGAACGAAAATAAAGTAACGTTAATTAGTGGCGGCGGTAGTGGGCATGAGCCGGCACATGCAGGACTAGTCGGAAAAGGAATGTTAGATGCGGCAGTGTGCGGAGATGTGTTTGCTTCGCCTTCACAAATTCAGGTGTATCAAGCAATTAAAGAAACAGCGAGTAAAAAAGGTACGTTATTAATTATTAAAAATTACAGCGGCGATATTATGAATTTCAAAAACGGAGCTCATTTAGCGACGGAAGATGGAATTGAAGTTGACTACGTAAAAGTGGACGATGATATTGCGGTAGAAGATAGTTTATATACAGTAGGACGCCGCGGCGTTGCGGGCGTTATTTTAGTCCATAAAATTGCCGGTGCAGCAGCGGAAGCAGGTATGGATTTAGGAGCGGTGAGAGCTGTCGCGGAAAAAGCAGCGGCTAACGTGCGCACAATCGGTTTAGCGTTAACGTCTTGTACAGTTCCAGCGAGCGGATCACCTACTTTCACACTTGCGGAAGATGAAATGGAATACGGCGTAGGTATTCACGGCGAGCCAGGAATTAAGCGTGAAAAAATGTTGTCAGCAGATGAACTAGCGAACCGTATGACAAATGATCTTGTAAAAGATTTAGGAGTAAAAGATGGCGAAGAAATTGCGCTTCTAGTTAACGGTTTTGGCGGAACACCACTGCAAGAACTTTACTTATTTAACAACGCTGTTACGAGAGAACTAGCAGCTAGAAACATTAAAATTAATAGAGTATTTGTCGGCAACTATATGACGAGTATCGATATGGCTGGTATGTCTTTAACTGTAATGAAGTTAGATGATGAGTTAAAAACGTTATTATCTAAAGAATGTAATACACCAGCGTTTAAAGTAGATGGACCAGTTGAAAGTGTAGAGTATGTAAATGTACTTGAAGAAACCGAAGAGAAAGAAGTTTCATTTGAACTAGAAACAGCGGAAGAGCACGCTGTTATTAAAAATAATGTCATCACATTAAACAACATGATTTATCTCGTGGATAAAATGAGCGATATTATTATTCAAAATGAAGTACCGTTCTGTGAGTTAGATACACATGCAGGTGACGGCGACTTCGGAATGAGTGTGGCAAAAGGATTTAAGCAATTAAAACGTGAGTGGCATTCTATCGTGGAGCAAGAGAACGTAACAATCGGATCATTCCTTGACGGTTGCTCCATGATTATTATGGAACATTGCGGCGGAGCTTCAGGTCCAATCTGGGGCGGAGCATTCCGCGCAGCTAGTAAAGCAGCAGGCGAGAAGCGTGAGTTAACAGTGAAAGAATTCGCTAAAATGTTACAAGCAGCACTGCAAGGCATACAATCAATCGGTGAAAGATCATTCGGTAGAGGAGCGGTAGTTGGTGATAAAACACTTGTTGACGCACTTGCTCCATGTGTAGACTCTTGGTTAGCTAGCGCTTCAAGCGAAGAAGATATGAAAGTTGCCTTCGAAAAAGGAGCAGAAGCAGCGGTTAAAGGAGCAGAGTATACGAAAGAAATCGTAGCTCGCATGGGCCGCGCCGGTACAGTTGGTGAAAGAAGTTTAGGATATCCTGATGCAGGTGCGCATGCGCTTGGAGTTATCTTTACAGAGATTGCGGGTAGTTTGAGATAGGAATTAGACAATCCCCCTCTGCCTTATGGTGGAGGGGTTTTTGTGTAGTTGATTGATATATAATTTCGCTAGATGTTTTCTACGTGAAGATGGGTATGTTTATAAATAATGAGATAAGGATTTTAAAAGAAGCAACGTGAGTTCTCATATAAATATGGAATTCAGGTTGTTTAATTGTATTTTTGGAAAAGCTGACTAATTGACAGAAAGCACTTCAAAAGGTGGTGTTTATTATTTGGGGCTTCAAAATTATGGTTGGCACCTTATGAAGTGGTTTGGGAGGGATACAGGGACTGTTCCATAAGGTGTACCTTTTGAAGTGTGTATTTTTCAACGTTTTTTTTAATTGTTCTTACATATAAACCCTCGCGTTCCCATTTGTTTCAGATTTTATCTGTTCTTAAATTCAACCGTTCTAAGGATTATGTGATCATAATATTATCTGGGTTATTTTTATTGGTATATTTAGCGATATTAAATGTTATAACTCAATATTTTAATATTGTTTCTGATTCACCAAAAATGATCTATAATCCTAATAAACATGAATTAATTGTATATGGAATTGGACTTGTCTTGTTAGCGCCTATTTGGGAGGAGTTCTTATTTAGAGGTATCTTATTTTTAAGATTAACGAAATATATACCTTTATGGGCTAGCTTTATCGTAAGCTCTCTAATATTTACATGTATACATCCTATTTCTGTAGGTCATACAGCATTTCTTTTTGTATTTAGTTTACTGGTAACCTACACATATTATAAAACCAATAATATTTTTGTCCCTGTTTCTATTCATCTATTAAATAACTTATTTTCACTTTCAATAGCAATGCAATAAGAGTGTCTATAAAAGACACTCTCTTGTTTTAAGCTCTCTCATATTCAATTGTAGTTTCCGTGTGAGTGGTCTCAAATGAATCTATTTTTTGACCAGCTCCATTATATACATCAAAATGCATATAATATTGTCTTTTCACTCTATACTCTTTGAAATTCCTGCTTTCTGAGTATACTTTTCCACCACCGAAATTAACCCCGTATACTGTGAATTCACTATTAGAAGCATAACCACTAGTTTTAGTAACGGTTCCTAAGTATATTCATAACTAAGAGTGTTTGAGTAATTAATATAACCTTTATATTAATTACATATAGCGCAAAGTGGCTTAACAGATTTTACTAAGTGATGGGGCAGTAGTTCCTTTCTATCAACAAGGTAGATCGTACTTGCACCGTTCTTCTCTCAAGGAAATTGTAACAAATGATTTCGGTGCAGAATTTAATTATAAGTGGGCTGAAGTAAAAAAATAATGGATTAACTAGGGTATTTCCATATGGAGTGCCCTTTTCGTAATGGATAAGGTATATATTTGGTTATTACCAGGAGTCACAGTGATTAGATTGCATGTATATGTATAGTAGACTTTTATTAGAAACTTTATTAAATCTAAAATTAATATTTTTTAATATAAGTATTCGAAAAAAGTTTATCAAGTTGCAATATTCAAAAAGTTATTTATATAAACAAGTATGTTGTGGTAACATTTAACAAAAGGGGGTAGCGTATATGAATGTTGACATTATTTCTAAAGAAGAAATCACAAAATTATTAAACGATTGGTATCAAGCTATAATTTCACAACGTGTATTACAGTCTAATAAAATAAAAGAAGAGATTGCAAAGAAAATCAATAATATTCAGGAAGACCAAACAATATTAGTCTACTATGCTTTATTGAATGCGCGGTATAACCTGCTAATTCGTGATATGGATAGTTCAAAAGATATTTTGGATAAAATTGAGCCATTGCAAGAGCCTACAGAAACATTTTTAGAGTACTATCATCATTTATTTAAAGCAATTTATGCTATCAATACAGCAAACCATAGTGAAGCAAGAATGCAATTTGAAAAAGCTGAAACGTTTTTAGAGTACATTCATGATGAAATTGAAAAAGCTGAACTTAATTATTGGCTTGCAGTTCATTACTATCACACATTAAAACCAATCCTAGCAGTTCAATTTGCTACGAAGGCGAATGAAGTATTTTCGATTAGCCCAGGGTATGAATTAAAAACTGCAGCATGTTTGAATACTTTAGGGATGGCACACATTCGACTAAATGAATTCGAAAGTGCAGAGGAATATTTACTTTCAGCACTAGGTACCTTCCAAAAATCTAATGATGAAAGCCTAATTAAACGAGTAAAGCATAACTTAGGACTTTTATACGCAAGTCAGAACATGCCAGAGTTAGCAATTAAACATTTAGAAGACTCATTAGAAAATAACGCTAAAACGATGTTTCTTTTAGCGAGAGAACATTTTAAGTTAGGTCACAATCCTATTGCTAACGAATATATTGAGAATGGCTATAAGATTAGTGACGTATGTTATCGTCATCATTTTCAAATTTTAAAAGCAGTACATAACTATGCGCCACAAGAAGAATTAGAAAATGTGGTCATGGAAGGTATTTCGTATTTTGAAAACGAAGAATTATATGATTGGGTAAAAGAATATGCTTATCTATTAGGTAATATATTCTATGGTTCAGAAAATCACGAAAAAGCCAGCAAGTATTTACACATCGCTTTAGATGCAGACAAAAAGAGCATAGAAAGAAGGGCGCTAAAATGAAAAAAGCAATCTTATTAATGATGATGTTATCCGCTGTTTTTACTTTTGGTCTTACTAATGTAAAAGACGTACCACAAAGTGAATCTATTCAAGTGTTTATGGATCATGGAGAGCATATTTAATTACCTGAAAAAAGAGGGAGCTGTGTGGGCACCCTCTTTTTTTATTATGACCATATTAATTTAGAAATGCGGTTTCTGAATCTAATGAGCGATATAATAGGATTCTTGGAGAATTTTTAAATCATTCAAATGAGATGGATAGGCTAAATTTGGATTAAAAAATGAATTAAGTGTCGGCCTTGGTATTGGATTAGGAATAAAGTTTGGCATAGAGAAAGGTTAAATTGTTGTATTTATTAAGGAGGAAGAGTTTTTGCTTTCATTACAGATATTTAGGAAAATTTTAATTATTTTTGGTCTTATTGCTGTTCCTCTTAGTTTATTAGCCCTTTGGTTTGGAGCAGATGCTACATTTAAAGAGAAAATGATGTTATCTTTAGTTTTTGGTATAGTTATGCCATTAACTGGTTTTATTTTTTATAAAATTACGTCTTTATTTTTAAAGTAACAATTCTTTTTATTTAGGAGGAACTTCGTATGGAAAAAAATATATACCAAAATTACCGATTGGAAATGAATTATTACCTATTGTTCCTGTAGTTTTTGTAGAAGAAATTAATCAATCTCTTATAATTTATAGAAGAAAGCAATAACAATCTGATAATAAATTAGGGGATTATGTTGCTTGTCCATATTTTCATGGTAATTTATCAAAAGAGTATAATGTGTTTTTTAACCATAATCACATTGTTCATTTATTATTTAAGGGTTTTGAGACAGAGGATGAATTAAGAAAAAAATTATCCGAGCTTTAATGGAAATGGAGAATTATTATATGATTTTAGGAATTTCATATTTTGATGTTTTTTGTATTGTAGTGATTGTCTTGTTTTTCTTTATTTTTTGGAGATTGAATGTATGGTATAACAAGAAACATAATGTTCCTAAGGTTTTTCAATGGTTTCCTAGAAAATGGGGTAAAAGAAAAGTTTCAGAGCATTTATCACAATTGAATGAAAAGCTAGCGGCTGAAGGTAAAGGTATTTGGGTTACAATCTATGCTATAGATTTATACATTGTAATTATTCCTTGTACAGTCAAAAAATATAAATCTTAATAAGTATATAAAAGAAAAGACCTTTTATAATATTATCCCCTTTAGGTAGACAGTGTGAAAAAGACCATGTATACACATGGATGTTACACTATTACTTGGAGGGGATTTTTTATGGCAAAAAAAGGTACAACATTTAATACATACTCAAATGAGATAAAGTTATCAGCTGTTCAAAGTTATTTAAACGGTGAGGGAAGCTACGATTGAAGAAAATATTTACTTTTATAACTATAAACGTTTCCAAAAACAACTCAACCATCGAGCTCCGATAGAATATCGAATCTCGATGGCTGCTTAGTCTTTTTAATACTGTCTACTTGACAGGGATAAGACCAATCATGGGGCTTTTTTTTTAGTGTCCATGATTCGGGGTACAGTTCAGTGCCTTCCGACTTGAACCACTTTAATTTTAATAATAGAGTGCTAAGTTTAAAAACTATAGGGATTTTTCCTGTGGGCTTTGTAAGTAGTTTTTACGAAATTATGAGTGTTTTTTATTCTGTATTTCAATAAGTTTTTCTTTAATCATTTGTATATAATGTTCTTTTTCTGTTAATTCAAATATAAATAATGCTTGTTTCATGTTATTAACAACAGCTTCTTCATTAGGTTGTTTAAGTTTTAATAAATTCGAAGCTTTAAAATAGTATAATTCACCTAATAGGTAGAGAGTATTTAGATTAATAGCTATTTTGATGCCCTTGTCACTGTATTTTATTGATTCTTCATATTGATCCATTAGATTAAAACATTTCGTTAAATTAAAAACGATTTTTAATTTAATTTCTTTATCTTTAGGGAAATCCAAATTATCAAAATTTCTTAAACATTTTTTTAATATATTAATAGATTTTTCATATTCTTTATTTTCCGCATATAATATAGCAATTGACTGCATAATATCTATTTCTCTTTCTGATAAACAATCAACATTCGTTACAGTTAGTTTTAATGCATTATTTAAAAGAGTTAAAGCCAATTTTGTTGCGTTATTCACACGATATATAGCAATTGCTTCATAAAATAGTAGAAATTGTTTATCCTCTCTTGATTGGAAATTATTTTCGTTTTTCTCTTTTTTGACTATTTCATAAAGTTCTTTATATTGTTTTTGCTTTGTACAATCAATCATTACATATTTTACATTTTGTACGTATTTTAATTTTTTGTTTTGAGTTAGTGCAAATATATTATTTGGATCAACACCAAGTCTTTCAGATAATTGATATAACAATATACTAGATGGATAAATCACACCTTTTTCGATCTTGCTAATTTGACTTTGTGAACATATGCCATGACATAATTCAGATTGTGATATATTTTTTTTTATTCGAAGTTCTTTAATGGTAATACCCAAATCGTTAAATTCCATTTTCTCCACCTACTATTTAGCGCTTTATTAGTATAATATTATTTAACCTTAATGTAATGTAAAATTAATATAGTTGCAATTATTATTTGTTGGTGCTACCCCATGCCTATCAAGCTAAGAAAATACAACTTCAATTGTAGTAGAGGTTGTTTCTTTTTCTATAATCTTATTCATCTCTTTATACATTCCTATCATGGCGGTACCCCATTTATAGGTTATGAGAAAGGGTATTTTTTGCACTATTATCTATTCTTGGATATTATTAATAATATCTATATGAACTTATGTTTTTATTGAAAAGGTTTGGCGGTGTGTAAAATGATGAAAGGGATTAAAAATATTGAAACGAAAGAACCGATAAACATGTTTCTATTTATTCCCTGTAGTACTCTTTTGTTTGATAATATTTATCAACATTTTATTCTTGGAAAGGATTTTACACTAGAGAAGCTTTTATTTGAACTCGTATTTTTATTTATTTTCATTTCATTTTTTTTATGTAATAAGTGTTTACAAAAAATGAATAAACAAATGTTTACAAAATATATTTTTCTTGGTGTTAGTATTATTTATCTTTTGGCATATGATCTTATGTTTATACGTGATCCAGGTTCTTCTTTACATATTCCTTATTTAGAGTGCTTCTTAGTAATTTCTGCACCTTTATTTTTAAGTATTCATTATCTTCTAACGGTATCTATTTGTATGGTATGTAGATTTTTAATTGCTATTTATTATTTTGAAATTAACTATCCAATATCATTAATATTATTGTTTCTAATCATTTTTGTTACGTCATTTTTTGTATTTCTTTCATTGAAATTTTTAGTCCAAAAAATTAAAGCATCCTATGAAAAACAAATGAAAGAAACAGCTTTATCGATAATGAGGATAATGGAATTAAAGGATCAATATACGAAAGGACATAGTGAACGTGTAGCCAATTATGCTACGATTCTTGCTAAAGAAACAAATGAATATGATGATAATTCTTTAAAACAATTTCATTTTATTTGTTTATTACATGATATAGGAAAAATAGGTATTCCGGATGAAGTCCTAAAGAAAGCATCTTCTCTTACAGAAGAAGAATATAATCTTATTAAGACACACCCACAATTAGGATTAGAAGTTTTTAAAAATATATCTTTAATAAAAGGTAGTGAAGATATAATTCTTTCGCATCATGAAAGATGGGATGGAAAGGGCTATCCTCAAAAACTAAAAGGAAATCAAATACCATTATGCGCAAGAATTGTTGCAATAGCAGATGCATTCGATGCAATGACTTCTTCAAGAGCATATCGTTCGGCTCTATCTCCTGAAGAAGCTTATAGACGTATTATAGAAGGATCTGGTACACAATTTGATCCTTCCATGGTAGAGGTTTTCAAAAAGGTATTTCCTTTGTGGGAAAGAATGGTTCCGAATTCTTTTCGTTAAAAACACATGTCTGAAATCGATTCTTATTTGGGGTATGATGAATACGAAAAATGAACCCCCAAAATCTAATCGTAATAAAAATTTGGAACTAGATCATGAATAAGGCACATAAAGAAAAGGTACCCATATAGGTACCTTTTCTAATAGTTTTTTAGCAGAAACAACTACATCCGATAATGATTAATAGAATAAATAATACAACTAATAAAGCAAATCCTCCAGCGAAACCGCAGCCTTCGCCGCAACTACCACCATATCCCATAACAATAGTGCCTCCTTTAGATAAAAGGGTAAAACTAGGGTTCATTCCATGGATTTTAATGGGTTCACTTTACCTTATGTTTTAAAAAATGAATTGAGCAGGTCCTTTTGAAAATAAAGAAAAGACGCCATTAGGCGCCTTCCTTTTAGGTAGATAAGACTTTAGTTTTCCAATCTAAAGAAATTTTGTATCAGTTCTTTGTGAGTATATCATAATATCTGATTGATTTATTATGCATTGTTACATACTTCTCTAAATCCCTCTATTTTTCATTTGATAAAATAAAATCCTAATATCACCAAAAATTAAATAAATATTTCTACATATTCAAGATATTTACATAAATTACAAAAGTGATACATTTAAGTTGTAAGTTATAAAAACTATTAAAGGGGGATTTATTATGTTCAAGAAATTAGTAGTAGGGCTATTGGCAACTGGTATTGCATTAACAGGAGGAATTGGGGCGGCTTCAGCTGATACGCAAAAAGCTGTGAGTTCTCCGAAGCAAACAGCATGCTCAATTCCTTATGAGTATTCTAATGGTAAATTCAAAAGAACTCTGTATTACTCAAATGGAGTATATGCTAATAGTTTTACTGAAAATGTTTGTGGCGGGACGATTACATGGTATTTAAAGCATGTTCAACATGGAGTTGCTTTTTACGAAGGTAATTTAAAATAGCGGATTTTTTGAACCTCATTTATTGAGGTTCTTTTATTTTTAGTTTTTAAACTGATTCTCCATAAAAAAAGCAAAAAGAACTTGTGGAAATCACGACAAGTTCTTTTTTGTTAAAGCGAATACAAGGGATACATAAATTATTTCATTATTCATAACGGGGAAAGCATATTGATTACGGCTTAATTCCATTATATAACAATCAGTTATTTTTAGAAAATTACGTTAACTGAATTAGTGAGATGATACATCATTTAATAAGCCTATTATTCCTCAACTTTATAGAAAGATATGCTCAAGCGTTATCATAAGGGTTAGGGGATTTATTAAATAGAAATAATTAGTTGTAATATAACGTGTTTTTTTACCTAATAAACCTTTTGAATTCTAAATATTAACTATAGAGTAATTCATTTCATAAATTTTAAGTTTTTGTGAACGCTGTTATTATTTTATATATAATTATTCCAATAAGTATTGTGTTGATAAGTTGTTTTCTGATAACATCTCTGTGTGTTCTACTCTAATAATTATAAAAAGGTGGTGTTTTCTTTATGTCAAACATGTTTCATCAAATTGGTGATGCGATTGAAAGGAGTATGTATTTTAAATCTTGTTTTTATATCTTAACAGGAGCTCTGCTTATTTATATTGGTTACATTGTAGGTAAGTGGGTGGGTTCTGTCGTATTCTAAAGTAAAATAATGTAATTTAATCAAGAAAAAAGAATTTTTTCAAAAAAGTGTAGATTTTTATTAGAAGGTGTATTAATATAAAATTCATATTGCTTAAATGTAATATAATTAAATTAAGAATAGGAGATATTATTATGAATTCAGTATTAAAAAAAGAAATGCCTAATTTAGCAGTATTAAGTAATGAGGAATTAAAAAACATTGATGGTGGAGTGGTTCCTTTAGCAATTGCTGGAGTTGCTGGTTTTACAAAAGTAGCTGGTGCAATAACAGCTGGAGCTGGAGTTGTTGGAGCAGGTTATGTAGGCGGAAAATGGGTTGGTAAAAAGATTTTCAAATAATAGGTAGTAAGGAGTGCTTAAAATGAAAACGATTACTTTAGAAAAGTACAAAAGTCTAACTGAAGAAGAGTTGTACGATACAAATGGTGGACTTGGTCCTGTAATAGTAGCAGGTGGCTTACTAGTTGTTGGAGCTGGTGCTGGACTGTGGGATGCTTACGAAGAGAGTCAAGCAAAAAAGAAAAAGAAGAAAAAATAAACATTTTTATAAAGAGGAAAAGATTGTATGCGCTTAATAGTACAATCTTTTCTTCTTTATAAAAAGCCTTTCGATATGGAATTTTTGAAAGGCTAACAAATTTTATTGTTATCTTTAAGTACAATAAGTTTGAAACTCCTGTGTTTATTAACATATGTGGGAGAGAATGTATTTAAAAGTTAAATATGAGAGGTTGTTTAAATAAGTATGTCTTTATTTAAAAAATATCATTGGGTGAGACAACACGATATTAAAGATTGCGGTGCAGCATGTATTTCTACTGTATCTAAACATTATGGATTACATATACCGATCTCCAAAATCAGAGAATATGCTGGAACTGATAGAAATGGAACGAATGTTTATGGTTTAATTCAAGCGGCTGAAAAGTTAGGTTTTTCGGCCAAAGGAGTAAGGGGAAATGTAGAATCTTTAAAAGAGATCCCATTACCCGCTATTGCACATGTCATAATTGATGGGAAGTTATTACATTATGTTGTTATTTTAGAAATCACCAAAAAGGGTAAAGTGATTGTTGCTGATCCTGGAGAAGGGATTATTAAATATGATATTAAAGAATTTAATGAGATTTGGACAGGCGTTTTAGTTCTTTTAATACCTAATGAATCTTTTCAATCAAGAGATGAAGAGAAAAATACATTCAGTAGATTTATGTTTCTTTTAAAAAATCAACAAAGTCTCTTAATTCCTATTTTTCTTTCATCAATTTTAATAACCATATTTGGAGTTTTGGGTGCTTTTTATTTCAAAATTGTAATTGATAATATTGTTACTGAGAATTTAAAGCATACGCTAACATATCTTTCTATTGGGATCATCGTATTATACATTTTTAAAGTTCTTTTAGAGTTGTTTAGGTCGCATTTAATTTTATATTTGAGTCGTCGGTTAGATATAAAGTTAATGTTTGGTTATTATAAACATGTTTTATCCTTGCCTATGAACTTTTTTGAAACAAGAAAAGTTGGTGAAATTATTTCGAGGTTCCAAGATGCTGCTAAAATTAGGGAGGCACTTGCGACAACAACTTTAACTGTGATGATTGATACGATCATGGTAATAGCTGGCTCTATTTTGTTGTATACACAAAGTTCTACTTTATTTTTCATTACAGCATTACACGTACCTATATACATCCTTATTATTTGGATGTTTCAAAGCTCTTATGAAAAAATTAATCGTCAAGAAATGGAAAGTAATGCTGAATTAACTTCTTATATTGTAGAATCGCTAAATGGGATATCAACAATAAAATCCTATAATGCTGAAAAAGAAGCAGAATTCCAAACTGAAAAAAGATTGATAAGTCTTTTGCAGAAATTCTTTAAACGGTTTCTAATTACAAATAGTCAAGAATCTATTAAAACAATTGTGGAATTAGTAGGGGGTGTTGTAATTTTATGGGTTGGAGCTATTGCTATATTAAACGGGGAAATGACAATAGGTCAGCTAGTTGCATATAATGCACTATTGGTGTATTTCTTAGATCCTATAAAAAACCTAGTAGATTTACAGCCGACATTACAATCTGCTTTTGTTGCTTCAAAAAGATTGACTGAGATTTTAGATTTAGATTTAGAAAAAAATGATCAAGAAGATAAAAAACTTTCACCTACTTCTTTTCATCACAAAATTAGATTGGATAATATAACTTTTAAATATGGAACTAGGCAAAATATATTTAATAATTTAAGTTTTGAAATCCCAATTGGATATAGTGTTGGGTTTGTAGGGGAAAGTGGTTCAGGTAAAACAACAATTGCTAAATTATTAATGAGATATTATGACGTAAACGAAGGTAACATTTATTATGATAACTATCATATTAAAGATATGAATAGGACAGGTTTAAGAAATAAAATAGCTTATGTTGCTCAGGAATCTTTTTTCTTTAGTGGTAGTATTTTTGATAATTTGGTATTTGGTTTGAATAGAGAGGTAACAATGGACAAAATAATAGAGGCATGTATATTGGCCGATGCCCATGAATTCATTAGTTCCTTGCCACTCCGATATGACACATTATTAGAAGAAAATGCTTCTAATGTATCTGGTGGTCAACGGCAACGGTTATCAATTGCCCGTGCTCTATTAAAAGAAGCAGACGTACTTATTTTAGATGAGGCTACAAGTCATCTGGATTCGACTAGTGAGAAGAAAATAATTGAAAACTTAAAGGAATATAGAGCAGGTAAACTAACAACCATAACAATTGCTCATCGATTAAGTACAATTATGCATTGTGATAACATATTTGTAATGAGCAAAGGAGAAATTGTTGAGGAAGGCAAGCATGGAGAATTAATAAATAAAGATGGTTTATATAGAGTGTTGTGGAATAATCAGCTACCACAAGAATTATTAGAGATCACCCGATAAAAAGGAGTATAAGAGGAGTATACATAAATGTCACAACCAATAAGAGACATAACAGAGCTGACTGATAGCGTTGAAATGCTTGAGAAAAATCCCCCGAAATTTATTAAGCTATTTATCTATCTAGTACTAGCTATAATAGTTAGTGCTTTGATTTGGTCTTATTTTAGTAAAATAGATATCTCAACTAAAGGGTCTGCTACTATCCAATCTTCTACGGCTGCAGTAGCTGTTAAACCAAAAATATCAGGAGAAATTAATGATATTAAGATTAAACAAGGCGAAAAAGTACATAGGGGAGATCCTTTAATAGGTATAACTAATAAACAGTTAGAGCAGGAAAAAAAACACTTAGAAGAAAATAGAGATAAATTGGATGCGGAAATTAAGGATTTAAACATTCTTAAAGATGTTATTGAAAAGAATCAATCAAAATTGCCTGTAGATGTTGAAGGAAGTATTAAAAATGAATTAGATAGCTATTTAAAGCAAAAAGACTTATTAAATAATGAAAATAAAAATAAGATTGCTGATTTTAACTTTCGCCTTCAAGGCCTAAATCATGTAAAAGATGAGGTTATAAATAATCTGGAATTTGAAATTGAAGCTATAAAAAATCAAAATAATATCTTGAAAATTGAAAAAGAGGGATTTCTTAAACAAAATAAGATTATTAAGGATGAAAATATTAATCAAGAAACTGAAACAAATATGAATAAGGTGAATCAATTAGATTCTCAGATTGAGGGAAATCTAAAGAGTATTTTAATAAAACAAGAGCAAATAAAAAATAGAACCCAGGAAATAGCATTGGAGAAAAAGGTTATCAATGAGAATATAAGAACTCAAGAGTCTAATGTCCAAGATTCTGTTGAAAGTCTTAGAACTTCTAAAGTCTCGGATATTTCGAAGGAGATTGATGAAAAGAAAAAACAATTGTTTTTGTTGCAACAAGATATCAATAATATGAATTTGAGCTATGAACAAACTGTAATTATTGCACCGAAAGATGGTGTAATTGAAATGCCGAATCGTATTAAAGTAGGGGACACGATTGAACAAGATAAAGAGGTATTATCAATATCACCTGATGAAAATGCGAATAGGGTATTATTATATATTAATTCAGAAGAGATTAATAAAATTAAATCGGGCGATAAAATTAAATATACTTTTGAAGTGGAAACGACGGAAACTTATTATGGAAGTGTAGTTCAAATCTATCATGACCCTATTATTAGCAAGAATAAAGACACTACATTCTTTGTTGTAGAAGGAACAATTGAAAATAAAGGGAAAAAGAAGTTGCGATCAGGTTCTACTGGAAAAGCTGCAATTGTAGTAGATCAAAGAAATATTCTTTCATTAATATTAGAAAAATTAGATATACTTAACTGACAAAGAATAATAAATTAGCTTTTTAGGAGGAACAGTCATGTTCATAGTGTCTACAGCAGTTTTTTTACTGGTCACTTTACTGTGTATTACGTTATATTTTAAAACACACGATAAACGTTTTATGTATCTTGGATATGTATCATTATTTTTAACTTTTTTTGTTATTGGTACTTTTTCATAATTAAAAGTCCAGTGGTTTATCACAAACTAAATTAAGAAGAGCATATATAAGAGAGAGAAAAGGCATTTATAAGAATGCCTTTTCTCTATCAATAGCCCGAGGAGAAGAGAGAAAGAAGTACCAACAAAATTTGAAATTATATCAGACTTCCACGAGCGAATTATTGAACAGTACAAAGAATTTTTGAAATAACTGTTGCTGGTATCGAATTTATTCGCAGTTTGGATGGAACAATTTATACGTATGATATTAATACAAACACAAACTATAATTCTGATGCAGAGTCTGTAGCGAATCAATTTGGTATGCTAGAGCTTGCTATATTCCTTGGAAGAGAATTAGCAAAACAAGTAGAGGCAGTTAAATAATAAATAAGGTTCTAGTGAAAACCTTTATTAAATTAATATTGGAAGTATGGCTAAGTTTAGGCTAGTACTACTTCCAGGGCTCTTATGGTGTTGCACTAGAACGAAAAATAGCCCAAGTTTCAATGAGGAACTTGGGTTGTTTGTATGTGGTATCTTCTTTTTTATTTGTATATTCACAAGTAAAACAACATAATATCACTATGAATTCCTATAACAATATGAGTTTTTGCATATTTCAAAACTTAGTATATCCTTCAAAAAGTTTTAATTGTATAATATGTTTTGTCATATTCTTTTAGATTTTTCGACAAAAAATAACATAAATAGAAACGATATTGGGAGAAGGAATTATGTACACAAAACTACTAAAATCAATTACATCATTATCACTTATAGGTGGTGCTTTACTATATACAAATGGTAGTGATGTGAGAGCAGCTGAGGTAAGTATTTTTTCTGATGTGCCTACGTCGCATTGGTCGTATCCGGCGATTAAAGATTTATCGAGTAAAAATATTATTTCCGGTTATGGAAATGGGAAGTTTGGTTTCGGTGATGTTGCGACGAGAGAGCAAGTTGCTGCTTTAATTTATCGTGCGCTGTTACCGAATAAGCAAGGTGGTACGTTTAGTAATGACGGTGCTCGTTACGTATTACAAGATGGATCTACTTTAAACAATCCATATCGAGATATTCGCGCAGGATCTACATTGTTTCCAGAAGAGGTGTTAACGTTAACGAAATTAGGAATTTTTAACGGGGATGGAAACGGAGGGTTTAGACCGAAAGATTCTGTTAGCCGTGCAGAAATGGCGCAAATTATCAAAAATGCTTTTCAAGTTTCAGCTAAGCAAAAGCATACATTTAATGATGTTCCGAATGGTTTTTGGGCAGAAGGTGCGATTAGTGCGGTGCAGTCAAACGGGATTGCATCTGGGACAGGCGACGGGAAATTTGAACCTGCTAAAACGGTAACGCGTGAACAGTATGCACAGTTTTTATATAATGCCTTGCAATATAAAAAGCCTGCGGTTGCGGTGCAAGATACAGGAGATGCGGCATTATTAGCAGCATTTAAAGATGAAGTACAGAAGCGTATTAATACGTACGAAACGAATATTACACTTCCGTATAAAACGACAAACAGTAATACAAAAGAAGTGATGAATACACTTTTTAACGCCTATAAAGAAGTGGCAAGTAAAAATGAGTATACGAATTATAATAGATCGAATGTTTCATATGGACTTTCTGGATCACCTGGTAATTATACGTTTACACTGAAAATTACATATCGCGAAACGAAAGAACAAACGGAATATGTAATGAAGCAAGCGAAGGCAATCGTTTCATCCATTACGCAAGCTGGAATGGATGATCACGAAAAAGTGAAAGCGATTCATGATTATGTCGTAAAACACGTTTCTTATGATACGTCTTATAAAGCTTACACAGCATATGAAGCACTTGTAAATCGTTCTGCGGTTTGCCAAGGTTACGCACTATTAACCTATCAATTATTAAAAGAAGCTGGAATTGAGAATCATTTTGTAGTAGGAACTGGAGACGGACAGCCTCATGCTTGGAACTTAGTGAAAATCGAAAACAAATGGTATCACCTTGATACAACATTCGATGATCCTGTGCCAGATGAACAAGGCCGCGTAACATATTCTTATTTCAACTTATCAGATGAGCAAATCGCAAGAAATCATGAGTGGAACCGCGGGGACTATCCGCAAGCTACAACAAATTATTATAGTACATTAACAAATAAAATTGCGGCAGGTGGTACGAAAACTCCTGCATATCAGCAAATATTAAAAGATACAAAGCTAAACTATTTAGGAAATGAATACCTTGCAAATAACTATAATGAATTCAAAAATAAAATGCAGCAACGTTATAACGAAAAGTCACCAAAGATTGAAATTCTTTATAAACAATCAATGGATGGTGCATTGCAAGATGTAAAAAAAGTAATTGGAGAAATCGGTTATCCGCAAGGAGCAAGCCGTGTTTCTTATAAAGCTGAGCCATATAATGCGAAAGAAGGATATTCTTTAGTGACGATTACGTTTATGTAAAAAGCAACCTAGATCCCATGTTGGATCTAGGTTGTTTTTTATAACTTAATTTGACATATACAGTCTAACTGTATAAAATCAAAATATACAGTTGAACTATATAGTTTAGCTATATATTTATCGTTACATTGGAGGGCTTTATGAATAGAGATAAAAATTTACCATTAACGGAAACAACGTATTACGTTCTTTTAGCGTTATTAGAGCCAGCTCATGGATATTTAATTATGCAAAAGGTGGAGGAATTAAGTAATCAACAAGTAAAGATCGCAGCGGGTACATTGTATGGTGCGGTTGAAAATTTATTAAAACAAGGGTTAATAGAATCGGTAAAAAGTGAAGATAAACGAAGAAAAGTGTATGTCATTACGGAACGTGGGAAAGAAGTATTGCACTTAGACTTTATGAGAATGCAGCACATTATTGAGGTTACAAAAAGTTTATTACATGTATAGTTAGGGGGAAACGATGATGTGGAGATTGAAATTCTTTTTAGACTTTGAGAAAGAGGAAAAATGGTTAGAAGAGATGGCTTGGAAAGGCTACCAACTAGAAAGCAATACATTTGGTTATACATTTAGATATACAGAACCAGAAGATGCAACGATTAGAATAGATCATAGAGTATTTAGTAGAAAAAGTGAATTTATTAATTACTGCACATTATTTGAAGATAGTGGCTGGGAGCATATAGCTGGTAATTGGTGGTCAGGTACGCACTATTTTAAAAGGGTAGATGAGGAAAGTGAAGATGATATTTTTTCAGATCAAATGTCACGAGCAGGGAAGTATAAACGCCTATCTAAAACATTTTTAGAATTAGCTATGTGCTCTATTCCGATATTAATCCTATTTATGTTTAATGACACGATTCATTTAGGAGCACTTGCAAATCCGAAAGAACTATATTTTACGCCAGGTCTATGGGATAAGCAAGGTGTATCATTTCTATGGTCATTCTTATTTGAAACACCATTTGCATTGATGAGAGGCTTAGCATGGTTATTTATCCCTGCAGCAATTGTTATGTATTTAGTTTGCTCGTATAAAGCAAATCGGTTGTATGAAGAGAGAAGATGATAGAAAGTATAAATTTTATTGGTATGTTACACCGGCTTAGCATGTGTTTTTCCCTTTAATTAATAGCTTGTTCTCTTGTTAATCGCTGCATGAACTACAAAAAGATCTAATACGGAAGACCAGCCTAAAAAAACTATTGTATTTCTCAATAAACAAAACAATTTAATGTGGTAAAATAATAGTTGGATGGGAGTCCAATACATATTATTAAAATTAAGATGGTTCAAGTCAGAGAAAGGCACCGTAGGGTGTCTTTTCTTTTTTCTAAAATTAAAGAAGATAAATTTTCAATAGATTAATGCCATGCGTATGTAGATAAAACTCATCAATACATTTATGTTCATGAATATGTACAATTACATAAAATTTCAGTGAAAAAGAGAGTATACTTTCTTATTGTGTAATAAAGATAAAGCCCGCCTACGGAAATAGGCGAGCTTTTTTAACATATAAAGAAAAGACAACTTTTCAAGTACTTTTCTTTGAGTTAAAACATTTTACTAGGTTAAGTTTTGTGATGATTATTTCTTTTAATTTAAATGAACTAGAATAGTACATCACTTTATTTTTAAGCATCCTTCTCAACAAATATGAATATTTTCATTATCCTTTTCACTACAAAGGGTAGTAATTTAGAAGCTAAAAATGCAAGCACGAAAGCAATTGCCCATGTTTTCAGCCATGATTTGAGAAATAAAGCTGTATACCCAACATTCATTGAAACCATGACGAAAGAGATAATACTAGATATACCTAAAATCATAAAGAGATTAAAAATGATTGGTTCAAATTTTTTATTGATTTTCAAAATTAACACCTATTTTCTAATATACTTTGCTGCCCGATTTCACCAACATCTAATCTTACAGTTTGAAATCTAGGTTGTCCAGCTTGTTGTCCTTTTCTGCAATAGCAACAATAGGTATATAACTACAGCGTAAATAAACGTTATAATTAATAGTTTTGCTTTGAATGATAAGGAGTAGAACTTAATAGCTGTATGAAGAGAAAAAGGATTTCCTTAAAGGAGATCCTTTTTACATTTTAAAAAAATCTTTCATCATTTTAGTATTTTTAATGTTCACCGTTACACCTTCAACTTTATCTTTTTTCTCATCTTTAGCAATCGTAATTTGTTCCTTATTATCAACCCACACAAGAAACTCTTCTTTTGCGTCATCTTTATATGTAACGGTAATAGTAGAATGTGCAGATTCTCTCTTTTTTTGATCTAAAGTGATTGTTTTAGGTGTTCCATTTTGAACTGCTGAAACGATAGATTGTATCATTTCTTCATTATCTGTTTGAGATTTAGAAGTAGTATTATTGGTTGTCTGAAGTATTTCGATATCTGTAATATTTGCGGAATTTAATTGAAAGGCATTTTGTTTCTGTTCTTGTTTAGCTTGTGGAGATTTGTCTGTAGCTGAGGTACTGGCACAGCCTATTAAAGTGAAAGATAGAGCGGTTAGAGCGCATATAGATATAATTTTTTTCATAGTATCCCTCCTCACGTTTAATTATAACAATTTTCTGTTAATTTAGGTAGTTATTGTAAGGAGAAGATGTTTTAAAGTGGTAAATGATGTTGTTCATTTTCTATTAAAATCAAAATTCACATAACTTTTTTCATATTTTATGTTTAACATTTCGAAAATAGGTGTACTACATATAATATAACAAATAATTCATTTTAAAGGAGGAAGTTAAAGATGGAAACGAAGTATAGTAAACCTTTTGTATATGAATTTATTACGGAGAAAGAGGTCATGAATGCGGCGAATGATCTAGTGAAGAAAGGGATAGACCAAAAAGATATTTACGTATTAACACACGAGAAAGAAAGGACAGATAGAATCGCAGACAATGCAGACTTGAATAAAATTGGTATACAAGAGGAGGGACTTGGGACAAGTATTATTAACGTCTTTCAAAAAACGGGAGATCAGTTAAGAAATAAGATGCAGGAGTTAGGGCTTAATGAGGAAGAAGCAAACTTCTACGAAGAAAAGCTAGATGAAGGGAAAATCTTGTTATTCGTTAAAGATTTAGAAAGAGTCGGTGAATGGTTACACGAAAGAAGATGCATGTATTCTATTTAAATTTGTACCCTTTATATCTATAAATCTATTACGAAAAGGAGATGGAAAATATGAGCGAGAGCGGACTAAAAGAACAAATTACTGGTAAAGTGGAAAAGACAAAGGGACAAGTAAAAGAAGGAATTGGTGAAGTTACAGAAGATAGAAAGTTGAAAAATGAAGGGAAGTGGGAGAAGACGAAGGGAACGATAAAAGGAAAAGTCGGAAAAGTGAAACAAAAGATAAGTGATGGGTTGGATAATAAAGAGTAATACATGTTTATCAAGCTTTGGTTACATACCAAAGCTTGATAAATACAATATAAAACGAATATAGGAGGGTTAATTGTGGGACTTATTATTACGTGTATTGTAGGTGGACTTATTGGTGCGTTAGCTGGGATGATTACGGGAAAAGACTTTCCTTTAGGTATAGTTGGTAATGTAATTGCTGGTTTAATCGGATCTTGGGTTGGTAGTGCATTATTTGGTCATTGGGGTCCTGAATGGGGAGGCATTTTTATTCTTCCAGCGTTACTAGGTGCAATCGTCTTTATTTTAATCGTAACATTTTTCTCTAGAATGTTGCGGAAAGCGTAAGTATGATAATGAATAGTAATCTTAAGTTTATTATATATAGCTATAAAGTGAATGAACTGATAAATATACATAAAAAAGCATCCAATTAAACTAATTTGGATGCTTTTTTAATGTAATCTGCATAGGAATGAGCGGGGGATGAAGGCCCCCGCTCATTGAAATAATACTTTTTATTATGTATTAAACCATCGTTACTTTTTCACAATTATTTATTCTTACGACCTGCCGTGGCTCTATATGAGATAAGTCCTCGCTATTACCTATATCCACTACAATTGTATTCGTTAGTATGTTAATAATGGAACCAACTAATTTTGTAGCATGATCGTGTCGATAGGAAAATTGAACAAAATCTCCTTTTTTAAAGCTGTGCTCTTCCATAGATAGATCCCCCTAAAAATAATGTTTATACATTATACATACACAAATTTATAAAGTTTAAACATTTGGTATTATTTTTTTAGTGTTAAGCTGAGAAAGGTGTGGAAAATTTATTTATAATAAAAATAAAAAATATGTTTAAAGTTAATTTTTATGGGTAATTAAGATAGTAGTAGTTTGAGATAAGGGGGCGGAAATGATGAATTTGGCAGTAAATATTTTACAAAATGATGTGGGTTATACGGTACAACTTAATGGTGAAATTGATGCATATACAGCATCAGATTTGAAAAATAAGATCATGCCTATTGCAAGTGAAAAAGAGGCTCATATTGTAGTAGATTTTCATAACGTAGATTATATGGATAGTACCGGTTTAGGTGTTTTTATAGCACTATTAAAAGCAGTTAAGAAAAATGATGGAAAACTAGAGTTTATTGGTGTATCTAAAAGGTTAAAAAGATTATTTGATATTACAGGGTTAACAGAAATATTAAATTTGAATTCCGATTTTGAAAAAGTAGAAAGAAGGTGACTAGGGATGATGGAGAGATTTGAAAAGATAGAAATGAAAATTCCTGCAAAGGCAGAATATGTGGCTATTATTCGTTTAACGATGGCTGGTGTTGCAAATCGAATGGGCTTTGCTTATGACGATATAGAAGATATGAAAATTGCTATTAGTGAAGCATGTACAAATATTGTACAACATGCATACAAAGAAGACGTTGGAGAAATTGCAATTGTCTTTGGGCTATATGAAGATCGATTAGAAATTATGGTTGCGGATAATGGGGTTAGCTTTGATTTTAATAACTTAAAGAGGAAGGTTGGTCCCTATGATATTAGTAAACCAGTAGAACATTTGCCGGAAAATGGTTTAGGTTTATATTTAATCAATACGTTAATGGATGATATACAAATCATGCATGATGAGGGCATGACAGTTTTAATGACAAAATATATACAAAGAGAGCAGGTGGAGAATGATGGAAATCCAATCTCAACCTACGAATCTTACTAAGGAAGACGTTATTAAACTAATTGCAGAATTCCAACAAAACCAATGTAATGAAGCGCAGGAAAGGTTAGTTGAGCATTATAAAAATCTCGTATATTCCATTGCATATCGCTATTCAAAAGGCGGGCCAATGCATGAGGATATTATACAGGTGGGAATGTTAGGGCTCTTAGGCGCAATAAGAAGGTATGATTATTCGATAGGGAATGCCTTTGAGCCTTTTGCAATACCTACAATAGTAGGCGAAATAAAGAAGTATTTACGTGATAAAACTTGGGGCATTCACGTTCCAAGGCGAATTAAAGATTTAGGCGGGAAAATTAAACTTGCGATAGAGGAGTTAACAGATCACCTGCAACGTTCACCGAAGATTATAGAGATTGCGGATCATTTAGGACTATCCGAAGAGGAAGTGCTAGAAATTATGGATGCGAAAAATAATTATCGAGTATCTTCCTTAGATGATGTAGTTGAAAATGCATCTGATGGCAGTTCGGTAGCGAGAATTGAATCTGTAGGTGAAGTAGAGCAAGGATATGAAGAGACAGAAAGGCGTCTCGTTTTAAAGGATATTTTTAACGTATTAAATGAAATGGAAAAGAGTGTTATTCATTATATATTTGAAGAAAATTTAAATCAAAAAGATACAGGGGAACAGTTAGGTATTTCACAAATGCACGTTTCTCGTATTAAAAGACAAGCAATAAGTAAATTGAAGCAAGCAGCGTTTTTAGATACATAACAAATTTTAAATAATGATGTTTAAAACATGAGAAAAGGGGTACTTATTAAGTATAGGAGGAGATATGAAATGTCACACGATGTGAAAGAACTAATCGAAGGATTGAATGAAGATTTAGCAGGAGAATACTCAGCAATTATTATGTATAACCATAATGCAGCTACAGTTTCTGGTATATATAGACAAGTGTTAAAACCTTTCTTTGAATCTGAAATTAGTGATGAACAAGGACATGCCCTATATTTAGCGGAGAAAATTAAGACGCTAGGTGGTACACCTACTACGATCCCTTTACGAGTGAAACAAGCAGAAGATGTTAGAGAAATGTTAGAATACGCTAGACAATCAGAATATGAAACAATTAAGCGCTATGAAAAGCGAAAAGAGCAGGCAGCGAAATTAAATATGACAGAGTTAGTTGTAAAGTTAGAAGATATGATTGCAGATGAAACCAATCATATGGAAGAATTGGATCGTCTTTTAAATGACAAAGCAATGGTGCTAAATTAAAAGTAGAAATAATTTATAGAGTGAAAGAACAAACTCTCATTTCTGGGGGTTTGTTCTTTTGCTGTATAAAAAATAGGTATGAGTAGGAAATTTTTATTTTGTAACTGAGTATGTAATACTAGAAAAATAGAAAATGATAATCGATTTATATTTTATATAAGAAAAGGGGAAATCACTTGTGTCCATTTTAATTGTAGATGATAATCCGGTTAACATCTTTGTAATTGAAAAAATTTTAAAACAAGCCGGATATCAGGATCTTGTATCGCTGAATTCTGCACAAGAGCTTTTCGAATACATCCAGTTTGGAAAAGATTCTTCCAGGCATAATGAAATTGATTTAATATTATTAGATATTATGATGCCTGAAATTGATGGACTTGAAGTTTGTAGGCGATTACAAAAAGAGGAGAAGTTTAAAGATATTCCTATTATTTTTGTAACAGCTTTAGAAGATGCGAATAAATTAGCTGAAGCGCTTGATATAGGTGCAATGGATTATATTACGAAACCAATAAATAAAGTTGAATTGTTAGCGCGTATGCGTGTAGCATTACGCTTGAAGTCGGAATTAAATTGGCATAAAGAACAGGAAGAGAATCTTCGGAATGAACTAGATTTAGCCACGCAAGTACAAAGAAATTTATTAAGTAGCCCATTAAGAGAAGATCATATAAAAATTGAAGCAAGTTACTTACCTTCATTTAAACTAGCTGGAGATATGTATTACTGGTATAAAATCGATGAAAACCGCTACGGTATTATATTATTAGATGTGATGGGACATGGTGTATCTGCTTCCTTAGTTTGCATGTTCATTTCGTCTGTATTACGTGAAACGATTAAATGTTTAATCGATCCAGAACTTGTCATTAAAGACTTAAATAAATATATGACTCTTTTACATAATGAGAATGACAACATTCCATATTATTTTACAGCGATATACTTAGTAGTGGATACAGAAAAGAGAACAATTGAATATGTAAATGCAGGACATCCTTCTGGATATGTTTTAGTTGATGAAACAAATGTAGTTGAACTAAATCGCGGGAGTTGTGCGGTAGGTTTTTTTGATGAAATAAAAGTTGAAAAGACAGTTATACCTTTTGAGAAAAATGCTCAAATCGTATTGTTTACAGACGGTGTTCTTGAAGCAATTGCAAATGATGAATTTGAGGCTGAAGAGAAATTACGTACTTTTACAGAGAGAAAATGGGGAGAGCTAGAAGAAGAGATAGAAGGGTTTTACAAGGAAGAACAGAAGGAAGCACAATCAGATGATATGTGTCTCATTATGATACAAACGAATGCGAAATAAAAAGCGTATGAAATCCAAATAGAGGATTTCATACGCTTTTATTGTATTTTTTGATAGATTTGTTCGTGTGGATTAAATTGCGTATAATGCGGCATGATATCCGAGAAACGAAGAGTTTCTTTATTCCCTAAACATAGGAATCCATTGTGACTTAAACTTTCATAAAAGAGTTGCTGTACTTGGTTTTGAAGTTTACTTGTAAAGTAAATTAAAACGTTACGGCAAAGTATAATATGAAATTCGTTAAAAGATTGATCGGTTACTAAATTATGTTGTGCAAAAATAATGTTTTGTAACAGTGAAGGATTAAAATAAGCAAAACGACTATCCGTTGAATAATAGTTAGAAAATGCTTGTGTACCGCCAGCTTGTAAATAATTTTTCGTATAAGTTTGCATTTTATTTAATGGAAGAATTCCTTGTTTTGCTTTTTCTAACACATCTGTATTCATATCCGTTGCATAAATAACAGCTTTTTCACTTAACCCTTCTTCGTGAAGTAAGATGGACATGGATAATACTTCTTCACCAGTTGCGCATCCAGCATGCCAAATTCTAATTTCAGGATGCTTTCTTAATTCAGGAATAACATGCTCTCTTAGCGCCTTAAAAAAGATAGGGTTACGGAACATCTCAGTTACATTGATCGAGAAATCATTTAATAACTGTTCTAAAACCCCTTCCTCATGAATTACTTTTTCAATTAACTTTGAAATGGTAGGGATATTAGAAATCTGCATTCGATTACAAATTCTTCTATAAATAGATGTGCGAGCATATTGGCGAAAATCAAATCCTGATAGTTTAAATACCGCTTCTAATAGTAAGTCAATTTCTAAGTTCGTGCGCTTATCCGTATCTACTGATGGATCAAAATTATAATACTTATTTTCCACTGAAACGAAACCTCACTTATTTTATTAACCATACACTCATTACCGAATAGAGTTGATGTAAATTTAATGGTTTACTTATATAATCTGAAGCGCCAGCAGATAAACATTTTTCCTTATCATTTGGCATTGCTTTAGCAGTTAATGCAATAATAGGTATTTCATGTAACCCTAAGTTCATTCGGATATTTTCCATCGTTTCATAACCGTCCATATTTGGCATCATAATATCCATTAAAATAAGGTCGATACTTGTATTGTTTTTTAGTATTTCTAAACACTCTAGGCCGTTTTGTGCAGTAATGATGTTGGCATGTTGTTTTTTTAATGCATTTTGTAATGCAAATATATTTCGATGATCATCATCGACAATTAAAATAGTTTTCTCTTGGAAGACGTTATTTGCTTCTGGGATAACGATAGTTTCCTCAACAACTTCAGCAGGGATAACCTCTTCTATCGTCGCTGCAACTTCTAAATTGGATAACTGTATATCAGTTAATCCATTTGGAAGGTTAGGAATATATACGGTGAAAGTACTACCTTCTCCTACATGACTTTCTAACGTAATCCAACCACCTAATAGTCTAGCAAACTCTTTACAAATAGATAATCCTAATCCTGTACCACCATACTTCCGAATCGTTGCGCCATCAGCCTGTTGAAAGGCTTCGAAAATAAGTTGATGCTGTTCTTTAGCGATACCAATACCAGTATCTTTTACTGAAATTGTAATCCAATCTTTACTTATAGACTGCATATCATCACTTAAATTGCTTGTTTCTATCGAATCGAAATGTAAAGAAACAGATCCTTTTTCCGTGAATTTAAATGCATTGGATAATAAGTTTTTAATAATTTGCTCAATCCGCTTTGCATCTGTATAAAACAGATCAGGAATGGTGTTACTGTTTTCAACAGTAAATTCAACATTTTTTTGTGCAGCGATATGTAAAAAGTTTTGCTGCATACTTGCTGCCATATCACTTATATTTGTTGCTTCAAAAATGACATCTAGTTTTCCGGCTTCTACTTTAGATAAATCTAGTATGTCATTAATTAAAGTAAGTAAATCTTTTCCTGATGAATGAATAACGGTTGCTAATTCAATTTCATCATCGGATAAATGATTATCATGATTTTCTTTTAACATTTCAGATAATAGTAAAATACTATTTAATGGTGTGCGTAATTCATGCGACATATTTGCTAGGAATTCTGATTTGTATTTTGAGCTACGTAACAACTCGCTTGCTTTTTCTTCTAATTCTAATTTAGTAATTTGTAAGTCAGCTGTCTTTTGTTCAGCTTCTTCCGTTCTAGACTCTAATTGTTCATTCGTTGTTCGTAATTCTTCGGCTTGCATTTGTAGTTCTTCCGCTTGCGTTTGCAATTCTTCTGATTGAACTTGCAGCTCTTCTGTCATTGCTTGTGATTCATGTAAAAGAGTTTGAATTCGCATACGTCCCATAATGCTATGGATTGTTAAACCTAGATTATCAACGGTTTGTTGAATTAAATCTTGATGTAAGTCTGAAATGTCAGTTACACTTACTAACTCCATTACTGCGATCACTTCATCTTCAAATAAAATAGGAATGACTAGTAGATTTTTAGGACGTATTTCTAATAATCCAGTAGTAACGTAACGGAACTCTTCAGGTATGTCCCTGAGAATAAAACTTTTCTTTTCTAAAGCAGACTGTCCAATGAAACCTTCACCCATTTTAATAGATTGCTTTCCAATATCAGTACCTTGCTCAGCAAAAGAAGCTTTTTTCACATAGTAGACAGTTTCTTCATATTCTTCACGTACATAAAACGCACCGCAAGAAGTTTGTGTTTTTTGTATAATGCCACTCAAAATTTTGTTACCTAACATCTCAATAGAAGATACACCTTGATACATTAAAATTAATTCTGCAATCTCCGTTTGTAACCACTCTCTATTAGATATTTCGTCTAGTAGGTGGTTCGTTGTATGAGCAAGATCTTTTATTTCATCATGGCTGTTTACATGAATTCTTTCCGTAATTTTTTCTTTCGAAGAGATGGATTTAATAGCTTGAATTACATTTTTGATCGTTTTTGTAATGGAATTCGAAATATAAAGTGAAACGATAATAGAAATACAAGATAGTAAGAACAATAAACTGTATAACCAAAGCTCTAATTTATTATTTTTAGTATCTAATTGTGCAGATCTTTTTTTCGTTAATTGCTCCTCAGTGCTACGGAAGTCAGTTAGTTGTGATTGCAATGATTGGATTTCGGTAGTGTCGATTTCTCTTATATTATTACTATTATGATTTGCAATTAACGGGTGAATCTCTTTATTCATCCAATTAGTAATGTTTCCGTTAATCTCTTTTAACTTTTCTTGCTGAGATGGATTATCTTCTAATAAAGAAAAAAGATTATGGTAATGTTTTTCATAATCTCTTTCGGCAGAGTTAAGAGATTGCAAATAGTTCGCGTTATTAGAAGTGATAAAGCCTTTCGCTTTATTTTCTATTGTTAGCAAGTCTTTTTCCACTTGGTTCGTTAAATTGAGAACTTTAAAATCGTGATCAATAATAAAATTACGAGATTTTTGTAAATTGGAAATCTGATTGTTTAACATAATAAAAGAAATAAGTAAAAACAAAATGATAACTAAATAACCAGCCATAATTTTGTAGCGAATACTAAATTTTGCTTTCGATTTCATTAAAAATTCCTACCTTCAAGGTTATTAAAAGTTTTCTATTTTAAAGAATGAAAAACGTAATATATATTATATCAGTTTTCATAGGGCTAAACTAGAAATCCCCCTATTGTATTAGGGGGTCTCGTTTTGAATAGAGGAAATCATTTTGAAATATAAAACTATGTATGAAAAGTAACAATCGAGGGAAAAGGGGGATAATAAAACTTTTAAGAAGGAAAGAGTGTTCTTAAAGCTTTTTTTGCATCTATTCCTTCAAATATAAACAATACAAGCTCCCTCTTTTTAACAGTAAGGAAAAATGATACTAATGTGCTTAAGTTTTTAATAGAAGTAAGTGTTCCTTGTTTACTTATAAATACATTCGTTTGAAATGTTGTCATTAAAGCATAAAAATGATGAATCCGCGTTATTGTAGGTGTTTCATTATAAGAAATAGTAGTAGAGTGAATGGCGTTCATCGTAATTTTCCTTTCCATATAATAAGCATAACAATATAAACGTACCCGTTTTAAAAAATGTTAAACATATAAAGAAGAAAAAATATAATTATAGTTTTTTACGTTTAGAAAGAGTTAAGAAGGGTATACATATACCATAAAGAGATTGACTGAAGATGAATTGAAAGATTTCTAGTTTATAAAAATATACTTTTACTTTAAATAAAAAGGAGACTGTTACATATGGATAAAATGATAACGGATATTACATTTGATTTCATTTACTTGTTAAGTAGTTCTCTTGTAATCCTTTTATTGTTAGCGTTTTTCGTAAATGGTTATGTGAATAAAAAAATTAGTGTATATAAAAACGAAGAGTAATAAAGATGTATGATATAAAACTTTAGGAGGTTAATGGTTATGAATATGGATAGAAAAATAGTAGGTGTTTTTCAAACAATTGATGATGCGGCACTCGTTATTAATGAATTAAAGGAAAAAGGATACCCGGCAGATAACATTTCAGCTATTGCGAAAGATCAAAAGGAAATTGAACATCTGGAAGAAAAATCGGGTGAAAAAGTGAATCATGAAACTGCACATAAAGCAGATATCTTTTCAGCAACAGGGCTTGTAGCAGGAGGAGTAGCAGGCGGACTCGGTGGTTTATTAACAGGTCTTGGTGTACTTGCCGTATCTGGAATGGGCCCAATTGTAGCAGCAGGACCGATCGCAGCAGCTATTGGGGGAGCCGGTATTGGCGGAGGAGCTGGAAGTTTAATAGGAGCATTTATAGGATTAGGAATCCCTGAAGAACATGCTAAAAAGTATGAAGAATATATTTACGATGGAAATATATTAATTTTAGTAGATGCAAAATTAGATGATAAGTTAGAAATCTACAAAATATTTGATAAGCATCATGCTTATAACTCTGATTTCTTTAAATAAAATGTAAACAAAGTAAATATCATTTTTGGTCTTATAATTTTGGCGCGACCGAGGAGTCGTATGACTATAAGAGAGGAAGGGCTTATATTGACACTCCTACGGCTAAAGCCGCAAGCTGACTAACGTCAGTGGGATTCTTGCTACCAAAGGCGAAGTCTATTTCTAGTATCGCTGACGTGCAAGATTGCGGTGTGCCATCACCACTCCGTATCCAGTGCATTTAGCAGATACGGCACTCGTTCTATTACCAAATGAGTCAGATTGTGAGTTCTCAAATGTGTTTTAGCGTCTTGTACTTGACGACTCAATACATTTTACGGAGTAGAAGAATTTGTTACTCCAACCTCATATGTATTCTGTTTTCAGAGAACAAGATTGTTTTAGAGACTTTTACTTGTCTGTTATGAAAATTATACCATTTCAAATACTTGATGTACAGAACATACTTTCGATACTTTATCTGTACATCGCATTTGACCTCACTACCATCCCACCCCTAAAGGGGGGAGGGGACTATCGTACCGTAGTGGGCTTTCACATTCGGAAAATCTGTAATAGTTTACTTTGCACAGTCCAAAATAAAAATGGGGATCAGTATGTGAAGAAATGGTTTCGTAAACATGAAAACAATGAAGAATTAGGACGACCAACTTTTAAAGAAGTAGAACGCGACTGGAAAGAAAATAGAGAATCGTTTGTGTATCCGAATGTTAAAGCGCTTTATTAAAATGAAACATAATGTGCGGTTCATTCTTACAAAACTGTCACATTCCTGTAAGGTAATTCAATAGATTTGTTGCTTGTTCCGTGTCATAATAAAGACATAAGAAAGCTAATTAAAACTACAACTTATTAGGAGAGTGTCAGTCATGATTGTAACAACAACGTCTGGAATTCAAGGTAAAGAAATTATTGAGTATATCGATATTGTAAATGGTGAAGCTATTATGGGTGCAAATATTGTCCGCGATTTATTCGCTTCTGTTCGTGATGTTGTCGGTGGTCGTGCTGGTTCTTACGAAAGTAAGCTAAAAGAAGCTCGTGATATCGCAATGGATGAAATGAAAGAACTTGCAAAACAAAAAGGTGCGAACGCTATCGTTGGCGTTGACGTAGATTACGAAGTAGTTCGTGATGGAATGTTAATGGTTGCTGTAAGTGGTACAGCTGTACGTATATAAGTAAATAAAAAACAGGCTCACCCCTCGAAGATTATGCTTCGAGGGGATTTTTTTGGATTATGAATACTAGTTTGCTGTCTTACTATAAATTTCATAAGCAAAAAATCCAAGTAAGTAGCCTACGCCAGTTCCTATGCTAACTGCAAGAAGTAAATAATCCGGGAAAAACATGCCGAAAATTAAACCGATTATACAGCCAATGAGCATTCCCATTGGTATGAAACTATCTAATAAAACTTGAGCGTTTTTTGATTTTTTCTTACCTAAGTTACCGTTGTTATATTTATGTTTAAGCCTTCCAATCACATATAATACGATTCCTCCAATTATTACAACAGGCGCAATTGCCGTGAGTAACCACATGTTAGAGTCTCCTTTCACCTTTTAATTAAACTATACCATATATTTACAGTTTTTTAATTGAGCGGGGATGAGATCTTTCGTCTCTAACCTTTTTGGTGAATATTAATGCGGTTTTATTATTTGGAAATTGGAAAATATGTTAAAATATTGTAGATGAAAAAGGAAAGGGGGGAAACTTAAAGTTGGCATTTCATGTTGGAATATCTAATGAAATTAACGCAAGAATACGAGAAATAAAAAATGAAAGTGAAAAGGTGAATACAATTTTCTCTTGGTTAAATGAAGAATTTGAATGGGTGCAAACTGACTATGTGGACAGGACAGTAGAAGAGATTCTAGCGCGAAAAGCAGGGAATTGCGCTGAACAGGCAAAGGTAGTTGAAAAAGTATTAACTCATATCGGAATAGAAACTAGGTGGATCTTGGAAATAAATTCTCATCCCAAAAGTATGGAAAGACAAAACTTTTCTCTTCATTTAATTGAAACACATGGAGATTTCTATTCGATCTTTGGTTGGAATCATAACGACCATAGATGGCTGGAATATTACAACAAACAGCTTGAAAAATGGATTCCTATTGATACAGCATTTGGTGTTTTAGGTATAAATCATTGGTTAGAAAAGAGAATAAGTTTTACTAAAGAATCTATACCAACTACACAACAAATAATCCCTTTTTGCATTGTTGCATTACATACAAAAAGGGATGTATCAGAGATATTATCAAACTTTTATCTTATTGACCAATTTGATACATTTTACAATGGAAAGCTAAGTAAAACAATAGTATGGGAAGAATGGAAATTAGTAATTAACAAACTAACCGAAGTAGGAATAGAAACCTACAGCGGACATAGTAATCTCCACAAGTATCAAAATGAAATAAAACGTTTTAATAATCTGTATCTGAAATTAAAGCAAGAGATTCTGATCAATACTGTTAGCTAAACTGAATCCTTTTTATACGTTTCCTTTGTATTTAATAACTCGTCAAAAATACTTTTCCTTTAGCTTTCTCTGCAGACTGCACAACATCAACGGCAGTTTTTACATCCGCTAAGTCATATGTAGAATGTACTTTCATAAAACGTAATTGCTTATTTTCTACTAAGTGAATTAAATGACGAAACGTCTCTTGCCATTTATATGGCGGTACGTCTTTATTCCAATGTCGTAAATGAAATATGTTCGCGTGCACTTTTGCTTTCGTGACAATCTCTGCCCAGTTTACTTGTATTCCTGATAGAAGCCCGATCGTCAAAAAGTGCCCGTTTGGACGTAAGGAGAAAGCTAATTCATTTCCATCCGGTCCTCCGATAGAATCAATCGCAGCATCCGCGCCGAGCCCGTTTGTTAATGTCATAACGGTTTCATAAAGCGGGGTAGTGGAAGTATCTATTACATGGTGGGCACCGAGCTCAAGTAATTCCTCTGTATGTTTACTATTTCTTGTCACGGCAATGAGTCGGAAATTTAAAATTCGTGATAACTGCGCAAATAGATGCCCAATAGCGGATCCACAAGCATTTACTAATAAAACATCATGACTCTGTAAGTTTAGCGTTTCTGTACAAGTGACCCACGCCGTAAGAGGATTAATATACATTTGTGCCGCTGTAAAATCATCGATGGAATCGGGAATAGGAACTATAAAATCAGCTGACGTCTTCACATATTCTTGCCAAGTACCTTCTCCGCGTAACGGTAAAACACGTTTGCCGATAAGTTCTCTAGAAACAAAAGCCCCTACATCTTCTACAATGCCAACACCTTCATAACCAGGTATGTTAGGTAACGGAATTCTATGGGCATACGCTCCGGTAACAGGAATTAAGTCAGACGGATTAATCGGTCTAACTAACATACGAATTAGTACTTCATTCTCTTTTAATGGTTCTATATTTTTATATTCAACTTGTAATACATCTTTTGGATTGCCAAACTTGTGAAATTGAATGCATGTTCCGTGCAACATAAATGTTCCCCCTTAGTTTGATTGGGTTTATTATAACATTTGCAGTTCAATTGCTTGTTTCATTTACATGTAGGAGGGAAACATAAGCAAAATAAAAAGGAAGCAACCGTAGTCGCTTCCTACATCTATTAAGCTGAAGCTTTCTTCATTCTCTCAAGTAAACTAGATAACACATGCGTACGATACGATTCTAGTTTTTTACCTTCATAAGTACGGATACCTAATTTTTTAAGTTCTTTTACATACCAACCTTTGCTTCCGAAATACATGTGATCGCTCCCCTTCAACTTTGTTTTTATTTGTTCTGATTGCATATGGAGGTACAGGTAATATAATGAAGGAAATGAATTTCGCGCGAAAATGGTTAACTTTGTTGCAAAAGACATATATACTAAAGATAGTATACAACGAGGTGGACAAGACGTGATTATAGAGAAGCACGAAATTCAAATTGACCAAATTACGAGCGGTAAAGTGAATATCTTTACTTTCTATCGAAATAGAAAGCAAATTGATGATCATTTTTTACGTTTACAAGAACCATCGCTTACAGCAAACTACTTCTTCCATTTTCATTTTGATGCAGAGAGTTTGCATCTACTGCAGAAAGAGTTTCCAAGCGTATATCCGTACGACGGTAGTGAAACGATTCACGACTGGACGGAAAAGATGAAAGCAGAATTGCAACATCAGATCCAAACAGGAAAATGGAATAAGCGCGTACGTATCGGTAATCGCATTCTAGATGTGGTGTTTACGTGGTGTGACGAAGATATAGTAGAGTGAAAAAGAAGCGGATGACGCTTCTTTTTTTAGCGCTGGAATAAAACGAGCTTACCTGCAGAAGATGTGCAGCGATGCGTTTTTTCATACAATCCTTTTTCTTGTAAAATAGATTCACCTTTTGCTTTCGCTTCTTTTTCAGTTGCCGCCTCGAATGATTCGTCTAATGCTTTTGAACCATCTTTTTCAAAGACTGTTAGAACGTATACTCCCATGAAAATTCCCTCCAATAATAAAAATCAGAATCTTATAACTATTTTGGCATAAATCACTAGAATATGCAAAGAAATATATGACATTGCGTGTTAAAATAGAGTGAAAGTTTTATGGACACTAGATTTACTATTTGTAGTAAAGTACGGAAAAAGAAAGGATCGTTATTTGTGAAACAAGTGAAGTTTATACATGCGGCTGATTTGCATTTGGATAGTCCGTTTAAAGGGATGGAGATGAATGTACCGCAGTCTGTTTGGGAGAGAATGAAGCAGAGTACGTTTGAATCGTTCGAACGTATTATTGATAAAGCGATTCAAGAGCGCGTTGATTTCGTATTGCTAGCCGGGGATTTGTATGATGCGGAGACGAGAAGTTTGAGGGCGCAAGTGTTTGTGCGCGAGCAAATGAAGAGGCTTTCGCAGTACGATATCCCTGTTTTTATTATTCACGGTAACCACGATCATTTAGGGGGAAGCTGGGCAGCAATTGAGTTTCCGGAAAATGTTCATGTGTTTACAGAGCCTTACGTAGAAGAGAAATCATTTTATAAAAATGGTGAGCTATTCGCTTCTATTTATGGTTTTAGTTATTTGCAGCAAGCGGTAACGGATAATATGACAGCGCAGTATACGAAAATGAGTGATGCGCCTTTTCATATTGGCATGCTTCACGGAAGTGTGGAAGGCGATGCAGAGCATAATCGCTATGCACCGTTTCAAATTCGTGAGCTGAAAGAAAAGCAGTTTGATTATTGGGCTCTTGGCCATATACATAAACGTGACATTTTATCAGAGGAGCCATATATTATTTATCCGGGTAATATACAAGGGCGCCATCGTAAGGAAACAGGGGAAAAGGGTGCGTATTTGATTGAACTTACGAAACAAGGAACGCATACTTCATTTTTCCATACGGCAGATGTTGTGTGGGATGAGATTGAAGTGAGTATCGATGGACTGGAAACAGTTGATGATCTTATGACAGCAGTGTCAACTGCGATGAATGAGTGCCGAAGAGAAGAAGAAGGGACGCTTTTAACTGTCGTATTTACAGGGCAGGGACCAATTTCTCCTTATTTACGTGATGAAAAGCGTGTAGAAGAAATTTTTCATATTTTAGCATCTGGAGAAGAGCGAAAGGATTTCGTATATGCGATGAAGTGGAAAAATGAGACGGTTTCTTTTGCAGAAATCGAGCGTTTGAAAGAAGAAAATCATTTCGTCGGTAGTGTGCTGAAGGAGTTAGAAGCTTTCGCCAATATGGACGGCGTGTTGCGCAGTATTTGGACATCTCCTATAGCGCGTAATAGTATTGAATCTTTTACAGAAGAAGAGAAGAAAGAGATTCAAAAGGAAGCGGAAAACATTATTTTAGAACAATTATTCCAGCAAGAGAGGGATAAGAAATGAGAATGGAAAAACTCCATATTTATGGATACGGAAAATTAGAAAATGTGGAAATGGATCTGTCAATGCTGACGGTGTTATACGGTGAAAATGAAGCAGGGAAATCAACAATTCGTTCGTTTATGAAAAGTATTTTATTCGGTTTTCCGACGAGAGGACAGCGCCGTTATGAGCCGAAAGAAGGCGGGAAGTATGGCGGAGCAATCACTGTGCAAACAGAGAAGTACGGCCGTTTGAAAATTGAACGATTGCCAAAGACGGCTGCTGGTGAGGTAACTGTTTATTTTGAAGACGGGAAAACGGGCGGCGAAGAAATTTTAAACGATATATTAAGCGGGATGAATGAAAGTTTATTTGAATCGGTCTTTTCTTTTGATATGCACGGTCTTCAAAACATTCATCAGCTTGGCGAAGCGGATATCGGCAATTATTTATTTTCGGCAAGTGCAGTCGGAAGTGATGCATTATTGCAGCTAGATAAAAAGCTAGAAAAAGAAATGGATCAGCGCTTTAAGCCGAGTGGGCGTAAACCAGAAATTAACGTGTCACTGCAAGAGATGAAAAAGCTGGAAGAGAAGATGAAAGAGTGGCAAGGGAAAATTGGCACGTATGAAAAACAGGTGGAGCAGTTAAAAGAAAGTGAAGAGAAATTGGCGTTTGTTCGCGCAGAAAAAGAGAGTGCAGAAAAACGAAAGCAAGATTATGAAATATTAGCAGCACTTGAACCTCTCGTTATTGAAAAGCGTGCGCATGAGAAAGTGTTAGAAAACGAGAGCGAGCAATTTCCAGTAAACGGAATGGTGCGTTATGAAGCGATTAAGGCGAAAATGGAGCCGCTCCAATTACAAGTTGATTCGCTCCATAAAAAAATAGAGACAGTGCAATCGGAAATGGAATCGATTCAAATAGATGAAGAGTTTTTACAAAAAGAAAGTTACGTAGAAGAACTTCGAATGCAGCATATGTCTTACGAAAATGCACGCCAAGAAATGCGTGATGTGACAGGGACGATTACGAATATAAAAGAAGAGCTTGCGGAACTAGAACAACAAATCGGTGCTACTTTTGAAAAAGAAACAGTTCTTTCATTTGATATGAGTTTGGCAACGAAAGAGTTAATTACGCAAGCAGTGCAAAAGGCGCGCGAATTAGAAACGCAAAAAGCACAGCTTGATGATCGTTTTAAAGTAGCGCAAGAGCAATTAGAAGAACAAGAAGAAAATATAAGGCAGATTCAGAAGCAAATGTTAGCGGATGAAGAGCGAAGTGCGTTAGTTGAGAAAGAGAAGTCGTTCCAAGATGCGGCGTTTATCGGTATGGGCGCTGAGAGAATGAAGCGCAAGTATGAGGAAAAAGCAGGAGCGGCGATGCAAAAGAAAAAACAGTGGCAAAGAGTTTGTCTTCTGTTACTTCTTATTAACACAGGCGTGTTATTCACAAGCTTATTTCTAGATAACCGCCCGCTCTTATTTATTAGTGTCATTATTTTTGTAGGGATTGTTCTTGCCCTCGTTTTATATAAAGATCCGTCAAGTGGATTACAAGAAGAACTTCTTACTCTTCAGCAAAGTGCTGGCGGGAGACAAAGTGAAGAAGCGATGACTGTACGCTACCAGTTAGAAAAAGACGAAGAGATTCGTAAGTTATTTGAGCGTGAGTCTTATAAATTGCAGCAAATGGAGCGCGCATATGATAAAGTCGTTTCATCGTATGAAGAATGGGAGAGGGAAACGTTCCGCATAAGCGAACAAGTAAATGTGTATAAGAAGCGCTATACGTTCCCAGAATTTTATACGTATGCGCACATATTGCCGGCGTTTGAGCGTATGGAAAAAATGCAGCAATTATATCGTGAATTAGAGAAACAAGGCACGCGAAAATCTTCATTATATGAAATGATTTCGCAATTTGAACATAAACTAGAAACTGTTATCGGTAGTGCGGAGTATAGTAAGCTGCACGAGGCACAAAGCCGTATGCAAAATGAGAAAGAGCAGCGCCAAACTTGTAAGCAGTTAAAAGAAAAACTGGCGGAATGGCAAGAAGAATATGAGTTCATGCAAGAACAATTGAAACAACTGTTAGTAGAACGAGACAGTTTATGGCATATTGCAGAGTCTACAAATGAAGAGATGTTTTTAGAAGCAGGTAAACTGGCGGAAAAACGTGAAGATGCTGAGAAGCAAGTAGGGCGTTTATTGCCGCAAATTGATCTGTTAGAACAACGTTTAACGAGTTTATCATTAGCTGAACATTATGAGGCTGGCGGGTATGATGAAAAATTAAAGCAAGAACTGACAGCCACGCAAAATTGTCTGGCACAAGAAAAAGAACTGACAGAGCGTATTGCGAAACATCGTATGGAAATTGCGAATTTAGAAGAAGGTAGTACGTACGGTGATTTAATGCATGAATGGGAAATGAAAAAAGCGCAAGTGCGTGAACAAGTAAAGAAGTGGGCTGCGTATGCGGCTGCAAAGACAGTGTTAACGAAAACGAAGCAATATTATCATGAAGTACATCTTCCTCGTATTTTACAAAAATCAGAAGAGTATTTCGTCTACTTAACAGGCGGACGATATAGTAAAATCTTTTCACCGTCAGAGGCGGAGCCGTTTATTGTAGAGCGTAACGATGGTATGCGTTTTTATAGTCATGAACTAAGCCAAGCGACAGCTGAGCAGTTGTATTTATCGCTGAGATTTGCGTTAGCAAAAACATTTGAGCATGATTATCCATTTATTATTGATGACAGTTTCGTGCACTTTGATGCGGTAAGGACGAATCGGACGATTGAACTTATAAAGGAAATTGCAAAGGATAGACAAGTGATCTTCTTTACATGTCATGCGCATTTACTCGCGTATTTTACAGAAAAACAGATTATAAAATTAACACATATACGTAAAGAAAATGAGTTGTAGTGTGCTATACTAAAAGTAACTGATTTGGTGGAGGAATTCGAATGAAAAAGAAAATTGCAGAGTATGAAGTTGGTGAACAAGTCGATATTTTCTTGTTAATTAAAACAGCGACAAAAGGTATCGCGAGCAATGGAAAGCCATTTTTAACAGTAATCTTACAAGATCCAAGTGGAGATATTGAAGCGAAATTGTGGGACGTATCACCAGAAGTTGAGAAACAATATGTAGCGGAAACAATCGTGAAAGTGGCTGGAGATATTTTAAACTACAAAGGCCGTATTCAATTACGTGTGAAACAAATTCGTGTTGCAAATGAAAATGAAGTAACAGATATCTCAGATTTCGTAGAAAAAGCACCAGTGAAAAAAGAAGATATGGTTGAGAAAATTACGCAATACATATTTGAAATGAGAAATCCGAACATTCAACGTCTAACAAGACATTTATTAAATAAGCATCAAAACGAATTTTTAGACTATCCAGCAGCGACGAAGAACCATCACGAGTTCGTATCTGGACTAGCTTATCACGTCGTATCGATGCTTGATTTAGCGAAAGCTATCTCAAATCTATACCCATCGTTAGATAAAGACTTACTATATGCAGGCGTTATTTTACATGACCTTGGTAAAGTAATCGAATTATCTGGCCCAATTTCTACAACGTATACGTTAGAAGGAAATTTACTAGGCCACATTTCAATTATGGTGAACGAAATTGGTAAAGCAGCAGACGAGCTGCAAATCGATGCAGAAGAAGTATTAATTCTTCAACACATCGTCCTTTCTCATCACGGAAAAGCAGAATGGGGTAGCCCAAAACCACCATTAGTAAAAGAAGCAGAAATTCTGCACTACATCGATAACTTAGATGCAAAAATGAACATGATGGATCGCGCATTAGGACGCACAAAACCAGGCGAATACACAGAGCGTGTCTTTGCACTTGATAATCGTTCGTTCTATAAACCGTCGTTCCATAATTAATAATGTAAATCAAATGGCCTCATTAAGTGTTAATACGCTTAGTGAGGCTGTTTTTTATAAAAAATGAAATGAAATAGTTAAAAAGATAGTACAGGATTTTCAGCTATTGAATACGCTAGAAAAATCCCATGTAGATCAAGTTTAATTGAAAGGGTGAGAAAATATGGATAAAAAAGAGCCTGTTAAATTTATTGAAAAAGCTGGGGCCTGTATTGTTTCAAAAAATATAATAAATGAAACAGGAAAATTGAAATGGATATTGAGAGAGCAATCAATAGATGCGGTAGATAATGGTTGGAGATTTTTTTCAGAAATTGATGATGATGATTACATTAATAATCCTGATAATTTAGTAGTATGTGATTTTAATACTGTAGCAAATATTGAACCCGCTATTCTGGGAATATACGAACTACCAATAGGTAGTGATTTACAATTAGTTTCTGAAAATGGAAAAATAAGATTTGTTGATAATTTAACTGGTAAAGAAGTTTGATGAGGATACGAAAATCTAAATATAACAAAGTGAAATGGTTCGAGGAGATGTAAATTTACCAAGTGTGAGTTCATTAAATATCTTCGAAAAGAATGTAAAATATTATAGTGAGCGAGGGGCAAAGAGTAATATTAAGATATTTAATTCTAAGACAGAAGCATGTGAATACTTCTATACTAGTTTAATTCATATGTTAAAAGAAATGGGTGTAATTTAAACCTGAAATAAAAGGGTATTTCCGTTTTGGGATGCTCTTTTATTTTACTAACTTTATTTCACATACACATAGGTTCTAGTTGCAATTAAGCAGATTTTATTTTATATACACATTATTTAATCTAAAGTTTCTGTATTTACATTTTTTTCTTTTTATCTCATAATTTTAATTGGGGAAAGGGAGGAAAGAAATGGTTCAAATCAAAGTGACACCTGAAATGCTAGAAGAAGTTGCTAATCGTGCAAGCAATACCCGAATCGCATTAGAATCTATACATAATAATTTATGTAATGAAATTGATTATTTGTGTTTTCAATGGATTGGTGCCTCTAATCAACAATTCGTTCAAATGTTCAATGATGCGCGACCAAAAGCTTTTACATCTATCAATTCAATTATACAAGTAGAAGAAGATTTAAAACGAATTGCTGAAAAATTTCGCAATGCGGATGATCAAGATGTTACAATGGAAGAAGGTGCAATGTGCGGTAAAACATCTTCTGAAGAGAAAGGCTTTGATGGTGGAAAATTAGCTAGGGATATAGCTGGAGAAATAAGTGGTGAGTATGATGTTCGTCGTGTTTGGGATGGTATTGATCCATCTACTGGCGAAAAACTTTCGGGGTGGGAACGTGCTGGGGCAGGTGTCATGGCTGTAGCCGGCCTTACACCCTTTGGAAAGATAGCTAAAGTAGGTAAAGGAGTTAAAATGACTGCTAAGGCTACTGAGGCTGTAAATACAGCTAAAAAAGTACCTGTTGGAGGAGCCGATGTAGTTAAGGGTACGGGTAAAGCTCTATTGACTAATGAAGGAAAAGTTGGAACCTATAAACAACTTGTGAAACAAGGAACTGCTTTTGATAATATTACTCCACATCATATGCCTTCTGCAGAGAAAATGAAACAAGCTGGTATAAAAAGGAATGATGGTGTGAGTATGAATATGGAACAACCTCATCCTGGAACCGGTGGGAGACATCGTGAAACATATACATATGGTCTATCAGGAGAAAAATCGAAGGCGTATTTAAACCTTAGCTTTCGTGATGCCTTAGCTCATGATATTTTGGATGCTCGAAGAATTTATATAAAAGATGGTTTACATACTGCTGAGATAAGAGAAGGTTTAAGAGAAGTTATTAAAAGAAACAAAGAGCTGTATCCGCATTTATTTGATAAATAAAACATGGAAAGGATGATTACCTTTGGATATTAAGAGTCATCTAGAAAGACTATATGATAATCGTTTATTAGAAAATGAAAATGAGATACGAGATTTTAATGAGTCATTAATGGAAGTAATAGAGTACAACGATGTCTCTGTTATTACAGATTTATGTTTAGTTTTGGATGATGAGACTGAGCAATTTGAGGTTATGTTTGGTTTAATTCATGGAATAGAGAGCTTATATAAAAATAATATAGAAGAAGGACTTGTATGTATTGCTAAAGCTGTTCCGAAGATGATTAACTCAGCAAAAGAATGGGTAGAAATTTTACATTATAGAATTCTTAATCACCCTCAAGTAAGATTAGCATATGGAAAAGTACTTTCGGAATTTGATTCATCAATTACGATTAGTATTAAAGAATTATTGATTGATATAAAAAATGAAGACCCTGATATGTTTAGTGAATCTGTTAATGAGGTAATTAAGAGCATCTAATATTTAAAGTTGAAAAGATATAAAAGCACATAAGGCAAGTCAACAAGAAAAGAACTTATTATTGTAGTGGAAAGAAAAAGAATAGGTTGTTTAAAAGTGTCATACTGTTACTACAAAACTTACAAATTTATGCTACTTAAAAATGGATGAACTTAAAGCACTTGATTGTCAATTAAAGGCAACAAGTGCTTTTTGCATTTTAGCGTAGAAATTTAAAAGATCACTATAATTTTATAAGTGCATTAAGTGTTAAATTTTTATTGTTGTTTTATAGATTGTAATGGCTATGTACAGTGTACGACGATAGTAGAGAGAAAAATAAAGGGTTGTGTTATTTTTTGAAGTCATCGTAAAGTACGTTTTAACGGATGGACGTTATGCATAAGTTATCCGCAAAAAACAAGTAAACGTTACGGGATTCTCCACTGTTTGTTCATATAAAATTGAAGCAGGAAAAAGTTATCCCGTTATTCTCGACATTACAGTTTTCGATAATATTGAAATAAACGAAGGAATAGATGGAGTTAAAAGTTTAAAAAGAATTGATAATTCTTTTAAGTATCGTATTAGTGGAATGTTAAATCGTGGGTTTATTAATGACTAAAGAATTTGAGAATGAAGAGATAGTTGTTTATCAATACTATCCTTCTGAATCACCCGCTAAAATAGGTAAGATGCACTATAATAAAAAGGAACGAATGTTTTATGACATAGAGCAAGCTCCAGTGGATTCATTAAATATGAGAGAACATTATTTTAATTGTGCGTGTATTAGGATTGTGCGATGTCTTAGAAAGAACGAGGAATTTCCAGATAGCATGGCATATCAAGCATAATGAAACGAACATAAAAGAAGCCGCTCAACAGGACAGCTCTTATTTTACTTGACCTCATACCACCAATATCTACGATCAAGGCATTCTTTTATTCTATTAAGTTGCCCATTAGGTGTTTCGTAGGGGGAGCAAGCTCCTGATTTGATGATGTTTGGTTTTGTTGATGGCGTTGCAACTTTAATCTAGATTGAAGGTTCTTTTCTCCACTCATGTTTTTAAAATTTACTAAACCATTCTCCAGTCCAAAATGTTATGCAATAAAAAAATATCTTGAATTTGAGATAAATCTCTTGCTTTTTAATCACTTGAGGTGTAAAGTGATAGTGACGAAAGCGATTGAGTCATATGAAAAACATACACTCACTTGCTTTCGACTTACAAAACAAAGTAACTTATTCAGTAAAAACTAAGATGAATTTACAAAAACATAATGAGAATAAATTGAAACGCTAAAAACCATATTAGTTGTGGGAAATGTTATTTTTTAGTTATCACTTGACTAGTAAAACGAAACGGAGGAATTACCAATGTATGAAATTAAAGGGCATCATCACATTTCAATGGTTACGAAAAATGCAAATGAAAATAATCACTTTTATAAAAATGTACTTGGTTTACGTCGTGTGAAAATGACAGTAAACCAAGATGATCCGTCAATGTATCACTTATTTTACGGAGATAAAACAGGAAGTCCGGGTACAGAATTATCATTTTTTGAAATTCCTTTAGTAGGGAAAACGTACCGCGGTACAAATGCCATTACTCGAATTGGATTACTCGTTCCTTCCGAGGATAGCTTGCATTACTGGAAAGAACGATTTGAGAAATTTGATGTGAAACATAGTGAAATAACAACATACGCAAATCGTCCTGCTTTGCAATTTGAGGATGCTGAAGGTCTTCGCTTAGTACTACTCGTTTCAAATGGAGAAAAAGTGGAGCACTGGGAAACTTGGGAGAAATCAGAAGTTCCTGCAGAGCATCAAATTCAAGGAATGGGTTCTGTGGAAATGACAGTTCGTAGACTTGATAAAATGGCAAGTACACTTACAGAGATGTTCGGTTATACAGAGGTTAGCCGCAGTGAAGAGGAAGCGATTTTTCAATCCATTAAAGGAGAGGCTTTTGGAGAAATCGTTGTGAAATATTTAGATGGTCCTACTGAAAAACCGGGCCGCGGTAGCATTCACCACCTAGCAATTCGTGTGAAAAACGATACAGAGCTTGCTTATTGGGAAGAACAGGTGATACAAAGGGGCTTCCAGTCTTCAGGAATCATCGACCGTTTCTATTTTAAAAGCTTATATTTCCGCGAATCAAACGGAATCCTATTTGAAATTGCGACAGATGGACCAGGATTTACAGTTGATGGAGATGTGGAACATTTAGGAGAAAAACTTGATTTACCACCGTTCTTAGAAGATCAGCGTGCAGAGATTGAAGCGAATTTAGCACCTATTGAAGAGAAGTAATAGAAGAGAAAATATAAAATTTAAAACCACTGGAGGAATATAAAATGAACCAATTAAAAGGAATTCACCACGTTACAGCGATTACAAGTAGTGCAGAGAAGAACTATGAGTTTTTCACTCACGTTTTAGGAATGCGTTTAGTTAAAAAAACAGTAAACCAAGATGACATTCAAACGTATCATTTATTCTTTGCAGATGATAAAGGTAGTGCAGGAACAGACATGACATTCTTTGACTTCCCAGGTATTCCAAAAGGAGTACACGGTACAAATGAAATTTCAAAAACGTCATTCCGTGTTCCAACTGATGCAGCGTTAGCATATTGGGTGAAACGTTTTGACCGTCTGGAAGTGGAACATACAGGAATTAAAGAGCAATTTGGTAAGAAAACTCTATCTTTCGTTGATTTCGATGATCAACACTATCAATTAATTTCTGATGAATTAGATAAAGGAATTGAATCAGGTACACCATGGCAAAACGGACCAGTTCCATTAGAATATGCAATCACTGGTTTAGGACCTGTATTTATCCGCATTGCAAACTTTAGTTTCTTCAAAGAAGTGTTAGAAAAAGTTCTATTATTTAAAGAGGTTGCGCAAGAAGGAGAATTCTATTTATTTGAAGTGAATGAAGGCGGAAACGGTGCATCTGTTATTGTAGAACATAATACGGTTCTTCCAGAAGCACGACAAGGTTTTGGTACAGTGCACCATGCTGCATTCCGCGTAGAAAATCGCGCTGTATTAGAAGAATGGATCGAGAGAATCAGTAGCGTTGGTCTTCCTTCATCTGGTTATGTAGACCGTCATTTCTTCGAATCATTATACGCAAGAGTTGCACCACAAATCTTATTTGAATTTGCAACAGACGGTCCAGGATTTATGGGAGATGAGCCATACGAAACACTTGGCGAAAAATTATCTTTACCTCCATTCCTAGAGCCAAAACGTGAAGAAATCGAAAAATTAGTTCGTCCAATTGATACAGTGAGAAGTACGAAGGAATTTATTAAAGAGTAAAAATAGAGATAGTAAGTAGGAGAGCAAGTAGTTTTAGCTGATCGCTGAAATTGCTTGCTTTTTTATTTGGGTAATTATCAAAGTGGATAATCTTTATAAAATAATTAATGAATTGTCAGTTAATTATGGAGAAATATTTATTTGTAGGATAACCGGAATTGATATTTGAATTTTCTGTTATTATTTATGGAAGAGTACATAAATAATAACAGATGATTAGGAGGGGTTTCATGATTACATCTACTACAAACGAAAAACTGACGCAGCTATTGAATGAATGGTATCTAGAGATTAGATCAAGACGTATAAGTAATGCAGAACGTCTAAAACAAGAAATTGATTTTAAATTTACTAAACTAAAAAAAGAGACTGGAGAAGGTTTGCAGGACCAAAATCTATTACTTTATTATTATTTGCTAGAATTTCGATATAACTATTTAATAGATAATCTAGGCTTATCTCAAGAGAGTTTTAACAAGATAGATTCGTTTGATCAACCAACAGATAATTTTTTAACTTATTATTATCACTTTTTTAAAGCAATACATGCTAGTGAGTTAGGAAATTTTCATCTAGCTAAAGAACATTACGAAAAGGCTGAAAGTTTTTTGAAGTATGTTCCTGATCAATTAGAAAAGGCTGAATTTTATTATAAGTTAGCTACATTTCATTATGATATACAACAAGCTTTGGTATCTATTAAACATGCAACGAAGGCAAAAGATATGTATTCAAATCATGATGGATATGAATTAAATGTAGCTTTTTGTGATAATATTTTAGGCTTAGCCTGTATGAACTTAAAGGAATGGGAATTAGCTGAAGAGCATTTCACAGCTGCTATGGATCAATTCCAAAAAATTGGTGAAGAAAAATTTATTATTATGGTTCGTCATAATTTAGGATGGATGTATTCTACGCAAAATTTATCTGCATTGGCAATTCGTTATCTTACTGAAGTAGTAGAAAAATCTCCCCAACATTATAAAGCTCTTTATGTAAAAGCAAAAGAGCATTACAAGTTAAAAGAGCATGAGATTGCAAATAGGCTTATAGAAAAAGGAATGAAGATTTGTAGAGATTCGAAAATTGAAGGATATCAACACCATTATGAAATTTTAAATGCATTAAATCAAGGTGTAAAAGCGGAAGAATTAGAGGGCATTATTCTTAGAGGAATTACGTATTTTGAAAGAGAAGAGTTATATGATTATACTCAGGAGTATCAGGAAAAATTAGCAGTGAAATTTTATGAAGAAAACTTTTGGGAAGAGGCAAGTAAGTATTTTTATTTTAGTAAAGAAGCAAGAGAAAAACTTTTTGATAAGGGGGCTTTAAAATGAAAAAAATGGTAATTAAATTATTAGGGATTGTAACAGTATTTACACTGACTTTAGGGGTGTATAGTTCAACAGATCATCAAAAAAGTCCAACACTAATGAAAGCTGAACATGGGGATTATGGTGGCTAAAAGAGAAAAAGGGATCTCACAATGAGGTCTCTTTTTTCGTTTTAGTTATAAAAGAATTGACTTACTTTAAATGTGTAACTATAATAGTTACAAAACAACTATCACTAATAGCAGTGAGTAATATTTTTTAGTATAATTGTAACTACTTTAGTTACAATTAAAATTAATCATAAAATAACCAAAAAATGTAAAAACTTTAAATAGCAACAAGAGAAAGGAGACGGGAATGTTGAAACGGTTTAAGTTTTATTTGATTAGCGGTATTGTGCTCGTTTTGCTTATCGTATGTAACTTCGTTGATAAGCCGATTGCGAAGGTTGGAGAAGTGAAAGATACTGTTATGATGAAGCTGAATACGAAAGAGAGTATGGCGCAAATTGACGGGCAGACGATTTATTTTAAGAAAATTGGTGAGGGGAAGCCGCCTTTACTTATGCTGCACGGGTTTGGTGGTTCATCTGATGGATTTAGTGATATTTATCCGGAACTTGTAAAGGATCACACGATTATTGCAGTGGATATTTTAGGGTTTGGACGTTCTTCTAAGCCAATTGATTTTGAGTATTCGTTTCCTGCGCAAGTGAATTTATATTATAAGTTAATGAAGAAGCTCGGATACGATCAGTTTGCGGTGCTCGGTCATTCAATGGGCGGAGAGATGTCCCTCAATTTAGCGTATTTATATCCGGACGCAGTGACGCATCTCATTTTAGCGGATTCTACAGGGATAGAATCTTTCCAGCAAAAAGAAAGTTATGAAGTGCCGCCGTTATCGACTGATCTTCAAACGGTAACAGAGATTACGGATTATAATAAAAGTGAAGTGAAAAATAGTCGCGATGATAAAGGGCATTATGATCAGCTGACGAAAATGAGAGAGCGCCGCATTGCGATGGAAGCCGATAAAATTAAGGTGCCAACTTTAATTATATGGGGACGACACGATAAGAGCGTTTCTTGGAAAAATGGTGAACTGTATCATGGGCTATTTGCGAATAGTACGTTTCATATTATTGAAAAAGGATACCACGCACCGTTTCGTCAGGAACCAATCGAGTTTATGGAATATGTACAAGCGTTCTTCGCGAAGAATCCACAATGATAAAATTTTAAGCATAAATCTACTTCTTTTCTCATACAGTGAAACTAATAAGGCTTGTCTAAGGAAAGGAATGAAGTAGAGTGGAAACTTTACCATGGTGGGTGTATCTTGTAATCGTTGGAATCGTATTAAGTGGCTACATGGTTTTATATACTTCGAAAAAAGAGCAAGAGATGGATAATGAGTTTATTGAAAAAGAAGGCGAAGTGTATATGAAGCGTTTAGCAGAAGAGCGCGAGAAACGTAATCAGGATAGTGATAAGGATTCTGTATTGCTTTAATAGAAATGTTGAAAGGCTATCATCTAGTAGAAGGTTACAACTAGGTGGTAGCCTTTTTCTTTTTTGGGGAGCTTGTATACGAAATTCATCATGAACTTTTATTGGTGGCATTTATATATATGTTTCCTCATAAGAATGGAACTAGCGGGGTATTTTACTGGGGGGGATTAACAATGCATAGGGATGAAACTTCATTACATCCTGATACAGGTGTTACATCTGTAATGTTTGTGGAGCGTTCATTAAATGAAATTCGTTTTTGGTCTAGAATCATGAAGGAACATTCTCTTTTTCTTCGCTTAGGGTTTAGATGCGAGGATACGCAATTAATCGAAGAGGCGAATCAATTTTATCGATTGTTTGAACATATTGAACAAATAGCGCATTCCTACACAAATGAAACAGATCCTGAGCAAATCAAAAGATTTAATGCAGAAGTACAACAAGCCGCAACTAATATTTGGGGGTTTAAACGGAAAATTTTAGGATTGATTCTCACATGTAAATTGCCAGGACAAAATAACTTTCCGCTGTTAGTTGACCATACGAGTAGGGAAGCTGATTATTTTAGAAAACGTTTAATGGAATTAAATGAAGGGAAATTAGATGCCCTTCCTGATGCTATTATTAAAGAAAATGTTTTCTTTTTGAGGATTATGGCAGACCATGCTAAATTTATTGGCCATCTTCTTGATCCATCGGAAAGAAAGCTTGTAGATACAGCACGGAATTTTAGCAATGATTTTGATGCATTAATGTATCAAGCAATTGACTTAGAATCTATGAAACCGCAATCCCAAACGGTTCCTCTTTTAGATCAATTTTTAGATCAAAATCGTGTGTCGGTTGCATCTCTTCGGGATTTTAAGAAAACAGCACGTGATTTAATTGAGCAATGTAAAATAAAGAGTATCATTCATCCACTATTGGCAGACCATGTTTTCCGTGAAGCTGATAGATTTCTTGAAATCATTGATATGTATGATGTTCATCTTACAAATATTCAATCACAACCTAGATATTAGAAGATAAGGAAAGATACTATTTTGCTTTCAGTTGAGAAGTTAACAATGTATCGTTAGCTTCTTTTTTTGAAGAAAAGGTTTGAAAATGAAACTTTACGTTATTCTTTCTGGAGACTGATAAGAAAGGATAGCGTATTTTTTATGCCCCCATTTAGTCTTTATTCGTATTAATTCTTTGTATTATTGTTCGGGAAATTATTATAGAAGAAAAATATATGAAACCTACATCGCATAGCATATGAAATAGCACCATTATAAGCTGTAACGCACAAGTTGCACAGGCTACGCAACGACAACTCGCTTTACTCTTCATCATGTATTTGTCCATACTAGATGTAGAGAGGTGATAAACACAGTATGATTTTTAGTGAACGCTTAAAAGAAGAACGAGAAAAACGAAATTGGTCGCAAAGTGATTTGGCTGAAAAAATTCATGTAAGTAGGCAGTCTGTTTCGAAATGGGAGACGGGAAAGAACTATCCGAGCATTGAAATTATTATTCATTTAAGCGATTTGTTCGGTATTACGATTGATGAACTGCTAAGGAGTGATGAAGAGTTGACGCAAAAAGTAATTGAAGATAGTAAGCAATTAGCGTATCCAAAATGGAAGGTGTTTTTTGATAGTTTATTTATGGTCGGGGTATTTTTGTTTCTTACAAAAATCGTTGTATGGACATTAAATAAGTTTGCAGGAACGAGCATTACAATTTTAGCGGATGCACCATATGTAATGAGTTTTTTACCTTTCATATTAATGGTTATAGGTGGCACTGCTTCTGATAAGTTGAAGAATATGTATAGGTAAAAAAAGATTTGAAAGAAATCCCCTACACTAGCTGTTCTTTTCACTTAAATTGTGTACTATAAAGGATAGGATGATATAAAGAAGGGGACATTTAGAATGGAATTTCATGAACAAAAGATTTTGCCGGCAGTGAGGCAAATTAAAGATTTGGAAAAACTATTACATAGTTCGTATGAGTATATCGTTATTTTAGATATTCATGTCGGTCAATTGAAGAGTGTTATATCGCTTGCGAAGCAATATTGTAAAAAGGTGTTTTTACATGTGGATTTAATTCATGGTTTGCAGAGTGATGGGCATGCGACGGAGTATTTATGTCAGGAGTTTAGACCGTACGGGTTACTTTCGACAAAGGCGAGCGTAATTATGAAGGCGAAGCAAAAAGGCGTTGTGGCAATTCAGCGTATCTTTTTAATCGATTCGAGTGCAATGGAGAAGAGTTGCAATCTTTTAGAAAAGACGAAGCCAGATTATATAGAGGTGCTCCCGGGAGCGTTAACGGATGTGATTGCTGAAGTGAAAGAGCGTACTGGTGTACCGATTTTAGCGGGTGGTTTCATTCGTACTGTTGATGATGTAGAGAGAGCTTTAAATGCTGGTGCGACAGCAATTACGACATCAAAACGCGAACTATGGAAACATTACCAAAAAAAGTGACGAAAATGTGAAATAATTCTGTTGACACCGCTTTCATTAACAGTTAACATTATAGACAAGTTAATAAACGTGACGGAGAAAAGTAGAGATCCACATTTCATTGTTTCTATATAAATTTATATAGAAGCGTGCAAAGCTGTGGGTCTTTTTCTTTTGACAAAAACGAATGGCCATTCATTTTACCTCTATCACATTTGAAAGCGTTTAAATTGATTGTGGAGGGATACTATGTCAGCATTTTTAGGAGAGTTAATAGGGACTGCGTTGTTAATCGTACTTGGTGGCGGCGTTTGTGCTGGTGTAAGTTTAAAGAAGTCGTTTGCGAAAGATTCTGGTTGGATTGTTATTACAATGGGCTGGGGCTTAGCGGTAGCGGTTGCAGCGTATGCGGTTGGATCAATTAGTGGGGCACATTTGAATCCAGCTTTGACGATAGGATTAGCATTTAAGGGAGCGTTCCCATGGAGTGACGTACCTGGTTATATCGCAGCACAAATGATTGGGGCAATCATCGGGGCAGTTATCGTATATTTACATTACTTACCACACTGGAAAGAAACAGAAGATCCAGGAACAAAGTTAGGTGTATTTGCAACAGGTCCAGCAATTCCGAACACATTTGCAAACCTTTTAAGTGAAATGATTGGGACATTCGTTTTAGTATTTGGTATATTAGCAATTGGTGCAAATAAATTTGCAGATGGATTAAATCCATTTATCGTAGGTTTCTTAATTGTAAGTATTGGTTTATCATTAGGTGGAACGACAGGATACGCAATCAACCCAGCACGTGATTTAGGTCCGCGTATCGCGCACTTCTTCCTTCCGATTGCAGGAAAAGGCGGTTCAAACTGGAAGTATGCATGGATTCCAGTAGTAGGTCCGATTTTAGGTGGATCACTTGCAGGATTATTCCATCAAGTTGTATTTGAAGGAAAACAAAATGCAGCACTTATTTATGTGATTATTGCAACTGTGATTGTACTAGCAATCTCTTATATGACAAGCAAAAAAAGTGGAAGCAATACAAATAGTAGAAAAGTAGCATAAGGGGGAAACCATTATGAAAAAATATATTCTTTCATTAGACCAAGGAACAACTAGCTCACGCGCAATTCTTTTCAATAAAAAAGGTGAAATTGTTCATTCAGCTCAAAAAGAATTTACACAACATTTTCCAAAGCCAGGCTGGGTAGAGCATAACGCGCAAGAAATTTGGGGATCTATTTTAGCGGTTATCGCAACTTGCTTAAGCGAAGCTGATGTAAAGCCAGAACAAATCGCTGGTATCGGTATTACGAACCAACGTGAAACAGCGGTTGTATGGGATAAAACGACTGGTAAACCAATTTATAACGCAATTGTATGGCAATCTCGCCAAACAGCTGAAATTTGTGATGAGTTAAAAGAAAAAGGTTATAGCGAAATGGTTCGCGAAAAAACAGGTCTTTTAATTGACGCATACTTCTCTGGTACGAAAGTAAAATGGATTTTAGATAACGTTGAAGGTGCAAGAGAGAAAGCAGAAAACGGCGATCTATTATTCGGAACAATTGATACGTGGCTTGTATGGAAACTATCTGGTGGTAAAGCGCACGTAACGGATTACTCAAATGCGTCACGTACATTAATGTTTAACATTCACGACTTACAGTGGGATGATGAGCTTCTAGACATGTTAACAGTACCAAAGAGCATGCTTCCAGAAGTACGTCCATCATCTGAAGTGTATGGAGAAACAATTGACTATCACTTCTTCGGTCAAAATGTACCGATTGCAGGTGTAGCTGGTGATCAACAAGCGGCATTATTTGGACAAGCTTGTTTCGGTGAAGGTATGGCGAAAAATACTTACGGAACTGGTTGCTTCATGTTAATGAACACTGGTGAAAAAGCAGTAGCTTCTGAGCACGGTCTATTAACAACAATTGCATGGGGAATAGATGGTAAAGTAAACTACGCATTAGAAGGAAGTATTTTCGTAGCAGGTTCTGCCATTCAGTGGTTACGTGACGGAATGCGCATGTTTAAAGATGCAAGTGAGAGTGAAGTGTATGCTTCTCGCGTTGAATCAACTGACGGTGTATACGTTGTACCAGCATTCGTAGGATTAGGTACGCCTTACTGGGATAGTGAAGTACGCGGCGCTATGTTTGGTGTAACGCGCGGTACGACGAAAGAACACTTCATTCGTGCAACACTAGAATCTTTAGCTTACCAAACAAAAGACGTATTATGCGCAATGGAAGCAGATTCAGGTATTGAACTAAAAACATTACGCGTTGATGGCGGAGCAGTTAAAAATAACTTCTTAATGAAGTTCCAAAGTGATATTTTAGACGTTCCTGTAGAGCGTCCAGTGATCAATGAAACAACAGCTTTAGGTGCAGCGTATTTAGCTGGTCTTGCGGTTGGATATTGGAAAAACCAAGATGAAATTAAAGAACAGTGGCATATGGACAAACGTTTTGAACCAACGATGGAAGCGGAAACAAGCGAAGAGCTATATGCTGGATGGAAAAAAGCAATTGAAGCAACAAAAGCTTTCAAATAATCATAAACAGTGTTATAATGGTGACAAGTTAATAATTCGGTAGGAGATTTGGAGAGACCACAACACGCTATAGAGGCGAAATCTATAGCGGAGTTTGTGGTCTCTTTTTTCGTTATCAAAGGGAGGAATTACCATGAAATTTTCAAGTAAACAACGTAAAGACGTATTAAACGGAGTAAATAAACAAGAATTAGATGTGATCGTAATTGGTGGAGGTATTACTGGTTCTGGTATTGCATTAGATGGAGCAACACGCGGGTTATCAACAATTGTGTTTGAAATGCAGGACTTTGCAGCAGGTACATCAAGTCGTTCAACGAAGCTTGTACACGGTGGTCTACGTTATTTAAAACAACTTGAAGTGAAAATGGTAGCAGAGGTGGGTAAAGAGCGTGCGATCGTATATGAGAACGGTCCCCATGTAACAACACCAGAGTGGATGTTACTTCCGTTCCATACAGGAGGTACGTTCGGATCATTTAGTACATCAATTGGTCTTCGTGTATACGACTTCTTAGCAGGTGTAAAACGAAGCGAGCGCAGAAAAATGTTTAACCGTGAAGAAACGCTGAAGAAAGAGCCTCTTGTAAAACAAGAAGGATTAAAAGGCGGCGGTTACTACGTAGAATATCGTACAGACGATGCACGTCTTACAATTGAAGTAATGAAAGAAGCAATTGAGCACGGCGCAAAAGCTGTTAACTACGCAAAAGTAGACGGTTTCTTATATAAAGATGGAAAAGTATGTGGTGTACGTGTAATCGATTTACTAGACGGAGAAGTATACGAAGTTTACGGTAAGAAAATTGTAAACGCAGCTGGCCCTTGGGTAGATACACTTCGTGAAAAAGATAACTCGAAAAAAGGAAAAGTACTTCAGTTATCAAAAGGTGTTCACTTAGTAATTGACCAAAAACGTTTCCCATTAGGTCAAGCGATTTACTTCGATACACCAGATAAACGTATGGTATTCGCGATTCCGCGCGGCGGAAAAACATACGTAGGTACAACAGATACGTTCTATGATAAAGACGCAGCTGTACCACAAATGACAACAGAAGATCGCACATACATCATTAATGCGATTAACTACATGTTCCCAAGCGTAAAAATTACGGAAAAAGACATCGAATCAAGCTGGGCTGGTGTACGTCCGTTAATTTACGAAGAAGGTAAGAGTGCATCTGAAATTTCTCGTAAAGACGAAATTTGGACTTCTGAATCTGGTTTAATTACAATCGCAGGTGGTAAATTAACAGGATACCGCAAAATGGCTGAAATGGTAGTAGACTACGTAACGAACTTACTACAAAAAGAAGGTCATAGTGCATATCCGAAGAGCTCAACGAAACATATGCCAATCTCTGGTGGACATGTAGATGGCTCTAAAGGATTACCAGCATTTATCGCGAAAAAAGCAGGCGAAGGTACGAAATACGGTTTAACAACAGCACAAGCAGAAGAATTCGCGAAATTCTACGGTTCTAACGTAGACGTACTGTTCGACTTAGCTAAAAAACATAAAGACGAAGCGAAAGAATATAACATGCCGCTAGACGTTCTAATCCCACTTGTATACGCAATGGATTACGAAATGACAGCAAAACCAGTCGACTTCTTCGTACGCCGCAGAGGCGCTGTATTCTTCAACATCCACTGGGTATATGAGTGGAAAGAAGCAGTAATCAACTACATGGCTGCAAAACTTGGCTGGAGCAAAGAAGAGCAAATGAAATACACAGCAGAACTAGAAAAAGCATTAAGAGACGCTGTCATTCCTGTAGATCAACAAGAGCAGGCAGCTGCGTTAGCATAAAAAGAGAAACACCTGAAGGCGAGCCCTTTAGGTGTTTTTTCTCTTGACTAAAAATAATTAGAATGTGTTACAATGATGATAGAGTATGTAGTATGAATTTTGCATAAAATAAAGAAGACAGAAGCCTGAGAAACTTCTGCCTTTGTAACCTAACTTGCTATTGTGGTGGTAGTAGGTGCGGTTATAAGACAATTACATTAACGTTTTAGCCGAGAACCGCCCTTACCTTTTCCACGAAGCAGGGTGGTTCTCGCTTTTTTGTATACAGAAATTAGCCATGGACCGACGTATCTTCTACCGATGACAACGCCAGCTCCGGTCAGGATACCATACACTAATTTAATGACAAACATCGCGATCATATTATCACCTCCCCCTTTTTTCAAAATGGAAGAGATGATTACCACACCTACTAGTTATAGCTTATTAAGTTACGTATTTATTGTATTATGTTTTAAAATAGGGAACAAGACATAGGGATGAAAAGTCCTAGTTTTAAATGGTTGGTTTGTCATATACAATTTGCTTGTGAGATATCTATAAGTTAAGGTTTTCATTCAACTTTATTTCTTGTGAAATAAACAAAGATAACTAAAAAAATAAGAATACTGATCACAACGTTCAAATGAAATACACAGCAGAACTAGAAAAAGCAGTAGATCAATAAGAACAAACATATAGAATTTCAAATACTACACTTGTATTTTATAACCTAAAAACCTAATATTTAGTTTATAGAGATAAATGTAATACAATAAATAAGATACCAATATGAGGTGTATCATGAAAAAATTAATTACTTACGATCCTGAAATCCAGATGGCATATCTGTATGTAATTCCATTCACTTCAGAAATTGAGATTGAATCGACTGAAGAATTGGAAGAAAATCCAAAACTAAATGTAGATATAGATCAATTTGATCGTATAGTGGGGATTGAGTTTTTTGGAGAAAATGCTCATAAATTAAAAGAATTAACAAATATGAGTAAAATATATAAAAAGAAAGCTTCAAACGATAATGCATACATATACTCATTTAGAGTTTCTCAGGATAATTATTTGCATAAAGTGTTATTTCAAAATGTTGTATTTTATTTTGCAGATAAGAAGTATGAAGAATTTATTGGTTTTGATATTATCAAGCCATCTTTGTATGGCCATGAAATATTAGATTCTTTAAGTGAGTGTTAGAAAGAAGGAGGACTCAATGAAATGGGTTCTCTTTTTCATTTAGCGGTCTTTAGAGGTGAGGAGAATCTTGACGATATAAAACTAAGACAAAATCCTTATTGCAAACTTAAAGAGCGCTTTGGGAGAGAGGCGCTCTTTAGGTGAATGTATTGTAACGACTATTCGGTTCATTATATGCAATTTGCTAAGAAAGTGATTTTATAAAAAGGTTATTTTAAAAAGAATGGAGCAATTGATGGAATCAAAAGTTCCTAAGGTACTATTCATTAGGTATTTTTTCAACGATAGCATCCTTTGCGATTGGTGGTGTAGATTTAGTCGTTACGCCGAAGGATATAACGAGTTTATCTCCCAATTGATAATTCCTATTTTTTTCGATAGGGATTTTTAATAGTTTATTTGGAATGAATTTTATTGCTTCCATCTCTGAGTAGGAAAGTGCTTCCTTTTGTGTAGCGGTATCTGCCACGAGTATGTATACAGTGTCAATTGAAATAACATATCCTGTGAAAGTCTCCGTTTTTAGAGAAGCAGTACTAGTTTGGGTTGGCGCATCTAATGCGACTGTACATCCGCAAGCTAATGTTAGGATGGTTATTAAAGTTATAATTGTTTTCTTGGTCATTCTTATTTTTAGCCTCCATATAGTATATGTGTTGTAATAGGATATTTGAATGTGTAGAGAAATGAAATTATATCATGAGAAAGTGAATATAGATTAAAACTTAATTTTGAAAAAAAGAAGCTTATCTTCTACAAGTAAATGAAGTGTAACTTTAAGTACGTATAGTATAAGCGTGATTAAAAATATTATGTGGAAGTTAAAGAGGTAGTTCATCTATAAAGGCGTAACAAAACGGTATGAACATTGTCAGCCGAATTTTTTTATGAATTTATAAAACTTTTCCATGTAGTGTATCGTCTAATATATGGGAAGGAGGGAAGGCTGTGGATGAATTAATGATAGAAGCGTTTGAAGTAGAAGATAAGGAGGACCTTATCGACGAAATAATGAACAAGTATGGACAAGAAGTCTTACAGCTTGTGTATTCATATGTGAATAATAAAGAGGTTGCGGAGGATGTAATGCAAGATATATTTGTGAAATGCTATAAATCTCTTCATACATATAAAGGAAATTCGAACTTAAAAACATGGTTATGGAGAATTGCGATTAATCATTGTAAGGACTATTTAAAAAGTTGGTATAACAAAAAGGTCATCGTGACAGAGGATGACTTTACGTATATGGAGAGTCAAAAAGAAAGTGTGGAACAAATAGTTATTCAAAATGCAGAGGATAGTAGGCTTGCTTCTGCAGTAATGAATTTACCGATCAAATATCGAGAAGTCATTTATCTATTTTATTATGAAGAGTTATCAATTAAAGAGATTGCTACGGTAATAGAAGTGAAGGAAAACACGATAAAAACGAGGCTGAAAAAAGCAAAGGAGCTTTTGAAGAAAGGATTGGAGGAATAGTCAAATGGAAGATCGATTAAAAGGCTTGCGAAAATCAATGGAGAACACAACTTTTAAACATTTGAGTTTTTCTGATCAGCACCAGAAGCGGGTGCGTGAAAAAATCAATCAATCGTCCGAAAAAGAAGAAGACATCCTTTTAGCAGTGTTGCAACTTCTTATGAATGAAAAAACAGGTTATGAATTGATGCAGTTACTACGGGTGAGAGGGATTCAAACATTTGAAGGTAATGAAGGGTCTCTATACACTTTGTTACATCGTCTAGAGCAGAATCGCTTTATCCAATCTAGCTGGGATCACGAAGGAGCTAAATATTATCAATTAAATGATAAAGGAAATAAAATGCTGCGAAAGGCAGAGAAGAATGCTACGAAGGCACGATTTATATTAAAAGGCTTAGTACAGGAGTGAGAAAAAATTGAATAAAAAAGGGGAGCGTTTTTTAAAAGAAGTTACGAACCATATTAAATCAAAAGAAGCGAAGGACTTGGTGGCAGCGGAACTAGACTTTCACTTAAAACAGACGAAGAATATGTGGATGGATAAAGGGTTAAGTGAGGAAGTTGCTGAAAATAAAGCTGTGGAACAAATGGGAAGTCCAAGTAAGTTAGGGCAGGAGCTTAACAAACTGCATAAGCCAAAGATTGATTGGTTTTTACTTATTTTGTTAGTGGCTGCTATGGGGTTAGGGTTTTTGCCAATAATCGCTCTTGGGCATACGAACGATTTACTAATGAACAAAATAATTTTTATGACTCTTGGAATTGCCACAGCTATTGGGATGATGTTGCTTGATTACCGGAAGCTAGAAAGACTCGGGTGGCTGTTTTATACAATTGGAATACTTATCTTGTTAGCTATAAAATGTTTTCCGACTGGTTACGTGATTGGGGAAGCAATAATAAAAATTGGCCCCATCAAAATTGATTGTTTAATGACGATACCATTCTTCTTTCTAGCTTGGACTTCTTTTTTCAATAATAGTAGGTTAAAGTTTATGCATCTTCTTATGTTGTACGTATTTTCTTTATATCTATTTTCAACTACAGCAATTCTTTTACACATTTTCATCTATATTACGATGGTATTCGTTATGCTTTGGTGGAGTAAGCTAGGAAAGAAAACGGCATGGCTCATTACGATTTTACCTATTGTACCATTGATTATTAGGGATCTATTTTCCTGGTCTGTTGTAAAAGAATATCGGATAGCTAGAATTTTAGGATTTATAAACCCAGCGCATGATCAATGGGATTTACGTTTACAAGAGGCGATGTCTTCAGCAGGTTGGTTTGGTACATATGGAAATATAAAGTCTATCCCCGCTACCCATACTGATTTTGTATTTGCGAGTTTGACTTACTATTATGGATATGTGCTTGCGTTAATTATTGTCTTCATTCTTTCTCTTTTTGCAGTAAGAAAAATGAACATAGCTTATAAAATAAATGACGGTTATGGTAAATTGCTCCTCGTTGGCGGAGTGACTCTTTTTATAATCCATTGTATTTGTAACGTTGGCATGATCCTCGGGATATTACCACGTTTTTCTATATCATTACCTTTTATTAGTTATGGATTAGTACCAACTCTGTTTCATGCATTTATAATGGGAATCGTACTAAGTGTATATCGACGTAAAGACATTCCAGCGAGAAAATCAGCTTAAAAAACAAACCACCTAGTCCCTATATTTCTTAGGGTGTAGGTGGTTTTATTTACACACTTAACAAGTTTTTCCGTTCTCAACTTCTCCGCATGAATCTGGAATTTGCTTATCTTTTATTAATAGTAATAGAAGTTCAAAAAACTGTTCGCGTTGTTCTAATGTGAGGTTTTGTAAAATATCGTCTGCGACCTTGTCTTGGAACGCGAGCGCCTTTTCCATATTGGAGTGCGCGCGTTCAGTAAGTTGAATTAATGTAGCTCGGCGATCAGTTGGATCTGGTATACGAATTAGGAGCTTGTCTTGTTCGAGTGCATCGACAAAATCGGTAACTGTACGTGCTTTGACGCCTAATTTAGCAGCTAATGCGTTCATTCGAATGGGACCATTTTCAGAAACGGTGGATAGAACGCGTAGCCTTGGGCCTGTTAGATGATAAGGTGTGTCAAGGGCTGACAATTGAGATTGGAATTCTCTTTGAACATAGTTGGACGATTGCATTAAAATATGAATGATATCTATTGCAGCTGGATTATGACGAGTTATATGGTCGTTTATGCTGTTGGTTCCATCGTAATGGGAAAACTGGCGGATAAATATCGGCTAAAAGATTTGTTGACGTATGGATTACTTATTTTCGCTCTAGGTTCCTTGCTTGGCTTACTTGCTACGGAGTATTGGGTTATCATTTTAGGGCGTGTTATTCAAGCAGCAGGAGCTTCTGTTCTTCCTGCAACAGCGATGATTATTCCGGTTAGGTACTTTGCGCCAGAAAAAAGAGGGCGTGCGCTTGGAACTTCAGCAGTTGGTTTGGCGCTTGGGAATGCTTTAGGGCCCGTTGCCGCTGGATTAATTACGAGTTTTGGAAGCTGGAGGCTCATGTTTGTTCTTTCATTACTACCGCTTCTAACGCTACCTTTCTTTAGAAAGTATTTAGACAATGCAAAAGGGAAGGCGGGTAGTATTGATATTCTTGGCGGAGGTCTATTAGCTGTATCAGTCGCGTTCTTCTTGCTTGCTATTACGCAAATGCAAGTGCTGTTATTCCTTGGTGGATTTGCTACGTTAGCTTTCTTCATTTTGCGGATTAGAAAAGCTACAGAGCCTTTTATTAAACCGACTTTGTTTAAAAATAAGAACTTTTCGATTGGGTTACTCCTTGCTTTTATGACGACAGCGATGAGCTTTAGCATGACATTCATGACGCCGCAATTTCTATCGTCAGTAAATGGATTGACTCCTTCGAATATTGGTTTTGTTTTAGTTCCAGCTGCAATTGCCTCGGCAATTATGGGAAGAAAGGGAGGAAGGGTAGCTGATACTCGGGGCAATTTTGCACTCGTTTTTATTGCCTCAGTATTCATATTCCTTGCTTTCTCATTATTATCTACTTTCATTGGGGTCTCGGCTTTTGTCATAGCATTGATTTTAATTTTCGGAAATGTAGGACAGACCTTTATGCAGATTTCAATGTCTAATACAATTTCACAAACACTGTCAAAGGAAGAGACAGGTGTTGGAATGGGATTACTGTCGATGATTAATTTCATATCTGGCGCGATGGCCATGAGTGTAGTAGGGAAATTGCTTGATAAAGGATCGACTTCACTAAAGCTAAATCCTTTTGTTGCAAATGAAGCTGCAAATATGTATAGTAATATTTTCGGCGTGATGTCATTATTGATCCTACTTGTAGTTGTGCTGTATCGTTTTCAATTTGGTACGGGCGCTTCTACGTTAAATATGACTAGCAAAGTTAATAAAAATTTATAAAAGAATACAAGGAGGTTTATGTATGAATGCTCAAACAGCATCTGTTTCTTCGCAGTCAAAGGAGTTTGACAATGTGAAAAGACTCCCAATTTTAATATCGATGATCATTGGGGCGTTTTTTACCATTTTGAATGAGACATTATTGAACGTTGCTTTTCCACAATTAATGATTGAGTTGAATGTAACACCGGCAACTCTTCAATGGCTTTCAACAGGGTACATGCTTGTAGTTGCTGTGCTAATTCCAGCTTCTGCTTTATTAGTACAATGGTTTACAACAAGACAAGTATTCATAGGTGCTATGGTAGTCTTTACTTTCGGTACACTTGTAAGTGCAATTGCGCCTGGATTTTCTATATTATTAATGGGGCGCTTGTTACAAGCGGCAGGTACGGGATTAATGATGCCCGTATTAATGAATACGATTCTTCTTCTATATCCTCCTGAAAAGAGAGGAGCGGCAATGGGGAGTATTGGGCTTGTAATCATGTTCGCTCCTGCTATTGGACCGACACTTTCAGGTATTATTTTGGAAACGTTGAACTGGAGATGGCTATTTTATATCGTTTTGCCATTCGCAATTTTTTCTATCGTTTTCGCGTTTATTTATTTAAAAAATGTCTCAGAGCCTACTAAACCAAAGGTAGATGTATTATCTATTCTTTTATCTACAATTGGATTTGGCGGGATTGTTTATGGATTCAGTAGCTCAGGTGAAGGTTGGGATAGTTTCCAGGTGTATGGAATCATTCTAATTGGCCTTGTAGCACTTCTATTTTTCGTATTACGTCAATTGAAATTGAAGGAGCCATTACTAGATCTTAGTGCATTTAAATATCCGATGTTTACGCTAACGACAATTTTATTGACGATCATGATGATGACAATGTTCTCGACAATGACGTTACTACCATTTCTATTCCAAGGTGCTTTAGGTTTAACTGTTTATGCAACTGGTCTTATCATGCTTCCTGGTAGTCTATTGAATGGTCTGCTTTCGCCAGTTTCAGGGAAGCTCTTTGATAAATTTGGTCCAAGAGCGCTTATTATTCCTGGGACGCTGTTATTAGCAAGTGTGATGTGGTTCTTTACACAAGTAACGGCAGATACGTCTAAAATAACTTTCATCCTATTACATGTCACTATGATGGTATCCATTTCAATGATTATGATGCCGGCGCAAACGAACGGTTTGAACCAACTTCCGAAGCGATTTTATCCTCACGGAACAGCTATTTTGAATACTCTATCACAAGTAGCGGGTGCGGTAGGAGTTGCGTTCTTTATTAGCGTTATGACTTCCGGACAGAAGAAATATTTGGATGCATCTTCAAATCCGACTGACCCAGCTCAATTGACAGAAGCAATGGTTTCAGGCGTGCATAACGCATTTACAATTGGCTTTGGTTTGGCACTACTTGCAGTTGTTGTGGCTTTGTTTATAAAACGTTCGCAGACTTCAGAAAGTTAAGGGGCGAAGTAAAGAGGGTATGCCGAGGGCTACCCTCTTTATTATTTTGTTCCTACATAGTAATTTGATTTGGGTTCCTTCTTATTAAAATAGTATTTTTCGGATAGCACACCTTTTTAAATTTATAATGGAACAACTCTAACTTAGCGATAAAGTTTCATTTTATGTTTAAATAAGTGAACTCGCTTTAATAGAAGTACATAATTTAGAACGAGAAATTGATTCAGCTAGCTGCTGTAAATAAGCATATTCTGTCGCATCTTTTTCAGAAGTGTTAGGATCCAATAAAGGTGAAGAAAGAAGTACATCAATCGTAAGTATGTCTGCATCATGAGAGACGATATTATAACCTGCAAATACAGGGCGTTTTAAGTCTTTTACTTTTTGAATCATTTGATGGAATTTCATAACACTTATATGGATTTGTGCAAATGGAAAGCATTTTTGGATAGGATTCTCGATGGTCTTTCTAATTTTATAATCGTATACATAGTAGTATTTTTCTTGCTGCTCAAGTGTTTGCAACTCTTTCGTGAATAAGTGGTATTTGTCTGTAAGTCCAGTTGTGAGTGTATCGTGTTCTTCGCCAACTAATAATGTGAAAGGTCTTGGTGAGGAGATTGAAATGGTGCGGACGTTTAGGTTAGTAAAAGTTTGATTAGATTGTAAAATGGTATGTAATTTTTCGGCAGGAAATTCACCGTCATAAATAGTAATAAAATAATGGTTCATCTTTTCGCTCCTTAACTTTTTTCTAAACTGATATATTCTACTTTAAAGTTGTAAATCCTGCACAAAAAAGAAACACCTTGATTGTTATCAAGGTGTAATAAGCTCAAAACTCTCCGAATCAGCCTCAAGAATAAAAGGACTAACCTCGCCAACGCTATAAAGTTGTAATTCATGCATTGCGCGCGTACAAGCAGTGTAGAATAATCTACGAACGCTCTCATCGCTGTATACATCTTTAGAAGCATTGTAAATAATAACGGCATCAAATTCGATACCTTTCGCTAAGTAAGCAGGGATCACGACGATGCCTTGCTCATACTCGGCTGAGTTACTCTTCACGAGTTTAATATTCTCGATATGACTAAGTGCTTCGTATGCAGCAGCACTTTCAGCTGCAGATTTACATATAATTGCGATTGTATTGTGATTTTGTTTTTGTAATTCAGCAACTTTGGCAGTAATACGTTCGTGCAGTTCGTTGACATTCGCTACTTTCGTCACTGTAGGTTTCTCACCGTCACGTTCAAATGCATGGATGTTCTTTCCTTCCGGTACGAGAGCACGTGTAAATTCAATGATTGGTTTTGTTGAGCGATAGCTACGAGTTAAGTTGATACCGTTCGTTTCATCTGGACCGTATAAGCTAGTAAGTGTATCGAAATTAACTGTTTCACTCGCATGAGCAAATATTGCTTGGTTAAAATCTCCAAGTACCGTCATTCTTGCGGCAGGGAAGAGACGTTTTAAAAACTCGAACTGAAACGGCGAATAATCTTGCGCTTCGTCTACGAGTACGTGTTTAATCGATCTATTCGTTTGGAAGCCTTCAATTAACTCTTTTAAAAGTAAAAATGGAGTCGCATCCTCGTAATATAGTTTTCCTTCATCGAGCATGTTCACCGTTAAAGAACAAATGTCATCCCATTCTTTCGGTTTTTCTCCAGTCCCCCATGATGCATCTGTGAAAAGTTGTTTATATATGCCCGTGAAATTGATAAAGCGTAATGTTTGAACACCTTTACGCAGTGGCTTCAATTTTTTACGGACAATCATACGTCCAAGTACTCTCGTTTCTTTTTCAAAATCATTAAAGGAGTTGTCGTCAAACTCGCCTTTTTTCTGTAAATATTTATAAGCCTTTTGGTATTCATCTTTACTAAGTAATTCAATTTCTTCTTCTACCCAAGGCTTTTTCAATTCTGCTTTTTCAATTTCATCTATTTGTTTATTTAGCCAATCTGTTAACTTTTCAATTCGATTATGGAAGCGAAGGGAGGAATCGGTATTATAAAACTGCTCTGTAATTTCTTTCGCAGAAACAATTAGCTTTCCTCTAAATTTCATTCCTCTAAATAGCATACCTGAAGATTCAAGAGATTGTCTGTACGTTCTAATCATCTCGAAAAATTGAGTAGATGCTTTAAAGCGAATGCTCGCATTTCTCATTTTATAGGTAGAGCTATTCGTTTCAGTTAGCATATATTCTAATTGTTCATAAGGATCTTCCACGTCAAATGACTTACTTAGTCTATGATTTAAATATTCTTGGAATGTCACTTGCTGCATATTTTCTTCGCCGAGTTCAGGTAGTACGTTAGAAACGTAGCTGTTGAACATAGAGTTAGGGGAGAAGAGAATAATTTGATCAGCTTTTAACCATTCGCGATATTTATATAGTAAGTAGGCGATTCGTTGCAGGGCAGCAGATGTTTTACCACTACCAGCAGCTCCTTGTACGATAAGGAGTCGGCCTTCATCGTGACGAATAATTTCATTTTGCTCGCGCTGAATCGTAGCAACGATACTTTGCATATGTTTGTTTGTGCCTTTTCCGAGCGCTTGTTGCAAGATTTCATCGCCAATTGTAAGGCTCGTATCGAACATAGAATCAATCTCGCCATTTTGAATAATGTATTGTAATTTTTTCTCCACATTACCGTGAATTACGCCACCTGGTGTACTGTATTCAGCCGGTCCTGGTGGATAATCGTAGTAGACACTCGAAATGGGTGCGCGCCAGTCATATATAAGAAAGTTTTCTCCGCTAGCATCAGTAAGTGTAGCAACGCCGATATAAATTTGCTCCGCAGCAGATTCTCCTTCTTCTTTGAAATCAATTCGTCCAAAATAAGGTGCTTTATGCATGCGTTTTAGTGCGGCAAGTCGATTAAAGGTGTGCTTATGAGTAATTTGTGTGACAGCTAGTGACTGAGCTTGTTGTCTTAAGTTGATAACTGTTTCAAGATAATCATCAAAAGTATCCGTGTTCACTTTCACATCATCCCAAAAGTGTTTACGAATATTGATTACTTCTGCCCGGCGTCTGCCAGTTTCGTTTTCCAGCTTATCAATTTGCTGCGTAATCGTTTCGATTACGGTATCCAATCGTTTTTGCTCTTGATCAAGTTTTTTGTTCATACGATAGCACTCCTTTAAAAGTGAAAAATAGAGGTTGACTGAAGATGTGTTTTGGTGTAAAATTAAGATAAGGATAAATATGTTCTTTTATTTTTAGAAAACGTGTTTCTGTACTAATTTAACATAGTTTTTTCATTTAATCAATGATAATAAGATAAACCTTGGTTCCATGATACGTGGATCAAGGTTTTTTTGTGTTTATAGAGAGAGTCACGCTTGTTGTCGTTTTTTGTCGGTAAGTCGATATATTTCGAAAATCGCTGATATAATCGAAATTGCGCCGATATATTTCGAAAATCGCCGATATAATTGGAGTTGCGGTCGATATATTTGAAAAATCGCCGATATAATTTATTCAGAGGACCAACTATATAATTTCATTTACCGAATCAGACATAACTACCGAGAGAAGAGGGTATACAAAAAAAGCTCGGGCCTAAGCCCGAGCTTTTTATTTCATTATTTCTTTTCTTCTTTTTTAGCGTCAGTTTTCTTCTCTTCGAAAAGATCTTTTAAATCTTTATCGTCAACTTTTACGTCAGCTTTTTTGATTTCTTTCATCATAAGATCGTTCATGAATTCGCCGTCTTGTGCTTTCTTCTGAACGATTTCTTTTTTGATGTCAGCTTTAGATTGCTCGAATGATTTTTCTGGTTCTTTAATGTCTGTAACTTTAATGATGTGGTAACCGAATTGTGATTTTACAGGCTCGCTTACTTCATCTTTTTTCAGTTTATAAGCAGCCTCTTCGAATTCTTTAACCATTTTACCAGGTCCGAAGAATCCTAAGTCTCCACCTTTTTCTTTTGAACCAGTATCTTCAGAGTATTGTTTCGCTAACTCTTCGAAAGATTTACCCTGTCCAAGTTCTTCTTTCACCTTTTTAGCAGTTGCTTCATCTTTTACAAGAATGTGGCTTGCTTTAATTTCAGGCTTGTAGTTGTCTTTTAATTCTTTATCAGTGATTGTTTTCTCGATAGCTTTTTCTTGAGCTAATTGAGCGCGCACACCAGTTTTTAACGTTTCTTCTTTAATACCTTGTTGTTTTAATAGTGTATCGAATTGATCACCGTATTGTTTTTTCATTTCATCGTACTTTTTGTCTACTTCTTTGTCTTCAACTTTGTAGTTTTTAATAAGTACTTTTTCCATAACCATGTTGTTTAGTACTTGTTTACCAGCTTGTGTCTTCATTTGCTCGTAGAATTCGTCTTTTGTAATGTCACCAGCTTTAGATGTAACAATTTTGTCTGATGATGATGTTCCACATGCTGATAATGCGATTACACTTGTTGCGGCTAAGGCAAGCATAGCTTTCTTCATTCGATAAACACTCCTACTATTATGTATTTTTAATTTATCCTATACCAATGAATTTTAGTTCATTAGAGCCCGATTAAGTCTCACTGATACTTTTGCTTTTTATGTTGGGAAAGCATGCTTAACAGGGCTTACCGAGGCTTTAGGATAAAGTTAAGATGCGTGTCATTTATTTCATAGTATAAGCAATATGTACAAAATTTAATATATCATATTTCGACGTGTTTTCATATTGATAAAGAAAAATTAACCAGTACGTGTCAGATTTTGAAGGTGTACCATATTGGGCGTATGCCGCATATACAGAAAAGAGGAGGGGATGGGGATGAATTCTCAACTTATTTTATTACTTGTACTGTTTATTTTATTGGTTATAGTAGGTATAATTTGCTTATAGAGGAAAAAAGTGAGGAAGGGGCTTTCCTTCCTCACTTTCCATGAAATATAATTTCTATATAACTAGAAATTAATAAAATTGTTATACATACATTAATAACCCGAAACACACCGGGTTGGCGGCTCGCAGATATTTGTTTTCGTTCACACAGTGTATGTGTCATGAAATTCGTGTAAAATATAACAAGAAGTGCGAATGCGACAAAAACAACTGTTATAAGTGTCATGAGGCGAGACCTCCTTTTGGCTAAAATACATATACTCTATATATTGTATCATACGATATTTTGTTCGTGTTATAAAATTCAGAAATAGAAGACTTTGTGTTAGAAAGTGAGGGAGAAAATGGACGTTGTTAGAAGATTAGAACAAGCTGAATACTACGTAGACCTACTATTTAAAATGATTGATGAAGAAAAGTGTCCATTTTATTCTTTGATCATAAAGAAAAAAGCTCGTAAAAAAGATATTGAACGTATACTAAATCTTTGTGAAAAGCTGAACGAACAATATGTAGTGGAGAAAGCTGAAGGGCTTCTTTTGTTCGATGCGCTGTTAGATCAATTTGAAAAAGCGCTTCCACATCAGCTCGAAGTACACGAAACTGCGGAAGCGCTAGCAAAACAAGGTTTATTCAAACCGCTTATGAATGAATTCTTAAGCATGATTGCGAAAAAGTAAATAGATTACTTCTTAACTAACTTCTGATCGGATTCTGTAAAGTTCTCTTCAATATCTTCTAATGATTTCTCAAAAATATCGATGAAGTCTTGTCCGTAAATGTTACGCAAGATAGCAATCAGTTCGATATTTTCTGGGAACTTCCCATAAAAATTACGAAGTGCAAGGGCCCCATTAAACACTGAATTATTTTCAGGGTCATACTCCTCCATTAAGCGAAGTAGTAATTCTTCCCCTTTGTCTGTAATTTCAATGTACGTATTTCGTTTATCATCCTCTTTTTTCGAGAATACAAGATAGCCGCGTTCTTCCAGCTTTTTCGAGAAGTTAAACGCCGTTGATACGTGCATAACTCCAAACTTAGCAATCTCAGAAATAGAAGCCCCTTTTAAATGATAAGCGATTGTTAAAATATGATGCTCATTAATGTTTAAATCATAAGGTTTAATCCACATTTGCCAATCTTTTTCTACACATTTCCATAACGCTTTCGATAATTGAGCAATGCGTTGGCTGAAAATCATCGCTTCTTTTACCGAGTAATCTTTTTCTCCACTTTTCATTTACTCACCCACTTTAACATTCTTTTTCATTACTATCTATTATGCCAGTAAAATAAAAATTAATAAAGTCTTTTTGTGAGAATTGTGAAAATTTTTCGGAAAAATGACATTCTATACAAATCATGCATAACTATGGAAGCGGTTTATAAGTCGCGAGTACATGTGTTGTCCATACATGTTAAGTGATAACATATATTGTAAATGCATAAAAACACGGCATATCTATGTGATATGCCGTGTTAAGGTCAATTTATATAAAAAATATTTGTTATATGCAAAAAACTAAGCAGGAATTTGTTTACGCTTTTTCCGGAACAGCTTCTTGTAGTTTCTCAATTGATTTTTGAATGTCCAAAATCTCTTGCTCAATATGTCGTTTGTTTTGAGAAATATCTTGCTTCCAGTTAGAAAGCGTATCGTGCATATCGTCTTTTAATTCTTGAAACACTTCTTTACCTTCTGAAGCAGTTTCAACGATTTGACGTTTTAATAATTTCGTATCAGCTGTAATATCAGCTAAAGTCTTTTTAATATCATTTCCTTTTTCTTTTAACTTACCGCGCATGTCTTTGCCAGAAGAAGGAGTAGAGAAAAGAACGGCTAGTCCAGCAACTGCTCCGCCGCAAATGACACCTGTAATAAAGGATTTAGCTTTTGACATAAAAGGAGACCTCCTTATTTTTTGTTCGTATTCATGATGTGAAAAAATATGCATATCTTTAAGACAAGGGAAAGAAAAGTGTGCGGTGCACATTCCCCGGCATCTTGAGTGGAGAAACAAGCCGTGCAATATTTAATCACTTTAGGAAAGTGGCTTGTTATGTATTACTTCTTATTATAGTGTCACTATTTCACACTATTTGCAATTGTACTTGCGATGTTTTGTAAATTTTCCATTGTGTACTCATTTTGATGTGATTTCCAAACAGCACCGAAACCATCGTTTTCACCGTAGCGTGGAATTAAATGAAGGTGGAAGTGGAACACAGTTTGTCCAGCTTTCTCGCCGTTATTGTTAAGTAGGTTAAAGCCAACTGGATTAAACTCTGCTTTAATCGCATTTGCGATTTTCGGAACGACAGAAAAAATGTGTGATGCGATTTCTGGCGTTAACGCAAAAATGTCTTGTTTGTGAACTTTTGGAATAACAAGTGTATGTCCTTTTGTTACTTGACTAATATCTAAAAATGCAAGCACATGTTCATCTTCGTATACTTTTGAGCAAGGGATTTGCTCGTCAATAATTTTACAAAAAATACAATTGTCCGCTGTATGATTCATCGATCTCATCCTTTCAAATATCCTTAGCCGTATTTTACCATAATTACATAAGAGAACAAACACGAAAAACAGGAAGCTGACTCAGCTTCCTGTTTTCTGAAGAGGGATTGAAAAAGCATTATCGTAATTTACGTTTCGCAGACACCTCATTTATTTTAAGAAATGCACGGTAAATCGGCTAAAGTTTCTGCCGTAGACACCCCATTTTCAAGTGAAATGAATTGCAATCTTTTTAAATGAAATTGTTTACTTTTTAAAACAGTATATGCTCTTTCGGAGACACCCCGTTTCGAAAATAAAACAAATAATCTGGTTATGTGTAAATTCCTTTGTCCAACTTGGACACCCCATTTCATGATGACTTCACTATGTTGTTGTACTCATCAATAGGTGGTTGCTTTTTCAATGTGTTCCTTCTTCCTTAATTATGATGTCCGCTTTCGTAAAAATATATGCGAACAAATTTTAATTTTTTTTGAATGCATCGATACTATGTAGTACAGCGTAATTTTTGGTAAGATGAATATAGAACGAATATAAATGAAGAAAGTGGTGTCGTATGAGCGAGTTATTGCGTGTAGAAAATGTTACAGGAGGATATACGAAACGACCTGTATTAAAAGATGTTTCGTTCTCTGTGAATAAAGGTGAACTTGTCGGCTTAATCGGTTTAAATGGAGCGGGTAAAAGTACGACGATTAAACATATTATCGGTTTAATGGAACCGAAAAAAGGAACTGTCACAATTAATGGGAAAACAATTCGTGATGATATGACAGCGTACCGTTCTAGTTTTTCGTTCATCCCAGAAACACCAGTATTATATGATGAGCTAACGCTAGAAGAACATTTGAAGTTAACAGCGATGGCGTACGGTGTTGAGGAAAAACAATATGAAGAACGCGTAGGACAACTATTACAAGAATTTCGCATGAAAAATCGTTTAAAATGGTTTCCGTCTCATTTCTCAAAAGGGATGAAACAAAAAGTAATGATTATGAGTGCGTTTTTAGTGGAGCCATCTCTTTATATTGTGGACGAACCGTTCGTTGGGCTTGATCCGTTAGCAATTCAATCACTCCTTCAAATGATGGATCAAATGAAAAAGAGCGGTGCAGGTATTTTAATGAGTACACATATTTTAGCGACGGCAGAGCGTTATTGTGATTCGTTCATTATTTTGCATCAAGGCGAAGTAAGAGCGAAGGGAACATTATCTGAGCTGCAATCACAGTTTAATATGCCAGGTGCAACGTTAGATGATATTTACATTGCATTAACGAAGGAAGAAGATTATGAATAGCACAGCGTTATGGAAAGAACGATTTCGTCACTTTCTACAAGAAGTTCGTACATATAGTAAATACGTATTTAATGATCATTTGAAATTTATTTTTGTATTTATCATCGGCGCAGGAGCGTATTATTACCAGCAATGGTTACAAACGTTAACACCTTCGTTTCCGACCGCGCTCGTTATGGCAGTGTTACTTGGGCTCGTATTAACGGCCGGATCCATTCAAACGTTATTAAAAGAAGCAGATCTCGTTTACTTACTGCCAGTGGAAGAAAAGTTAAAACCATACTTCACAAAGGCATTTCTTTTTACGTTTATGATTCAGTTATACATAATCGCCATCGTAGCAGCGGCGCTTGCCCCGTTATACTTCCAGCAAATGAAGCAAACAGGAGCGGCTTACATATGGATTGTAATCGCGTTTGTCATTGTAAAAGCATGGAATTTATTCGTAGCGTGGGAAAAATCATTTTTAACAGACCAAAATATACAAAGAGCCGATTGGTTCATTCGTTTTATTTTAAACGGATTATTTGTTTACTTCCTTGTAGAACGGACTTCCGTTATGTTTATTGGCGGAATCATCCTTCTCATGGTGTTATACCTTGCGATCATGCATCAAATGGTGAAGGGAAAGCCATTAAACTGGGAGTATTTAATTTCTGAAGAAGGTAAGAAGATGATGCTACTGTACCGCATCGCGAATATGTTCGTTGATGTACCAGCATTAAAAGAAAGAGTAGCACGTAGAAAATGGCTTGATTTCATTCTGTCGATGATCGGCGAAAAGCGTACCTATTTATACTTATATACGAGAACTTTCTTACGATCTGGTAATTATTTTGGATTATATGTGCGTCTGCTTGCTCTTGGCGGAGTTATTTTGTACTTCATTCCGTTTTTATATGGACGATTTATCGTAAGCTTTATTTTCCTATACTTAATCGGTTATCAGCTCTTAACGTTATGGAAGCATCACCGCATGAAGATTTGGCTTGATTTGTATCCAATAGGCGGAGAAGAGAAGAAGAAAGATTTTCTTACTTTACTAAATGCGATCCTTATTACAGGTAGTATTATCTTTACAATCATATTTGCCCTTGCGACGAAAGATTTCATGATGACGGGAATTTTACTAGTCGTAAGCATAGTATTTAGTATCGGTTTCGTTTATCAATACGGGGCGAAACGTATTGAGCGTTTAAATTGAAGGGAATGAACCTATGATTACATATGAAGAGAAGGTTATAAAAGAATTGGAGCAGTGGAAAGCTACATTCATGAAAGATTCTTCTATGATGACACGGTTCTCTAAGAAAGTGCAGACGAAAGTACAACAGCTTATTCCGGCGAAAGTGCAAAAAGTATTAACGGAAACGATTCGGATGATGGTGCAAACGATTAGTGCCGGATCAAACTTTATAAAGCCGAAATTAAAAGAGACGAACTGGTCATTGCAAAGAAGAGACGACGAAGTACGTAAAAAAATGGATGAGTACAAAAAAATAGCGGCGGCAGAAGGGGCAGGGACGGGAGCAGGCGGTATTCTCCTTGGCCTTGCTGACTTTCCGCTTTTACTCGGCATTAAAATTAAATTTTTATTCGATGCAGCAACGCTCTACGGATTTGATACGAGCGACAAAGAAGAGCGCCTTTTTATCCTTCACGTTTTCCAGCTTGCCTTTTCAAGTGATGAACACCGAAAAGAAATATGGAAAGCCATCGAAACGTGGGATACAGAAGAAGAAAATCATATGGACTGGGAAAAGTTCCAAACAGAGTACCGAGACTATATCGATTTAGCAAAAATGCTTCAGCTCGTACCAATAATCGGTGCCCCGGTCGGTGCATATGCGAACTATCAATTACTGCAAAGACTTGGGGAAGTAACGATGAATTGTTATCGTATGCGATTGTTGAAGAGGGATTAAAAAGAAAGCATCCTAAATTTTGATTTAGGATGCTTTTTATTTCTTATAAGGGACACTCCTGAATGAAAGAAGAAAACTAAAATAGTTTTGAAGAGAAACTATTTTAGTTTTTTAAATCAAAACCTTCAGATGTGGAAATGGAACCGATGTGATAATTATTAGCGTATTCAACAGCTGCCGAGAATGTTTTATTTTTATCATCTTTCACATGTCCTGAAATCCAAACACTTTGAAAGTCCTTCGGAGCAAACTTATGTTTAGTAATCACTACCTCTAGATTTTCTTTTTCTTTAAAATATTGAATGGTTGTTTCTGTAGCCTTATCTACTATTAGTTGCTCTTCTTTTTTATTATCCACAGTACACCCTTCTAAAGTAGCAAATACTAAGATTAAAAGGAAATAAAAACTAATTTTTTTGAATTTGATAATCATTTTCTCCCTCCAATGATGTTGTCTCAGTTATTAGGATATATCATTTTTTACAAGGAGGGAGTGTTTTGAAAGAAAATAATAAAAATACAGATGAAACTTTTTTGGTTTATCTAAATAGGAATTGATTTGTTTTATAAAAAAGACATCCTAATCACACATTTAGGATGTCTTTTTGTTCTAATGATTAATGTTTAAAAGGAAAATTTCAGATTGTCTATTCAGTGTTTTAGGCTGAAATTAGTGGTAGAGATAGAACCGATATTATAATCATCTTTATAATCAATTGAAGTAGTAAATTTCTTATTTGTATCATCTTTGATATGACCAGTTATAAAAATAGTTTCGATGTCATTAGAAGGAAATCGATGATTCGTAATAGTCACTTCTAAATTTTCTTTTTCTTTAAAATATTGGATTGTAGTTTCTGTTGCTTTATTAACTATTTGTTGTTCAGTATTTTTTTGATCTATCGTACATCCTCCTAAAAGGATAAATGTGAAAGTAAAGAATAATCTTATAGCATATTTTTTCACGAATAATCACTCCGTTAATAGTGCATTATATTCCTCTTCACTAAATTTTATATCCACAGAACATTGTGTGGTGGGGGATAAAGAAAGGGCACTTTAAAAGAGTGCCTTTGCTTTATTATTTTAAATGTAAATTTTCACTTGTAGATATAGAACCTATTGTATATTTATCTCCACCGTATTCTATTGTAATATTAAATGTTTTACTTTCATCATTTTTTATATAGCCGGAGATAAAGATACCTTGTAAATCACTTGGACCAAATCTATAATCAGTGATTACTACATCTAAGTCTTGTTTTTCTTTGAAGTATTGGATTGTCCTTTCTTGTGCCTTTTCAACGATTTGTTGTTCATCATTTTTTTGATTTATCGTACATCCCCCTAAAATACTTGAAATAAATATAAAGAATAGAAAAAAACTAATTTTTTTGATTGTAATATCCATATTTATCCTCCGGAAATGTTATCTTAATTATAAGAATATATCAAATGTTGTAGGAAATAAATGTTTTGAGTAACAAAAATGAAGTTTTAGATTCTACTTTTGATCAATTAGCAGACACAACGTATAAATCTGATAAAGATATTGAAAAAGAAGTTGTTATTACCAATAAAGAAGGTCGAAGTTTACAAAAATAGGAAAAGGGAGAAGCTTTCCACGATAAATTGGAATAGGCGCAGTAGTCTTTTTACGAGATGTGAATGGGGAAAAGCAAATTATGATAGCTCTCTGGGGGACAGAAGGGGATAAAATTATAGAGAAAAACTCTTTAGGCATTTCGATGAAGCCAAGGAAGGTATGAAGGATTTAAAAACAGATACAAGTCATTTTGTTAAGAAAAAAATTTATATGCTAAAATATTTTACGTAAAAAAGACACTCTAGTGAGTGTCTAATGATTATTCTTTTAATTTTAGATTTTTAGAGTATGACCTAGAACTTATATTATACTCTCCACCCCCATATTCTACACCTACTCCAAACGTTTTGCTTTTATCTCCTTTAACATGTCCATCTATAAAAACAGTTTGAAAATCATTGGGGGAGAACTCATGTCCTGTAATTACTACATCGAGCTCCTCTCTTTCTTTAAAATATTTAATGGTTACCTCTTCTGCCTTTGCTACTATTTCTTTTTCTTCATTTGTTTTATTATTCATACTGCATCCCCCTAAAAGTATAAGTGTAAGGATAATGAATAATCTTATACCATTTTTTTTCAATCAAAATCCCTCCATTAATGTTATTCTATATTTAGAATATATTAAATTATCTGGGAGGGGAAATGTTTTGAATGAAAATGATAAAGTTTTAGATTCTAGTTATTATCAAATGTCAAGGTTTGCTTATCGTGATGATGAGAAGTTAGGAAACAGTATTGAGGTCACTGACAAAAAAGGTAATCCTTTGCAAAAATGGGAAGTGAGCGAGACATTCCACGACAAACAAACCGGAATGGACGCAGTAGTCTTTGAAAGAGATGTGGATGGGAAAAAGCAAGTTATGGTAGCTTTCCGAGGTACAGAAGGGGATAAAATTATAGAGAAAAACTCTTTAGGCATTCCGATGAAGCCAGGGGAAGGTATGAAGGATTTAAAAACGGATACGAATCATTTTGTATTAAGAGAAGGTGTTCATGAACCAGCAGCACCTCCAGTAGCAGGAACTGAGAATGCAGGTTCAAAGAAATATTGGAATGAAGAGAATCAGCGCTGGGAAACACATAATCAATTTGAACAAGCTGAAAGGGTCATGAAACAAGTAACGGATACATACAAGGACAGGGATGATGTAGAGATATATACGACGGGTCATTCGTTAGGGGGAGCTTTAGCGGAGTATGCAGCGGCATCTAATGATAATGTAAGATGTATGTCATGGAATGCGCCGAGTGCCAAACATTTGTTACCGCCTGATTTACAAGAAAGAGCAAATAATGGTGAGTTTAATAATAGAATTGTAAGTGTTGTTCACGGAAATGATTCAATTGGCTATGGACCATTTGGTGCATATGAAAGTCATATAGGCTCTACTTATGCGGTAACCCCACCAATTTCGAAAGAAGAAATGTCAAAGCTATCATTACAGCAAAAGCTTGGGATGGAGGTTACTCGATTTTTAAATTCGATAAGTGGCCCTGGTTATCATTATCAAACAGATCAAAACTTCCGGTTTGGAGAGAATGGGTCTTTATCCAATAAATACTTGTTAAATGTAGACACGAATGAAAGAGTTTATGATTCACCAGGCGCGTTATTAGGCGGGGGAGAGATTCGTGTAGTGGTAGAGAATTTGGAAAAAGCTGTAAGAGATATGAAGCGAAACGCACAAGAATTTCAAGATAGAGTACCAAGGTTAATTTCTAATATGATGACATTATTAGAAACGGCTGAAAGTAGACGGGTAGAAGCTAAAGTAAATAATATACGCGCACATGTAGAGCATTTAAGTTTTTGGTACATACGAACAGCGACGGAAATTTCAGAGTTTATTGAAAAGAAAGCCGATGATTATAAAAAGACGGATCAACAATATTAAGGGAGAAGATTAGGATGCCGAGAATTTACTTAAATGAAGAAGTATTGAGCCAAGCTTTACAACAATTTGACCAGATGATTCAAGATTTAAACCATAATAAAAGGGTTGTAAGTAATGTACATAATTTACTCTTATCAAGCTGGTCTCAACTTGGAGTAGGAAAAAAAGCCATTAGCGATTTAGAATCTTTTAAAAAAGATATTGAAAGAAGAATGGAAGAATTAGAGTCTGATAAAAGAGAGTTAAAGGGTGCGATTGATTTATTAAAAGCGTTAGATCAAAGTTATGATTACATGGGGCCTAAATATTAAATTACAAGAAGCACGCACAAAGGTGCTTTTTGTAGTTTAACTGGATGAAAGATTACTGTAGTAATTATGGAGGAATATGATTCTGATTCATAAAGTAAATGGAGAAAGTAATATGTAGTTTTGAATCAAACTTGCAAACGATGATTTTTCATTTTATAATTTATTTACCGACCGGTAAGTAAAAATAAGTGAGGTACAGTATGACAAAGAATTTACAAACATCGCAAAACATTGTAGAGGCTTCATTTAAACTTATGGCAGAGCACGGCATTGAGAAGATGAGTCTTTCCATGATTGCGAAAGAGGTAGGTATTTCAAAACCGGCTATTTATTATCATTTCTCTTCTAAAGAAGCGTTAGTTGATTTTTTATTTGAAGAAATTTTTTCTGGTTATCATTTCGTGAGTTATTTTGATAAAGAGCAATATACGAAAGAAAATTTTGTAGAAAAGTTAATCGCAGATGGTTTACATATGCTCTCTGAGTATGAAGGACAAGAAGGAATACTACGTGTTATAAATGAATTTATCGTAACTGCGGCGCGAAATGAAAAGTATCAGAAACGCTTATTTGAAATACAAGAAGAGTTTTTAAATGGTTTCCACGAATTATTGAAGAAAGGCGCGAGACTAGGCGTTGTGTCACAGCATGCAACGGAAGAAAACGCTCATACGCTAGCGCTCGTAATTGATAATATGAGCAATTACATGCTCATGGGATTTCAGTTAAAGTATAAAGACATTTGGATTCGAAATGTGAAAAACGTCATGAAGGAGGAATAAAAGTGAAAGTGCAAAAAAACTGGTGGCTCGGTTTTCTTGGATTTATTGGGGTGTATAAAATTCCAGGCATGATAGAAGCTTTTCAAGCGGATGGAAATTGGATGAAGTTAATCGGTTTCATTTGGTTACTTTGGTTCGGATATTTTATACCTGAGAAGAAAGAAGATTAAATTTCAATTTTCTGTAAGGTTATGTAAAATATAGATTGAGACTATTTATATATTAGATTACTAGATTTGGAGTGGTTACATGGATCCATTGAAAAATGAAATTCACCCTGACATGGTCAAGGTGTGGAAAGTTCGGGCTGTAATAGAAGAAGGGATCGGTATTCTCGTCATGTTAGCGTACCTTTTCCTTATGATAAAGTTTGATTGGTGGGCGTGGATTTTGTATGTGATGATTGGGCTAACAGTTGTGTTCGCACCATTTTCGTACTTCTTATTCCCGAAACTACGTCAACGTTATTACAGCTACCAACTAAATGAAGAAGAACTTGAAATTCAGCACGGCCTTTTCGTCGTAAAGCGCGTATTAGTACCGATGATTCGTGTGCAGCACGTGACGATTGAACAAGGGCCGATTATGAGAAAATACGGTTTAGCAGAATTACACATTTCAACAGCAGCAACTTCTCACAGCATCCCAGGCTTAACGATGTATGAAGCAGAAATGTTGAAAACGAAAATCGCAGAATTAGCGAAAGTGAGTGATGAGGATGTATAAGAGGCAGCATCCGATCACGATGTTATTGGAATTAAAAATAAGAGATTTTATACCACTCTTTATTTTCATGTTTAGCTTAAATGGAAAATTCCCGTTTTGGTACTTAATTCCTGCTGCATTTGGTTTACTCACTGTCTTTTCAGCGTTTGAAAAATGGTATTACACAACATATTGGGTTGAAAATAACGTATTACATGTGAAACAAGGTCTCTTTGTGAAGAAGGAGAGCTACTTAAATAAAGAACGTGTTCAAACAATCAATACAAGCTCTAACGTGTTATATCAAATGCTTGGCTTAAAGAAAATCCAAATTGAAACAGCTGGCGGGGGCGATGATGCGGAAGTTAGCTTAGCCGGTATTACAGTAGAAGAGGCAACTGAGCTTATTGCTTTGCTAAATGAGCCAACTCCAGAAGTGAAAGCAGAAGGAACGCTAGACGAAAAAGCGGAACATGCAATAGAAAAAGAAATCGTTACAGAAGAAAAACAAACGACAGAATATAAATTGACTTGGAAAGAAATTTTACTAGCATCTGTTACATCGGGTCAGTTTGGGCTATTATTCTGGTTAATCTTTTTTGTGTATCACCAAGTAGAGGAGTACATTCCGAAATGGATAGAGAATGACGTAAAGTCGTATGTAATGGAATATGATATATACGGCTGGATTTTCATGGTAGTTATTTTGCTCGTCCTTTCGTGGATTATATCTACAATCGGTTATGCGCTAAAACATGGAGATTTCACAGTAAATCGAAGAAATGACGAAGTCCGCATTTCACAAGGATTACTTGAGAAAAAAGAACTCGTCCTAAAGTTACATCGTATTCAAGGGATTACGATAAAAGAAAGTATTTTACGTCAGCCATTCGGCTATTGTGCTGTGCAAGTAGAAGTGATTCAAAGTAAGGGAACGGATAATGAAAAAGAAAAAGTTACACTGCATCCAATCATTCGAAAAGATCGAGTACAACAGTTACTCGCGCATTTACAGCTACCATACGAACTGAATACAAATATTATTTCATTACCAAAAGCAGCATTACGCCGCTATCTCATTGATAGCTTCATCTTTTTCGCAATGATAGCTATTCCGCTTATTGGAATAAGTATATACTTTGAAAAGCACTTCATCATGTGGGCACTAATTCCGCTCACGATCCTCATCTTTACACTTGGTTACGCAACATTTAAAACAAATGGTTACAGTGTAAACGGAGAGCAAATTACACTTGTATATCGCAGCGTCGGAAAATATACAGGACTTATTAGAAGAAGACACGTCCAATCGATGGAAAAGACGCAATCCTATTTCCAGCGCCGCGCGGATTTATGTACGTATAAGTTCTCCAGTGCATCATCGAATTATAAATTAGAGCATACGAGAGTAGAAGATGCGGAGAGAATGCAGGATTGGTATAAGAAGAGAATAATTGAGAATTAAGTGGAATGGCTCGTCTTTTGCGGAAGGCGGGCTGTTTTTTTGTGAAAATAATGAATAATATATGTGGGAGGAAAAGTGAGGTGAATGAGAGTGAGCAAATTTTTAATACCATATTCATTTTCTATATTAAGTTTCTTTATTTCAGTAACGGCACTTGATTATATGATAGGATGGGAACAAATAATGAGATGGTTTCGCCGAACATACTTGGTAAGATAATTCAATCTACTGCGCAAATGGGAGTCCTTACATTGTATTTCGGAGTACCTATCATTTTAGGTGGCTGTCTACTTGGTGAACTATTGTTTAGAGGTATCATTTTACGATTTAAACTAAGCTATATTATATCTTTATTATTATATTTACTTTTAGCTTTTAGTATTGTTTTTATTTTTGTATCTGTAATGGTAGGAGTTCCAGCTGCATATGAAGAAGTTCGCACTCTTGAAACGATGTATTTCATAGGGATAACCATGATTTGCGCTGTTACATTCTTTGTAGACCGGAATAGATGGGAGAAAAAACAAATTAATAATGGAGTGACAAAATGAAATACACTTGTCCATGCTGCGGATATAAAACATTAGAAGAAGAACCACCAGGTACATATGAAATTTGCAGTATATGTTATTGGGAAGATGATGAGATTCAGTTTAACAATCCTGACTTTGAAGGCGGGGCAAATGAAGCTTCGTTAAGGCAAGCGCAGAAAAATTTTATTACGTTTGGTGCTTGCGAGGAATGTTTTGTGAAATCAGTTAGAAAGCCAACTAGTGAAGATGTGAAGGATGCTAGTTGGAAGCAAAATTGTTAAATAAAAATGTTATTACTCAATTTAACAAGAGTAATAACATTTTTTTATGCAAAGATGGAAGAATTAACGTCGTCTTATAAGGTAAAACAATAGAGATGATAAAGTAAAAAAAGGACTAAAACAGTAAATTTCACTAATGGATATATTAGGAATGAAAACAAAAGTATAGATGTATAGTCATCATTGTGTATTTAATGTTATCATATTGAATGATATGAAAATTTTTAATAGAAGAAGCAATGAACAATTCAAAGGCGATGAAGCTTTTGTTGTATAAAGAAAATATTTATTATTACTCAGTGATATTAAAAATAAGATACGTATTTATATAAATTTAGTAGAAATGGGGTTTTAAAAAGAAATGAGTACAAGTATAACACGGCAAAAGATTTTAGAAGCCGCTTCTCAAATTGTGCAATGTAAAGGGGTTGCTAAATTAACCTTAGAAGCAGTAGCAAAAGAGGCGGGTGTAAGTAAAGGTGGATTATTGTATCACTTTTCAAATAAAGAAGCTTTAATAGAAGGTATGATAGTCAGAGGGGTAGAGGATTATGAGGGGGCCATTTACGCTAAAGTAGCGGAAGACACAGAGAGGAAAGGAAGATGGGTTCGCTCTTTTGTAGAGGAAAGATTAAGTAACGAGAGAAGAACAGAAGAGTTGTCTAGTAGTATGATGGCAGCATTCATGTTAAAACCTGAATTACTTGAGCCATTACAACAATCATTTCAGCAACTGCAAAAGAATATAGAAAATGATGAGATAGATTCAGTTTGTGCAACAATTATTAGATTAGCAGCAGATGGATTATGGTATTCGGAATATTTAGGGGTTGGAAGACTAAGGCCAGAGTTAAGAGAAAAAGTGATTCAAGCTCTTATTAATAATTCATATAAATAGAATATATTAACTATATAATATGAAAATAATTCACCATTGCTTCTTTAATGTAGTATTGAATTATTTTTTTTATTAGAAAAATAGAACAATTTTATAGAGTATTGAATTATAACCGTCCAGACGGTATAGTAATATTTGGTTTAAGAGGAAAATGAAACAAAAAAAGAATAAAAGATATTTTTAGCACACTATTCGAAAGGATAGGCCGCAAAGCTTAGAGTCTACGGTAATACATATTGGTTACTAAGATCGTCTGGTTGCACATTTTTGATGCAACCAGACGGTCTTTTTTTGTTATATAAATATAAAAATTTAGGAGGGAACTATGCAAATGAAAAGTACTAAAAGGCACATTTCAATGGTTTCATTAGTTTTTCTAGTATTATTTTCAGTGCTGAATGTGTGGGCTCCAGTTATTCAAGCTGCTGTGATGAAAAGTCCAGTGGACGAAATTAATATTTCCCGTACTGATGGCACGACATCTGAACCGTATCAAGCCTCAGATGGAATGAAAGTAGAAGTGAAGTGGTCAGCTAAAGAAAAAATAAAAAGTGGAGATCAATTCACAATTGATATGCCAAAAGAGTTTCGAAAAGACCTTATGAATATGAGTTTTCCTTTAAAAGATGCTGAAGGAAAAACAGTTGGTACATGTGAGATGAAAAAGGGTCTATTGACGTGTACTATGGGTGATTACGTAGAAGGAAAGAATAACATTAAAGGTTCTTTATTCGTAGAATTCTACTTTGGTCTAGAAGCATATGATGGTGTTAAAGAAATCCCATTAGAATTTAACGTTGATGGTCAAATCGTCAATAAAGAAGTAAGTGTAAATAATACGACAGAGAGACCGAAGCCACAGCCCAATACAGATAATCTATTGAAATGGGGTTCTTATAATCAAGAAGATCCGTCCATTGCTGATTGGCTTGTATATGTAAATGCAACTGGAACAGAAATGCAAGATCTTAAATTAACAGATACATTAGGACCTGGGCATGAGTTAATTACAGACAGTGTAGTATTAGAAGAGGCTGTATTTGAAGATGGTTATGTACCAACAAATATTAAGCCAGCAGATTTATCTAACATTAAAATAAATGCAACAAAGACTGGATTTACAATTGAGTTTCCAGACAGTTCAAAAGGTTATATTTTAAGATATAAAACAAAGATTACTAATCCTGCTGCAAAGCCTCATAAAAATACAGTGAAATTAGAAGGGAAAAATATTAAAACTGAAGAAAAAGTAGGACAAGTATTCGTAAGTGGTGGGGGAGGAACCGGTTCAGGTGACGATCATCCACCTAGCATTGAAAAAAATATAGTTGATGAGAATGGCAAACTTGTAGAGAATGAGCAGCTAACACAAATGGATCAAGTTATTCAATACCAAGTTGGTACACATATACCAAACGATCCTCCTAAATACACATCAATGGTAATTAGTGATGATTTAGAAGATGTTTTAGAAGTATTAGAGGCAAAAGTGTATGATCAAAATGGCCAAGATATTACTTCTAAAGGAACGTTAAATATAGATAAACAAAGAAGTGAAGTAACATTTACGTTTGGTGAGAATTTTGACTATAAGTCATATGAAGACCAGATAATTAACCTCAGTATCAAGGCGAAAATCAAAAATAATGCAGACTTATCTTCTTACGTAGATAAGAGGATTCCTAATAAAGCGGAATTACATTTTGATGATAAAACATTAACATCAAAAGAAGTAACCATTACACCGCCTGAAGCTCCAAAAGATGGTACAGTATCGATTCATAAAATAGATTCTGAGAATCCGAACAAAGGGTTAAAAGGTGCCGAATTTGAAGTTCGAAATAGTGCAAATGAAGTTGTTGCAAAATTGAAAACGGACGAAAAAGGTTTTTCAGTACCTCAAACTTTAGCTCCCGGGACATATAAAGTTTATGAAACAGTAGCACCAGAAGGATATCAAAAATTAACAAGCTCAGTAGAGGTTACACTTCAAGCTGGAGAAACAAAAACAATTGAAATTAAAAATACTATGCAAAAGGGTCAAATTGAAGTAAAGAAAATTGATTCGGAAAATGGTGAAAAACCATTAGCAAATGCAGAGTTTGATATAGTAAAAGACGGTGTAGTAGTCGAACATATTGTTACAGATAAAGATGGTAAGGTAATCTCTAAACCGTTAGCACCAGGGAAATATATTTTAAAAGAAACGAAAGCGCCTGAAGGATACCAATTAAAAGAAACAGAGTTCGAAGTAAATGTAACAGGGGACGGCATATTCCCAATACAAGTGGAAAATGCAATGGTTGACAAAGGTAATATAGAAATCACAAAAGTGGACAAAGAAAACGGGGCAGTATTAGCGGGTGTCGAATTTGAAGTCCAAGATGAGAAAGATGGAGTAGTAAGAAAAGTAGTAACAGATAAAGATGGAAAAGCAAACGTTTCAGATCTATCAGTAGGAAAGTACAAATTAGTAGAGACAAAAAGCTTACCAGGTTATAAAAAGTTAACAGAACCAGTACCATTTGAAATTGCAAAAGGTATGACAAAAGCTTTAGCAATAAAAGTAGAAAATGAGCAGTTAGACAAAGGCTCAGTAGAAATTACAAAAATAGATAAAGATAGTCAAAAAGTATTAGAAGGCATAGTCTTCGAAGTGCAAGATGAGCAAGGCAAAATAGTAACAGAAGTAAAAACAGATAAAGATGGTAAAGCGAAAATCTCTGATTTATCAGTAGGAAAGTACAAATTAGTAGAGACGAAAAGCTTACCAGGCTACAAAAAGCTAACAGAACCAGTATCATTCGAAATTACAAAAGGTATGACAACAGTCCTATCATTGAAAGTAGAAAATGAACAGTTAGATAAAGGTTCAGTAGAAATTACAAAAGTAGATAAAGACAGCAAAAAAGCATTAAAAGGCGTAGTCTTTGAAGTGCAAGATGAAGCTGGAATAGTAGTAAAGGAAGTAAAAACAGATAAAGATGGTAAAGCAAAAATCTCTGATTTATCAGTAGGGAAGTACAAGTTAGTAGAGAAAGAAAGTTTACCAGGCTATAAGAAATTAACAGAGCCAGTATCGTTTGAAATTACAAAAGGCATGACCGAAGTTCTATCATTAAAAATAGAAAATGAAATGGTAGATACGGGAAATATAGAGATAACAAAGATAGATAAAGATAATAAAGCACCGTTAGCGGGAGTAACATTCATCGTCCAAGATGAAAAGGGTAATGAAGTTACAAAAGTAACGACAGATAAAGATGGAAAAGCAAATATTTCAGATTTACCTGTAGGAAAGTATGAATTAGTAGAGGTAGAAAGTTTACCAGGTTATAAAAAGTTAGAAAAACCAGTATCATTTGAAATCAAAAAAGGCATGACCGAGGTTCTATCATTGAAAGTAGAAAATGAAATGGTGGATACAGGGAATGTAGAGATAACAAAAATAGATAAAGATAGTAAAGCTCCATTAGAAAATGTTGTATTTGAAGTACGTGATTCAAAAGGAAAAGTAGTTGCAAAAGTAACGACGGATAAAGAAGGAAAAGCAAACGTTGCAGATTTATCTATTGGGAAGTATGAGTTGGTGGAAGTAGAAACACCGGCAGGATACAAACCACTAGAAAAGCCAATTTCATTCGAAATTGAAAAGGGTAGAGTAACAGCGCTAAAGCTAACAGTAGAAAATGAATTAGTGGATACAGGAAATGTAGAAATTACAAAAGTAGATAAAGAAAATAAAGATGCTTTAGCTGATGCAGTATTTGAGATTCAAGATGAAGCAGGACAAGTAGTCGCTAAAATAACGACAGATAAAAAAGGACAAGCACAAGTTACTAATTTATCAGTTGGAACATATAAGCTAGTAGAAGTGAAAGCACCAAAAGGATATAAGAAATTAGTAGATCCAATTACTTTCCAAATTGAAAAAGGTATGAAAAAATCTCTTGCTTTAACAGTCGAAAATGAAATGTTAGACAAGGGTAATGTAGAAATTACAAAAGTAGATAAAGACAGTCAAAAAGCATTAGAAGGCGTAGTCTTCGAAGTGCAAGATGAAAAAGGAAAAGTAGTAACAAAAGTAACGACAGATAAAGAAGGAAAAGCAACAATTTCAGATTTATCAGTAGGGAAATATAAGCTAGTAGAGGTAGAAAGCTTACCAGGATATAAAAAACTAGCAAAACCAGTATCGTTTGAAATTAAAAAAGGTATGACAGAAGTTTTATCATTAAAAGTAGAGAATGAACAGTTAGATAAAGGCTCAGTAGAAATTACAAAAGTGGACAAAGAAAGTGGCGCGTTATTAGAAGGCGTAACATTCGAAGTGCAAGATTCAAAAGGCAAAGTAGTAACGAAAGTAACGAAAGTAACGAAAGTAACGACAGATAAAGAAGGAAAAGCGAAAGTTTCAGATCTATCAGTAGGAAGTTACAAATTAGTAGAAGTAGAAAATTTACCAGGCTATAAAAAATTAACAGAGCCAGTATCGTTTGAAATTAAAAAAGGTATGACAGAAGTCTTATCACTAAAAGTAGAGAATGAACAGTTAGATAAAGGTTCTGTAGAGATTACAAAAGTAGATAAAGACAGTCAGAAAGTATTAGAAGGCGTAGTATTTGAAGTGCAAGATGAGCAAGGCAAAGTAGTGACTGAAGTAAAAACAGATAAAGAAGGAAAAGCAAAAATTGCTGATTTATCAGTAGGTAAGTACAAATTAGTAGAGAAAGAAAGCTTACCAGGATACAAAAAATTAACAGAACCAGTATCGTTTGAAATTAAAAAAGGTATGACGAAAGTCCTATCACTAAAAATAGAAAATGAAATGGTAGATACGGGAAATGTAGAGATAACGAAGATAGATAAAGATAATAAGGCACCGTTAGCGGGTGTAGTCTTCGAAGTTCAAGACGAAAAAGGAAAAGCAGTAACAAAAGTAACAACAGATAAAGAAGGAAAAGCAAACGTTTCAGACTTATCTGTAGGAAAGTACAAGCTAGTAGAAGTAGAGAGCTTACCAGGATACAAAAAATTAGAAAAGTCGGTACCATTTGAAATTAAAAAAGGTATGACAAAATCTATTGCTTTAACAGTAGAAAACGAAATGTTAGACAAAGGCTCAGTAGAAATTACAAAAGTAGATAAAGACAGTCAAAAAGTATTAGAAGGCGTAGTCTTCAAAGTACAAGATGAGCAAGGCAAAGTAGTAACAGAAGTAACGACAGATAAAGAAGGAAAAGCAAACGTTTCAGATCTATCTGTAGGAAAGTACAAATTAGTAGAGAAAGAAAGCTTACCAGGATACAAAAAACTAACAGAACCAGTATCATTCGAAATTAAAAAAGGTATGACGAAAGTCTTATCAATAAAAGTAGAGAATGACTTATTAGACAAAGGTTCAGTAGAAGTTACAAAAGTGGATGCTGAAAGCAAAATTGTACTATCAGGGGCTGTTTTTGAAGTTCATGATAAAGGAGGACAAGTAGTAACGAAAGTAACAACAGATAAAGAAGGAAAAGCAAATATTTCAGATTTACCAGTAGGTAACTACACACTTGTGGAAGTGGAAGCACCAAAAGGATATGAAAAATTAACAAATCCAATTCCGTTTGAAATCAAAAAAGGGATGGTAAGTTCAGTTCAATTAGAAGTGTTAAATAAATTGCTTCCTTTAGCACCACCAGGTCCAGAGAAACCGGAAACAACGAATCCAGAAAAACCAGGAACACCAGATCCAGAAAAACCGGAAACAACGGATCCAGAAAAACCAGGAACACCAGATCCAGAAAAACCGGAAACAACGGATCCAGAGAAGCCTGGAACAACGAATCCAGAAAGACCAGGAACACCAGATCCAGAGACATCTGGAAAAGAATTGCCGAAGACAGGGCAGAAAATGCCGGTGGAACCATATATGGGAGCACTTCTTGTAATGATGAGTTTTGGATTACTCGTATTAGGTAGAAAAAAACAAAGATAGTGAAAGTGAAAAGGTATTCTCAAAGTACTTGGGGATACCTTTTTTATATTATTTGGCATAAAAAAGACATTTAGCAAAAGAACTCGATGTAAATAAAAAACAAAAAGGAAGACAAAGTTCATCCTTTTTTCCTCATGCGGTGATATCAAAAAAGTTAACTTTATTATATATTTAATGTGAAAGCTATGAAAGTAAAAGGTCTTCGTAATGTTTGGGTGAAAAAAGAGTTATCTATGGAACTAATTTGAGGACTTTAAGAAAGAGGGCTTTTTCCTAAAGTATTCAAAGGATGATAGGTCCAATAGCAGGTGGGAGATGAAACTCGTTTTAGCACTGTATTAACACCTTAAAATGTAGATAGGGGAAAATAATGTAAAAAAACTATTGTATATTCAAAACTCTTATGTTACATTTGTGTTACAGAAAAGTTACAAAATGTAACTTGTGTTACATTTTGTTTTCTATTGTTTTTCGGTATGTTACGGATTGAGATGCGTATCAAATCGTCCGAGAATGTATAAAGCTAAAAAATATAAAACTAAAAATAGTTTTTCTATGTGTATAAGAGTGTGTGTAGTAAAGAGTCTGGTGAGAGCTTTACGCACATTATTAAAATTCCTTTCTGTCTTAAAAGAAGAAGAAAACCAACTACCAACTATTTAGGGGTTTTAAGTAATGATAGTAAATGAAATGTACTTCCTTTCCCGCACACAAAGTACATATTTACTTTCAGTCTAATTACTACACAGACTTTTATACATATGACGTTATTGTTTTAGGAATGCATAGGAGGAGAAACATTGAGGAAGTTATTAACGGTAATTGGAATTACATTTTTAATATTAGCAGGATGTAGTAATGGAGATTTTGAAAAAGAAATAGATGCAGGGAAGACCGCGTTAACGAATAAAGAATATAAAAATGCCTTATCATCATTTGAGCGAGCGCTGGATGAGAAAAAAGACGATTCAGGTGCAATAGTGCTTGTAGAACAAACGAAAATCATGATGGAAGCAGTGAAGTTAAAAGAAGAAAAAAAGATAGAAGAATCAATTCAATCATTTGAAAAAGTAGAGAATATGAAGGATGGAAATACTACACTGATAAAGCAGGCCAAGGAAGAACGAACAGCATTACTAGCCATTTTAGAACAAAAAAAGAAGTATAGCGAGCAACTGACGAAAAGTGAAGAGCTAATAAATAAGAAAAATTATGCAGAAGCGAAAGAGACATTAAATAAGCTAGTTTTAGAAACAAAAGATAACAAGAACCTTGAAGAATATAATAAAAAAGCAGTAGGATTAGTTACGAAAATTGGTGAAGAAGAAAAAACTGAAAAGAGTAAAGCGACAGCGAAGGCACAAAAAACAAGTGCAGTAACGAGTCAAAAGGTAGTAACAGAAAAGAACCAAAAAGTAGAGGCAGAAAAGAATCAAGATGCATTTACTTTTGAGAAAGCGAAAGAATATATTAAAAATGAATATAAAGAAAACTATGATTACACGCTAGAAAATACGCAAGTAGAGAATGGAAAGAAATATTATCAAATTAGAGTGCGTACGACATATAAAATAGAAGGTGCAGCTGGATCAGGATTTACTGGTGTATTCAAAGTATTTGAAGATGGTACAATTGTTGAAGTGCACTAAGTTGATGGAAAGAATACGATACAAAACTGTAACAAAAATAGAGATAAAAAGAAGGTATCCTTTCAAGTACGAGGATACCTTTTTACATTTATGACTAATTTTTAATTATTAATCCCAATAAAGATGCAAACTGAATAGCTTGATATGATGATACTTTACATCCTCTTAGGTCGTTCACGGAAACGGTAAGTGTATCAAAAGTAGAAGAACTAATATCTATACCTTTTAGTGATGTTTGATCAAAATTTGCTTCGTTAAGGCTACATGAATCAAATTCAACCTTCTTTAGCTTACAGTCAAAAAAGTCTGCATTATTTAATGAAGTTTCATTAAATATAATCTTTTCTAGCTTAGAATTTCCAAATGAGGCTAAATTCAAAATTGAATTTTCAAATTCAACATTCCCTAAGCTAGATTCTGTAAAATTAACTCCAATTAATTTGCTGTTTTTAAATTCGACTCTGTGAACAGAAGAATTGCTTAAATTAACATTTGATAAATCACAGTTCTCAAAACAAACATCTGTAATATCAATATTGCTAAAGTCTGTATTCGTGAACTTACAATTTTTTATCACTGCACTATATAAACGCACTCTATCGACAGATTCATTTTCAAAAGTAGAATCGATAATTTCACACATTTCTAATGTTGGATCTTCTTCATAAAAAATATCGTGAAAACTCTTTAAAGATAACTCTGGCGAAATTTTTGGTCTATCAATTTTCATATTATATCCTTCTTTCATTGAATTAGTTAGCTAGAAACAATGGTTTGTCCTATAGAAAGTGCTTTGTAGAAATTCCCTCTTTTTTTATACTACGCTTTTATTAAATTTAGCAATAAAAATTAACGGTTCATTTCACGTTGTAGTACGTCAAAAAACAACGATACGTGATAGCCATCTACTGTTGCATGATGAACTTTAATATTCACTGGCATTAACAATTGTGAACCAACTTTCTCGTACTTTCCAATAGTAATCATAGGTGTTAAATTATTTTTGATAGCTCCTTGATGAGATGAAAAATGTTCAAAATGCATCCAAGGAATGGATGAAATATTTACCACGTTTAGTGGAACAACTCCCATTGGTGCGATATGTGTTGTATTTGCGTAGTCTTTTATAAGCCTTTTGTACTCACGATCAACTGATTTATAATCTGTTAATTCTTCTAACCATAAACTATAAAATAGCCCTGTTTCATGATTAAAGTTCGTAAATGTCGGCACTAATTCTTGCCATTCTACTAATTTCTTATCTCTATGGGCATACTTCAAATTCGGGATCTTGTTAACCGACGCAGTCAAATTCAAAATTGAGTAAGCATAAAAACTTATAGATTCGTCTTTACATTTTTTTACTGCTTGAGTAACATCAATTTTTACTGTCATTTCAAACGTTGTGTCTGTCATCATAAAATACTCATAATAGTTTCTTCTTGGGAAATTTTCTAAATCAATGACTTCATAATGTCTCATCTATTTTAACCTCTTTTTTATAAATTCGATGATTGTAATGGCACCTATTTTTTATTATCCTTCCATCAACTTTAACGATAAAATAATAATGTCTCCCTTAAGAGGAGAGTCAAGAATAAGGGGGCAATATAAATTGGAAAATTTATTTTCTATTGGTGAAGTTGCTAATATGAAAGGTGTTACAATAAAAGCTTTAAGATATTACCATCAAACAGGCATTCTTATCCCCGTATACATTGATACAAAAACGGGTTATAGATACTATTCGGTAGATCAATTTGTTTATATTGATATAATTAAAGTTTGTAGAGCTTTAGGAACGAGTACGAAAGAACTGCAAAAAATTTTTACTGAAAAGAATATGAATGAATTATTAAAATTTTTAGCATTAAAAAGAGAAGAAACTGAGCAAAAAATAAAAGAGATGCAAGCAGTCATTCATACGATTGATAAACTAGATAATAGTGTACAAATCGCCAAAAAGGTACTAGTACATAATCAAATAACAAGACAGTATTTTGAGCAACGTTATATCGTCACTGCTCCATGCAAAGAAGTGGGTAATTTTAAAGAATTCCTTTATTATTCAGATGTAGATAAAATGATTCAGGAGAGAAATTTAGAAACAACGATGGAGATTGGTATAGCATATAGCATTCATTCAAAATACAGGTTTGAACCAAAGTATGCTTTTTCTGTGTTATGTAAATATGATTACACAGAGAACGAGCAAAATATAGATATATTACCAGAAGGTAACTATTTGACACTGGCCTATAAAAAGAATAATAAAGAAGAAAGTATGGAGAAATTAAAAGATTATATAGAGAAAAATAATGTAACAATCAAAAATTGCATTGAAGTGGAATTGTTAGATGAGTTTTTTAGTACGGATTCTTATAGTTGCCAAATGCAATTGCTTATAGAGAATGAGTGAAAACGCACTTTAGAGCATACTCAGAAATAATATAAACTAGAAGGTGAGGCTGGATTATGTAAGTATGCTTTTTTAGCATAAAAAAGGCATCTAGCAAAAGTACTAGATGCAAATAAAAACACAAGGGAAGACAAAATTCTTCCCTTTTCCCGTAAGTAATTATATCAAAAAATTTATAAAAAACTAGCTATATTTGAAATATAATTTTAAAAAGTTATATACATAAGTAATGGAAATACTCGAAGTTTTATCTTTCTGAAAAAATAGTTATATTATTTTGAATATTAGGACTGATATTGATAAATCATCAGATAATTACAAAAAATATCCGAAGAGATATATAATATTGTTTATGAGATAATTTGAATGAATTACATATATTTCATTTGGTGTATTAATTGAATATCATAATTTTTTATTTTATTAAGCAAGAATCTCGGTTACGTATGCATTTCTAACATAGGGTGAGAAAGAAAAATACAATAGTGTGGAGGTTTTTATAATGACGTTTGTTCTTAGTAAAATGAGTGGCTTTAGTATAGAAGAAAAGGTACATGAATTTGAATCTAAAGGATTCCTTGAAATCTCAAATGATATCTTTTTACAAGAGGAAGAGAATCATAGTTTATTAACACAAGCACAGTTAGATTATTATAATTTGGAAAATGATGCGTACGGTGAATGCCGTGCTAGATCTTACTCAAGGTATATAAAGTATGCTGATTCACCAGATTATATTTTAGATAATAGTAATGATTACTTCCAGTCTAAAGAATATAATTATGATGATGGTGGAAAAGTTAGACAGTTCAATAGTATAAATGATAGTTTTTTATATAATCCTTTAATTCAGGATATTTTGCATTTCGATACTGAATTTGCATTTAAAACAAATATAATAGATACAAGTAAAGATTTAATTATAGGTTTACATCAAGTAAGATATAAAGCTACTAAAGAAAGACCATCTTTTAGTTCACCTATCTGGTTACATAAAGATGATGAACCAGTAGTGTTTTTACACCTTATGAATTTAAGTAATACAGCTATTGGCGGAGATAATTTAATAGCTAATTCTCCTCGGGAAATTAATCAGTTTATAAGTTTGAAGGAGCCTTTAGAAACTTTAGTATTTGGACAAAAGGTCTTCCATGCCGTAACGCCACTTGGAACAGAATGTAGTACGGAGGCTTTTCGTGATATTTTATTAGTAACATTTTCTTATAAGGAGACAAAATGAGAGAGAATAAAATAATTATGATTTCTGGAGCCAATAGCGGTATAGGTCATGCTTGTATAAAATACTTTTTAGAAAAATCATTTCATGTAATAGCGCTTGATATTAATAATAATAATTTAATAGATTATATGAAAACAGATATGTCTTTAAAAGTAGTACAAATTGATTTAAGTAATAGCGAAGCGATTCATAATCTTTTTACTCAATTAGATTTAGAAAAGCTTTCTCCTGATATATTAATAAATGCAGCTGGTATTCGAGAGATAACACCTGTTTTACATTTATCCGATGATATGTTTAAAAAAGTAATTGATGTAAATTTAGTAGCCCCATTTATCCTTTCTAGGGAAGTAGCTAGGCGATGGTGTGAATCGAAAATAAAAGGTTGTATTGTGAATATAGCATCGGTTTCTGGATTAATTGCTGAACCAGAGCGAGCTGCTTATGTTGCATCAAAGCATGCTTTAATCGGATTGACTAAACAGATGGCTATGGAATTTGGGAAGCAAAATATAAGGGTAAATAGCATTTCTCCCGGTGTTATTAGAACTGAACTTACAGAAGAATACTTTAGTAATAAAGCCTTGATGTCTATGATAAAAAGTAATCAATCTTTAGATACTTGGGGGGTGCCGCAGGATATTGTTTCATGTATTGAGTATTTGATTTCTGATCAGGCCCGCTTTATTACTGGTTCTAATTTTGTAATTGATGGTGGTTGGACTGCTGGAAAAAATTTATAATTGAGTGTTTTTGAGGAAAAGCACCTGTCCTTTTTTAGGCTGGTGTTTTTCTCACTATAAACCAAGTTTTTATTGGAGGGGGATTAATTTGCTTCAAAAAAGTTTTAAGCAAGAGAAAACGGTACCGGCCTTAAAGATGATAGCATCAATGGCTATCTTTGGATCAGTTGGATTTTTTTCGGTTCAAACAAACTTACCTTCGTTTGAATTAGTGTTTGTAAGGTGTATTTTTGCGACAATATTTTTAAGTGTATGCTGGTTGCTTACAGGGCAATATAAACAAGATAAATGGGAACGAAAAGAAGTTATTCAAGTTTTAATATGTGGCTTTTTCTTAGTATTTAATTGGGTTTTTTTATTTAAAGCCTTTGAAAATATGTCAGTTACAATTGCTATCTCAGTTTATCATCTTGCACCAGTAATTGTACTGTTAATTGGAAGTATCGTCTTTAAAGAAAAATTAACATTAATATCTATCATTTCAATAATTGTATGTTTTGCAGGAGCTTTATTAATTGCTGGTATCGATGGAAGCTTCTCTGTCGACTCATTAATGTCTTCAGGTATGATATGGGGATTTCTTGCAGCTCTCTTTTATGCATTTACAACTTTATTTGGTAAAGGGATTAACAAAATGAGTGCGTATGCAATGACATTTTTACAAACATTCTTGGGGATATTTCTTTTAATACCATTTATAGATTTAGATGCTTTTAGTGGCCTCACTCAAAGTAATTGGACATATATTATAGCTACTGGTTTTATTCACACAGGGATAGTATATTATCTGTTTTTTGATAGTTTACGCTATTTATCTACAAAAACAATTTCAATATTAGTTTTTTTAGATCCGGCAGTGGCAATATTATTAGATACTGTACTTACTGGATTCCGTCCAACTTTCATGCAAATAACAGGAATTCTTTTTATTTTTATTGGCATGACTTTAACATTAAAAAAATCTAAAGATAAAAAACTGAGCCAAAAAGAAAATCGAATTGAAAGCGATGCTAGTATATCTCAACAATAATGAAATATATTGTGTATAAAACGATAAACCTTGCATGAATCATGTAAGGTTTATTTGGTTTAATATACTTCATATTTCTTTATGATATATAATTTTCAAAAGTAGGGTATGTTTTTCTTTAACATGTTTTTAATTCTAACAATTCCATTTGACTATAATTTTACAAAACTGTATATACCAACTAATATATAAGTAATAAATTCATATAATTGGAGTGATGAGATGCAGCCGTTAGAAAGGGAGATTCATTCTAATATGCTGAAAGTGTGGCGAATTCACGCTTTAATTGGGGCGGCAGTTATACTAGCAGTCGTAATTGCGTATTTCTTTTTTATGATCAATTTTAATTGGTGGGGGTGGCTGTTTGGATTATTAGTAACAGCCGCTATTACATTTATCCCGCTCGATTATTTTGTATTTCCAAATTTACGTCAACGCTATTATAGTTACAGATTAAATGAAGAAGAGATTGAGATTCAAAAGGGAATGTTCGTTGTAAAACGCGTGCTCATTCCGATGATTCGTGTGCAGCACGTAACGATTGAACAAGGACCGATTATGAGAAAGTATAATTTAGCAGAATTACATATTTCAACAGCAGCAACTTCTCATAGTATTCCAGGCTTAACGAAAGAAGAAGCAGAGCAGCTGAAAAGACAAATTGGAGAACTTGCGAAAGTGAGTGATGAGGATGTATAAGAGGCAACATCCGATCACGATTTTATTAGGTATTCGAATTGCGGGTTTATTGCCTTTTATTTTTCTTGTTTTATTTCGATCAGATGATCAAGTAGAACCGTGGTATTTTTTCCACCTTATTCTTTTGGCTCTATTATTCATTATGGCTATTTTCTCAGCTATAAAATGGTATTTTAAAGTGTACTGGGTTGAAAATAATATTTTACATATAAAACACGGCGTTTTCGTTAAGAAAGAAAGTTACTTAAATAAAGAACGTGTGCAAAATATTAGTACGTCTTCTAACATCATTTATCAAGTGCTCGGACTGACGAAATTAAATATTGAAGTAGCAGGCGGCGGTACTGAGCCAGAAGTGATGTTGGCGGGTATTAGAGAAGAAGAAGCGAAGGAACTCATTGCATTATTACATAAAGAAAAAAGCGCTGTGAGTGAAGAAGCGCCTGCGGAAGAAGGAAGTAAGACGGTTTATCAGTTAACAACGAAAGAAATTTTAGCAGCATCTATTACATCTGGCAGATTTGGGTTAGTGTTTTCTATGTTAGTCATCCTTTACACAGAGTTTAATCAATTTTTACCAGAATGGCTCATCAATAAAGTAGAAGCGTATGTGATGGATAACGGTGTATATGAATTAATCGTTATGGCAGCGATTTTAATGGCAGTGTCGTGGATCATTTCAACAGCTGGCTATGCGTTAAAATATGCGAACTTTAAAATTGAGCGAAACGGAAATGAAGTTCGCATCGTGCAAGGATTATTTGATAAGAAAGAGTTTGTGTTAAAATTACACCGCATTCAAGCGATTACGGTGAAAGAGGGAATTCTCCGCCAGCCTTTCGGTTATTGCTCTGTCGAGGTGGAAGTCATTCAAAGTATAGAAGCGGCAGGAAATGAAGTGATGCTACATCCTTTTATGAAGAAAAAAGATGTGCAGCAGTTACTTGCGTATTTACAGTTGCCGTATGAAATGGAAGAGAAAATCGTTTCTTTACCGAGGGCTGCATTACGTCGTTACGTCATAATGGGATGGATTACAAGTGCTGTGCTCGCTGTGCCAATCATCGGTGCGAGTATATATTTTAAACAAAATATCGCGTTGTTCACTTTGATACCACTATTTATTATATTTACGTTACTTGCATACGCTCGGTATACAAGTAGTGGTTATATGATACGAGACAATCAGTTAGTCATGGTGTACCGAGGACTCGCGAAATATACAGGAATCATGCGAAGAAGGCATGTTCAAGCAGTCGGATACAGTCAGTCGTATTTCCAAAAGAAAGACGAGCTATGTACAGCTAACGTGTCAGTAGCGGGGCATCGTTACAAAGTGAAGCATATGCAAAAAGAAGATGCGCTTTGTATATATAATTGGTACAAAGAAAAAGGAAACACCGGCGTGTAACGGTGTTTCCTTTTTTGTGTCGTGATTTGTCGATAAGTCGATATATCCAGAAAATCGCTGATATAATTTGAGTTGCGCTGATATATCCAGGAAATCGCTGATATATTTCAAGATGCGCCGATATATTCAGAAAATCGCCGATATAATTTCACATACCGCGAATTTCAAACCCCGAAATCCAAAAACCTAAACTAACACATCAAAAGTAGTCACAAATGAAGGACGAGAGAAAATACTTTTTTGCTGCTCTGCATGTGGATGAGCCGGAGCTTGTCCTTCTGCTTGTGCAGGACGTTTTTTATGAGCGTTTTCGAATGAACGTGATTCTGTCCAGTCTTTAAAGTTTTGTTCCGTTTCCCACATCGTTAAGATGACATATGTATCGTTACTTAATGGGCGTAGAACACGGATTGCTTGAAATCCTGGTTCGTTTTCAATAAGGCCTGCGCGGTTTTTAAAACGGTTTTCAAATACTGGGCGACCTTCGTCTGTTACAGAAATGTTGTTACAAACGATATAGCCAGGTTGTCCTTTAAATTCTCCAACAGCGTCTAGTACGTCATACTGAAGAGAACCTTCTACAGATTCTTCTGTATTTTCTTTATAAAACATATCTTTTTCATTATTTTTTGCAGTGAAATGTGCTTGTTCTAGAGGTGTTTCGTATGAAATAATAGCCTTCATTTTAATGCCCCCTTTAATTATTTGTTTCTATTATATCAACTCTCTTAAAAAACTTCGAAGATTATATACATAAAGATACTTCTTTTTCAAATAATAAATGTACCATCATTTGGAAAGAAGGCCGATGTATGAAGAAAGTAAAGTGGACTTTATTAGGTGGGTTAGCAACGCTTGTATTAGCGATTGTACTTTATAAACTTATCGTGTTAGCTGGTGGCTATATGATGGATGAAAAGCAGCTCGTTTTCCACTCTTCATCACGTATCGTTGACCAGAAAGGGAAAGAAATTACGAAATTATACGTAGAAAATAGAGACCTCGTACCAATCGAGCAAATTCCAAAATATGTGCAGCAGTCGTTTATTGCGGTGGAAGATTCTCGTTTTTATGAGCATCAAGGAATCGATTACCCGTCTATATTCCGCGCTCTGTATAAAGACACGTTAGCTGGAGAGAAGGTCGAAGGCGGCAGTACGATTACGCAGCAACTTGCGAAAAACGTCTTTTTAACTCGTGGAAAAACAGTTACGCGTAAATTAAAGGAAGTCGCAATTTCTCTTCAATTAGAGCAAAAATATACGAAGCAACAAATTCTTGAAATGTATATGAATCATATTTATTTCGGCCATGGGGCTTACGGTATTCAAGCAGCAGCAAAGTTGTATTTTAATAAAAATGTAGAGGATTTAACAGTAGAAGAAGGAGCAATGCTTGCAGGTCTTCCGAAGTCGCCGAACGGATATTCACCTTATTTCTCTCCGGAAAAAAGTAAGGAGCGTCGTGATCTCGTATTGTCACTTATGCATAAACAAGGCTATTTGACTGCCGAAGAAAGCGTACGTTATCAAGGGAAGACAATTGCTCTATATAAAAACTTAGATGAGAATGAGCTAGCATATATGCCGTATATTGATATGGTCATAGATGAAGCAGCTCGTTTATACGGATTGTCTCATCAAGAAGTGCTTCGCGGAGGATATACGTTTGTCGTACCGATGGATGAAAAAATTCAAAAGGTAGCGTATAACCAGTTTCAAGATGCAAGGAATTTCCCTGGGAAAGAAGAGGGGGCGCAAGGTGCTTTTTTATTAATGGATAATCGTACGGGCGGGATTAAAGCTGCGATTGGCGGAAGAAAGTACGTCCCGAGAGGATTTAATCGTGTTTTTGCAAAAAGACAGCCCGGTTCTGTGCTAAAACCACTTATCGTCTATGCACCAGCACTCGAAACGAAAAAGTATAATCCGTATTCTTTATTAAAGAATGAAAGAACTTCTTTTGAAGGTTATGAACCCCGCAATTACAATCGTCAATATACGAAAGAAATGACGATGTACGATGCAATTTTAGAATCAGCAAACGTACCGGCAGTTTCTTTATTAAACGAATTAGGGGTAGAAGAAGGAAAGCAATATTTAGAGAAAGGTAATGTTCATATTGCCGATGCTGGTTTAAGTGCAGCGCTTGGCGGATTGAAAAATGGTGTTTCAACATTTGATCTTGTGAAAATGTATCGTGCGTTTTTAGCAAATGGTGATATTATTGAGCCGCACGTTATTGATAAAGTGTTAAATAGACACGGCGCAGTCATTGGAGAATCTCCAAAAGTAGAAACGAAAATTTTCTCGAAACAAACGGCATGGTATATGACGAAAATGTTAGAAGGAGTTGTAAAGGAAGGGACAGCGAAAGCCGGTGTATATAGCGGAGCGTTAGCTGGGAAAACAGGTACAACTTCCTTACCAAATGCCGATAATGGGGCGAGAGATATGTGGTTCGTTGGCTATACGCCAAATTTAGTAGGCGCTGTTTGGATTGGTTATGACCGCATAGATAAAGAGCATAAGTTGCAAGGAGAAAGTGCGTCAGCAACAAAATTGTTTAAGAAAATTTTAACGAAAGCAAATGTAGAACAGAAAGAGCAGTTTAGGAAACCAGAAGGTGTGGAAACAATCGGTGCTCCAATTCGGCTGCGCAAGATTGAAGATGTGAAAATGAAATTAGCGTTTAGCCCTTTCGGTTTATTTAAAGCGAAATTAAGCTGGACACCACTTCCAGATGAAAGAATTATGTATCGTATTTATAGAGTGGAAAACGGAATTCATACGCACGTAGGTACTGTAAACGGTGCCGGGGAATATGAGGAAAAGTTCGTTAACATCTTTTCAAAACCGAGTTTTTACGTTGTGCCATATAACACACAAACGAATCGCGAAGGAGAAAAGTCAAAAGTAGCTAAACCATAGTTTTTCTCTGTGTTATAATAAGAATGTTGTGAAAATAGTAAGCGTTTTTAAGAATGTTTGTGTCAATTTAATGAACAACGTACATAATATTATGCATTTTGTTTTTACAAGCTGTATAGTAAAAAAAGATAAATATCGAACGTATTCGAAGCATTGTGGTAAGGAAGGGAGCTAGGGTCTTGGTAAGAACTATAAATGAGACATTTTTAAAAGCATGTAGGGGGGAACGTACTGATTATGTGCCAGCATGGTATATGCGTCAAGCAGGTCGTTCGCAGCCGGAATATAGAAAGATAAAAGAAAAGTATTCTTTATTTGAAATTACACATAATCCAGAGTTATGTGCTTACGTTACAAAACTACCAGTTGATCAATATAACGTAGACGCAGCAATTCTTTATAAAGATATTATGTCACCACTACCTGCAATTGGTGTGGATGTAGAAATTAAATCAGGTATTGGCCCAGTTATTGATAATCCAATCCGTTCTTTACAAGACGTAGAAAAACTAGGGGAAATCAATCCAGAAGATGACGTACCGTACATATTAGATACAATTCGTTTATTAACGACTGAAATGCTAGACGTACCGTTAATCGGTTTTTCAGGAGCTCCATTTACGTTAGCGAGCTATATGATTGAAGGCGGTCCATCTCGTAACTACCATAATACGAAAGCGTTTATGTATGCAGAGCCGAAAGCTTGGTTTGCTTTAATGGATAAGCTAGCAGATATGGTTATTACATATTTGAAAGCGCAAATTAACGCAGGAGCAAAAGCAGTTCAAATTTTCGATTCTTGGGTTGGAACAGTAAACGTAGCAGATTATCGCGTATTTATTAAACCAGCAATGGAGCGTATTTTTGCAGAAGTTCGCACGATGGGTGTACCGATGATTATGCACGGCGTAGGAGCTGCACACTTAGTGAATGAGTGGCACGACTTACCGCTTGATGTAGTCGGTTTAGACTGGCGTTTACCAATTGAAGAAGCACGTGCACGCGGCGTTCACAAGGCGGTACAAGGGAATATGGACCCGTCATTCTTACTTGCGCCATGGTCTGTTATTGAAGAACATGTAAAAGGTATTTTAGATCAAGGGATGAAGCAACCAGGTTATATCTTTAACTTAGGTCACGGTGTATTCCCAGAAGTAAATCCAGATACATTAAAACGTTTAACTACATTTATTCATGAATACTCTAAAGGGCAGTTAGCGAAGTAAAGGAGAATTGCTGTATGAAAAAGAAAATTGGTTTGCTTGTAATGGCATACGGAACGCCATATAAAGAAGAAGATATTGAACGTTACTATACACATATTCGCAGAGGAAGAAAGCCAAGTCCTGAAATGCTAGAAGATTTAACAGAGCGTTACCGTGCAATTGGTGGTATTTCTCCTTTAGCTACTATTACATTAGAGCAAGCTAAGAAGTTAGAGAAGCGTTTAAATGAAGTACAAGATGAAGTTGAGTACCACATGTATCTTGGCTTAAAACATATTGAACCGTTTATTGAAGATGCGGTGAAAGATATGCATAACGACGGTATACAAGATGCAATCGCACTTGTTCTTGCGCCGCACTATTCTACGTTTAGCGTAAAATCATACGTTGGACGAGCACAAGAAGAAGCTGAGAAACTTGGAAACTTAACAATTCATGGCATCGATAGCTGGTATAAAGAACCGAAATTTATCCAGTACTGGGTTGATGCAGTGAAAGGTATATATAATGGTATGTCAGACGCAGAACGTGAAAAAGCAGTATTAATCGTATCAGCTCACAGCTTACCAGAAAAGATTATTGCAATGGGCGATCCATATCCAGATCAATTAAATGAAACAGCGGATTATATCGCGCGCGGAGCTGAAGTAGCAAACTATGCAGTAGGCTGGCAAAGTGCAGGAAACACACCAGATCCTTGGATTGGTCCAGATGTACAAGATTTAACGAGAGAACTAAATGAAAAGCACGGTTATACTTCATTCGTATATGCACCAGTTGGATTTGTTGCGGAACATTTAGAAGTTTTATATGACAACGACTTTGAGTGTAAAGTGGTAACGGATGAAATTGGCGCGAAATATTATCGTCCAGAAATGCCAAATGCGTCGGACGCATTTATTGACTGTTTAACAGATGTTGTAGTAAAGAAAAAAGAATCTGTAATGTAAGAAGAAAGGGGGAGCCTGCTTGAGGAAAAAAGTTGTAATCATCGGCGGTGGCATCACAGGATTAACAACAATGTATAACTTACAAAAAAATATTCATGAAAAAAACTTGCCGATTGATACATTACTGATAGAAGCATCGGGTAAACTTGGCGGAAAAATTCAAACCGTTCGAAAAGATGGATTTACAATTGAGCGCGGACCGGATTCTTTCTTAGCACGAAAAGAAAGTGCAGCTAGATTAGTGAAAGAATTAGGTCTTGGCGATGAGCTTGTAAATAATCAGGCCGGTCAATCATTTATCCTCGTAAACAATCGGTTACATAAAATGCCGAGCGGATCAATGATGGGAATTCCAACGCAAATTACGCCGTTTCTATTTTCTGGGCTGTTCTCCCCAATTGGGAAACTAAGAGCTGGTTTTGATCTATTAATGCCGAGATCAAAACCAGTATCTGACCAATCACTCGGGCACTTTTTCAGGCATCGCCTCGGAAATGAAGTGGTTGAAAATTTAATAGAACCATTACTATCTGGTATTTATGCAGGGGATATTGATGAAATGAGCTTAATGTCAACATTCCCGCAAATGTATCAAATTGAGCAGAAACATCGTAGTATTTCACTCGGTATGCGTACGCTCGCTCCGAAAGCAGAGAAAGCTGAACCGAAAAAGGGAATCTTCCAAACAGTGAAAACTGGTTTAGAATCTATCGTAGAATCTCTCGAATTAAAGATGCATGAAGGTACGATAATAAAGGGAACTCGCATAGAAAAAGTTGCAAAACAGGGTGATGGCTATGCGATTACTCTTAGTAACGGAAAAGAAATAGAAGCGGACGCGGTCGTAGTGGCAAGCTCACATAAAGTATTGCCGTCTATGTTTGCGCAGTACAAGCAATTTCGTTTCTTCCGCAACATTCCATCCACATCAGTTGCGAATGTGGCAATGGCTTTCCCGAAATCAGCTATTCAGCGCGATATTGATGGTACAGGATTTGTTGTATCCAGAAATAGTGATTACACAATTACAGCATGTACCTGGACGCATAAAAAGTGGCCACATACAACGCCAGAAGGAAAAACGCTTCTTCGATGTTACGTTGGACGACCTGGGGATGAAGCGGTTGTAGAACAAACAGAAGAGGAACTCGTTCAGCTCGTACTAGAAGACTTACGAAAGACGATGGATATTACAGAGGATCCAGAGTTTACAATCGTAAGTCGCTGGAAAGAAGCGATGCCCCAATATACAGTAGGCCATAACGAGCGAATGAAGAAACTCACAACATTTATGGAGAAAGAGTTGCCAGGTATATACTTGGCAGGTAGTTCTTACGCTGGTTCTGGTCTTCCGGACTGTATTGATCAAGGTGAGAAGGCTGCAAAACGTGTACTCTCTCATTTGGAGAAAGTAATGAATACGGAATTAATCGCACAATAAAGAGAAACGCCTTCAATCATATTGAAGGCGTTTTGTTACTTATTCACCAATAAACATATATAAGTTATTTGGCTTTATAACGGCATCTCCTGCATAAATAACCCATTCTGTTAAGTCATCAAAATCTAAATGATAACTATTTCCTTCACTCATATCTTCTATAAAATATGGTTCATTAATGAGTATTCCTTGAATAAAGTCTTCCGTAATATGTTGCATTTCAAACCACATATGCTCGCTTTTACCCTCTTCATAGGAAACGCCAAACTTAGCAAGAAAACGAAACTCCTCATTTGATTGTTCAATTTGAAAAATGTTGCTGAAATACCCGAAAGTATTTTTTGCATTGTAAGCCATACGAGCCGTTTCACTATTTGTTTTATAGAACATGAGCCCTGTAGCTTCCTCGTGTTCTTTGAAAAAGCTTTCGATACATTCTTCTGAAGTATCAAATTTGAACAAGAGAACAGATGGCGATTGATGGTATTCATCTCGGTCATCCATCCCGCCTAAGAATGTGTTTTGTGCATCTATTGGTTGTAGCTTCACTTCGTCATCCTCAATTGAAGATAATTGGTCCATACCCGTTTTATGCCCAATATAAGATAATCCTTTTTCCCATGGAACAGCTACTGTATGTATAGAACCTTGCTGACTATGTGCGATAACGATAGGCTCATTCATAGGGACTTGTCCATTCTCAACGGCATTATTCGCAAATGTTTGAAAGAGATCACCAATGCCATAGTAGGAAGAAATGCGATTTGGAATAATTAATTCTATTTCTGTTACGCCCGCTCTTAAAAGGCCGTGTGTATGAAACCAATATTGCGTAGGCTCGCCTTCTTTATCGTCTTCATAAACAGAATGAATAACGTACAAGTCAGGAATGTCAGGTAATAATTCATTTTCAACGTGATATTCAATATAGTTTCTAGATATCACCTTCATTGCTGCACTTGAATCAATTACAAATAACAAGTCTGGCGCAAGGTTCCATAAAAACTGTAACTGCTGGAAAAAGCAGTCCAGTACATCGCCTACAAATAGCGTACGAGTAAAAATTTCAGTGCCATAAGCAGCATCTTCAAAATGGCGATCTACGATTGTAGCATCTTGTCTATTGTACATTTTATATTCTTCAGGGTCATTCGCCTCATCAATATGCAGTTCATACGGTATGATTGTTTCATCCATATGTAACTCAACAATAAGGCTTGTCTCATCACTATAAACAATTTTCAACTCATCAACTTTAGTAGCGATATTTTCTAGCCGTTGCTTTAACTGCTCAATTGTAATTCTAGTTGGTATAACAGCAATCATATCTGAAAAATGACGTTCTAATGTTCCATTCATAGCTGCGCGGTATGTTTCTGTTTGCACTTCCATCCAATCACTCCTATTCAAATGAATCCATTTTCCATGCCGATGAAATTTCGATATTTCTGTTTTTTTCTCTTTCATATTATAAAACGCATTTATAGAAAGTGTAAAATTATTATTTTGTATTATAGTTTGAAAACGAGTAAATTAGATTAATTTTTTGTAAAACTTGTCGAAATATCATTCTATATAACGAATCATTTGTTATGATAGAAATGCTGAGAAAATATGAAATAGGGAGAGGGAAATGGCTGTGAAGAAATTGTTAAGTATCTTTTTATCATTCTTGCTATTGCTTTCATTTACTGGAACTTTAGCAAAGGCAGAAGAAACTACTTCTATGTCAGTAGAAAAAGCAATTCAAGTATTTAAGCAGCAAGGGAAAACGAAGGGGATAGTGGAAGGATATATTGTCGGATATACGCAAAGTCCTTCTAAATACACGAAGGATCCGGCTAAGTTTGATGACACAAATGTGGCAATTGCCGATTCACCAAACGAAACGAATCCAGACAAAATTATGCCTGTTCAGTTGCCAAAAGGTGACGTGAGAGCGGCAGTGAATGTAAAAGATCATCCTGAAAATATCGGGAAGAAAGTTAGTTTAACAGGGACTCTTGAATTATATTTTAGTAGCCCAGGTTTAAAATCAGTAACAGCTTATAAGTTTCAAGGGGAAGAACAAAACCGTGTTAGTGATGTAGTGGCCTCACCGAATGGAGGAGAAGTTGCGAAAGGAACAGCAGTAACGTTAACAACGAACACAGAAGGCGCAACAATCTACTATACGTTAGATGGCTCAAACCCTACAAATAAAAGTGTTCGTTATAACGGACAAATTATCGTGAATGAAAATAGTGTAATGAAAGCAATTGCAGAGAAAGAAGGGCTTACTTCTTCAGCAATTTCAACTTTTTCATTTGTTATCGTAAACAATGAACCGGTTCGTATTCATGATATTCAAGGGAAATCACATCTTTCCCCTTACAACGGGAAGAAAGTATACAATGTGGAAGGCGTTGTAACAGCGCTTGATAAAAATGGTTTTTATATAGAAGATAATCAGCCAGATAACGATCCAGCTACTTCAGAAGGTATGTATGTGTACAAAAAAGATGCGAATGTAGCAGTAGGAGATCTTATTCAAGTTGATGGAGTAGTAGAAGAATATGTTGGGCCTGGATATGCAGAAAGGTTTGACACAGACTTAACGACGACTGAAATTAAAGCGAGCCGCGTTGCTGTAATCGCAAAAGATCAACCTTTACCAGCACCGATTGTACTTGGAGAAAACGGTGTGAAAATTCCTGATCAAATTATCGATAATGATGCATTCGGTTTATTTGATCCAAACGAAGATGCAATCGACTTTTATGAAAGTATAGAAGGTATGCGCGTGACGATGCCAACGCCAAAAATTATTACACCTCAGAAAAACGGGAATTTATATGTAACAGTGAAAAATGGCGGAAATAAAGTCGTAACGAAATATGGCACACCTGTATTAGATGAAAATCAATTAAACCCAGAACGTCTTTCTGTAAAAGTACCTCGTGATTATGTAGCGAAAGTAGGGGATACTTTCACTGGAGATATAACAGGGGTAGTCGGATATGATTACGGTTCATTCCGCATTGCGCCAATAACGGAATTACCATCTGTAGTAGACGGCGGATTTAAGCAAATAGGCGCAAATATTCAGCCGCGTCTTGATAAGTTAACGGTTGCTACATATAATATTGAAAACTTCTCGGCGAATAAAAAAGAAACAACAGATGAAAAAGTAAAAGCGTTAGCGTATTCTATTAAATACAATTTAAAAATGCCAGATATTATCGGTGTAGAGGAAATGCAAGATAATAACGGAACGGTTAATGACGGTACAACAGATGCTTCGTTAAGCGCAAAACGTATTATTGATGCAGTGCTAGAAATTCGCGGGCCAAAGTATGAGTATGTAGAAATTGCTCCAAACAACAATTTAGACGGAGGAGCACCAGGAGCGAATATTCGCGTCGGTTTCTTCTATAACCCATCTCGTGTGAAATTAGCGACAGTACCGAAGTTGCTTGATAAAAACGTTGTCCGTATTGGAGACGAAAATCCATTGTTTGAAAGCACACGTAAACCGCTTGCGGCAGAATTTACGTTCCAAGGGCAAAACTTAGTTGTCGTTGCAAATCACTTAAACTCAAAAATAGGAGATGCAACACCATTTGGAAAAGTGCAGCCGCTCGTATTAAAGAGTGAAGAAAAACGAGCTCAATTAGCACAAGAAGTAAACAATTTCGTACAAGGTATTCAGAAAAAGAACACGAATGCACCAGTTGTTGTGTTAGGAGATATGAACGATTTTGAGTTTGCTAAACCACTAAAAACACTAGAAGGAACAATCTTGAAAAATATGTTAAACACAGTGCCGAAAGAAAATCGCTACACGTATATTCATGAAGGAAATGCACAAGTGCTAGATCATATTTTAGTAACAAACAACATCGCACCGCACACAATCGTAGATCCAGTACATTTAAACTCAAACATTATGAAAGAACATGGACGTGTAAGTGACCACGACCCAGTACTTGCTCAAATTGATTTGAAGAAAGCTTCTTAAAGTAGGGGAACGCTTAGGTAACTAAGCGTTCTTTTATTTGATAAAAATAGATAAGGATAGTGTATAAGCGATTTTTTAGAATGATATAGATTGGTCTTCTGCAGTTTTATGGTAAAATTGATTGAATATTTAGTTTTTAAGGAGGGGCAATGATGCAAGCACAACTAAATGGGAAATGAATGAATCAGCTTGCAATTTTTTTTAGTATCATCGTCATGCTTCAATTTATAGCTGATGTAACAGGACTTACGCAAAATTTAGATATTACATATAACTTAATACATACAGCAGCATCTTATATAACGTTTAGTTTAGCAGTTATTTTTACTTTAATTGGCGCAAGGAGAGAATTAAGTAAATATGCAATTATTTCATTATGTTTAGTTGTAGGTATTAAAGCGATTTATTTTGTAGGGGTCGTTATTTTATGGGGATTGGCTGGCACGCCATAAAAGGATAGTAAATAAACCTCTAATTTCCAAGATAGTAAGGAAATTAGAGGTTTATTATACTTGAAATGATTTTCTACACCGATCTCTTCTTTGCAATCTTCTTCTATATTTTTTTCTATCCCGCTTTACCCCTCGTATATACATAAGTAAGCTAACGAAAAGAAAGAAAGCACATTGCACCGTTAAAATGTACGGTGACATTCCATCCAATGGTTGTTTTGGATCATATAAATGAATTGGTGCTCCACCTATTGTAGGGAAGACTGTATTTAGCAGGACGTAAGGGATGGAGGTAGCTGCAAATGGAAATAGAAGCGACATATAATCTTTTTGTGACCATGCAGATGCAGCAAGTCCTAAAAGGGCCATTAAACCTGCAAATAAAAAGTTAATTCCAATATATACAGTAATGTAAATGATGGGAGAAGCCTCATATAAGTTTGCAAACATCCCATTAACATTTATGATGCCTGAACCAGCCAGCGTTTCTCCGTCTGGAATGGTTAATTTGCAAAATAATAAAGATAAGATAAATGGAAGCGTATAAAGAAGTCCGCCGCAAAAGAATGTAACAATATATTTCGTTATTGAATAAGAAAATAAATTAATTCCTTTACTTACAAACTGTTTAAAGCCATCAGATTTATCCGAGTTGTAACTTGTACTAAAGGGAAGGCTCGCAATAATTGGCATTAATAATAAATAAACATCCATTTCATTGTCACGAAATCCAATCCATTTTATATCTGTTGATATAGGTCCGCTTGCAGCGTCTCCTAAATAACGAATGACATAATAATAATGATAAATACAAATAAGAACGAATCCACTAAACATAATAATTAAAGAAACACGATTACAAAAAGCTTGCTTTATATTTAAACGAAGCGCACGCATCATGACTGAAAAAGCCTCCACTATTTTGATAAACTTGTCTATTTTCTATATTACTATTAATTGTAAAGATTTTCTTGTTTTTTATTTGATTATTTGAAAAAAGGGAAATTTGTTGTTGCGAAGTAAGGTTTAGCTGTATATCTTAAGGACACCTTTTCCTTTTCTCTTTTCTTCTGATAAACTATGGACAGTATGATACAATTTGACTGGAATTTTTTATACTGGAAATAATAAAAAAGAGAACTTGTATAGAGTGTAAGCGTGTGGTAATATCAAAGATGTACTAATTGACTATATTATCCAATTGGTCATTTTTGGAGGTGACGATGTGGCGATAGATCGAAAACGTTCTATTATTGAGGCTGCAACAAAGTCTTTTTCAGCATTCGGTTATAAAGCAACAACGATGGATCAAGTAGCGAAGTTAGCGAATGTAGGAAAAGGAACGATTTATACTTTTTTCAAAAATAAAGAAGAGCTATTTGGCGAGATTATTTCTAATTTAATTACAGAAATGAAGCAAGTTGCAGAAAATGCAATTCGTTCAGATGTTTCATTTTTTGAAAATGTACATAGAGCATTATATAGCATATTAGAATTCAGAAAAGAACATCAGCTCATGATTAAGTTAATTCAAGAAGAGCGCGATATGGGAACGAAAGAAGTACAAGAAGTGATGCAACAAGTAGATGTGGAAATCGTTTCTGTCATTCAATCGTATTTAAAGATTGCGATTGATAAAGGTGAAATTAGCAAATGTGATCCAGAAATTACAGCATTTATTATGCTTCGCTTATATGTATCGCTTATTTTTGATTGGGAAAAAAATCATGAACCGCTAGAAAAAGAAAAAATTGCAGAATTATTTGAACTTTATTTATTAAAAGGATTGTCAAACTAAGATAATCCTTTTATTATTATAAAAAATGACCAAATGAACAAAATGGTCATACATTTAATTTAGGAGGGATAATAGAAATATTCACTTCATATTAAGAAACAGTTGCATAGTATAAATTCGGGGATAAGGCATATGTATGAATCAGTATAGCCTTTTTGTTTGGGTAAAAGTGACCAATTGAACAATTCGGTCATTTAAAAAGGGGGAGAAATGATGAAAGGAAATCAGTTACTTCGTAAAGAGTTCACACAAATTATAAAAAGTAAAAAAATATTAATTCCAATTATCGCGGTTCTATTCGTACCAATTTTATATGCAGGTATGTTTTTATGGGCCTTTTGGGATCCGTATAAACAGCTAGAGGATTTACCAGTGGCGGTAGTCAATTTAGATAAAGGTGCAGTATTTGATGGAAAACCAATTGAGGTCGGAAAAGGGCTTGTTGATAATTTAAAAGATAATACCAGTTTTAAATGGGAATTTGTAAGTGAAAAAGAAGCGAAAAAAGGAATGGAAGGCAGAAAGTATTACATGTTAGTACGCATTCCAGATGACTTCTCAAGTAACGCTACAACATTATTAAAAGATGAACCGAAACCATTAAACTTAGAATATATTCCAAACGAAAGCTTAAACTTCTTATCTTCACAAATTGGCGGAACAGCCATTGAAAAAATTAAAGGTGAAGTAGCAAGTACGTTAACGAAAACATATGCAGAGAAAATGTTTGATTCCATTCAAGACGTCTCAAAAGGATTAGCAGATGGGGCGGAAGGAGCAAATAAACTACATGACGGATCAAGTGAGTTGCATGATGGTTCAAGTAAAGTAACGGATGGACTTCATACACTTCAAGGGAAATCTGGGGAGATACAGACAGGGGTAGGGAAACTATTTGATGGATCTGGGAAAGTAACAAACGGTTTAAATACGCTAAATAGTAAAACAGGTGAGATGCAAATAGGTATCGGAAAATTAGTAGATGGCTCTGGAAAAGTAACGAATGGTTTAAATACGTTAAATAGTAAAACAAGTGAGATGCAGACAGGTATAGGCAAATTACAGGATGGATCTCAGAAGGTAACAGCAGGTTTAAATACATTAAATGGTAAAACAGGTGAGATGCAGACAGGTATAGGGAAATTACAAGACGGGTCCAAGAAAGTAACGGCAGGTTTAAATACATTAGTAAGTCGATCCGGTGAATTAAAAACAGGAACAACTGATCTATCAAATGGTATGGAACAACTGGTTGGGGGACAAAGCCAATTAGAGGGAGCTTCTCAAAAAATTGAAAAGGGTTTGGAAGATTTAGATCGTGCAGTAAAAAATTCTGCTGCAGATTTAAAGGAAATGCAGTCGAAAGGCCCTTCTATATTGAATACAGTAAATGAGAAAATAGATGGAGCTGGTGCGAATGTAAATCAGTTAAATGAGCTTACGCAATCAACAGCGGGAGATGCAAAAAATGCAGCGCAAGATGTAGCGAATTTACAAAAGCAAATCGAGAGTTTACCAAAAGAATATCAAGAGCAGTTACAACCATTCATAACAAGTGCTGTAACAAGTACAGCGACAGTTCAGCAAAAAGCTGCAGGAGTAGCAGGTGGAACAAATAAATTAAATGAAGAAGTAAAACAATTAAAAGGCGAAATAAATCAAAAAACAAGTGATTCACAAAACAAGCTACCGAGCACAGAAAAAATGGACACTTTAGCAGGTAGTATTGAGAAATTAGTCGGTGCGCAAAAAGGTTTTGTTGAAAGTTCCCAAGAGTTTGGTAAGAAATTAAATGCAGCAAAAGAAGGCGCAAATAAATTTAAAAATGAATCCGGTCAATTAATTGATGCGATAAATCAATTAGCAGATGGCTCCGGTCAAGTAACAGGTGGTTTAGGAACTTTATCTGTAGGAGCAAACCAAATGGCAGGTGGAGTAAATCAATTAGCAGATGGCTCAAGCCAAGTAACAGGCGGTTTAGGTGCATTATCTGTAGGAGCAAACCAAATGGCAGGCGGAGTAAATCAACTAGCAGATGGTTCAAGCCAAGTAACAGGCGGTTTAGGAACATTATCTGTAGGAGCAAATCAAATGGCAGGTGGAGTAAATCAATTAGCTAATGGATCCGGTCAAGTAACAACAGGCTTAGGTACATTATCAACCGGCTCAACCCAGCTAATCGACGGCGTTAATAAACTAGCAGACGGATCAGGAAAAGTAACAGATGGTCTTGTAAAAGTAAACGATGGTTCAGGTGAACTTGCTGAGAAACTTGGCGAAGGGGCAGAGAAAACTGGTGAAGTAAAAGGAACAGATAAAACGTATGATATGTTTGCAAGTCCTGTAAAAGTGAAGACAGAGAAAATGGCGGAAGTTCCAAACTACGGAACTGGATTCACACCGTATTTCTTATCACTTGGTTTATTCGTTGGGGCATTACTATTATCAATTGTATATCCATTACGTGATACAGTTGGTGTTCCAAAATCAGGATTTAGCTGGTTTATTAGTAAGTTCGGCGTATTACTATCAGTCGGTATTATTCAAGCAGTAGTAGCTGATGTTATATTACTGTTCGGATTAGGTGTAGAAGTACAAAGTATTCCATACTTCATACTCTTTAGCATCGTTACAAGCTTAGCATTTATTGCATTAATTCAATGTTTAGTAACAGCATTCGGTGATGCAGGGCGTTTCATCGCCATCATCACATTAATTATTCAGCTTACAACAAGTGCTGGAACATTCCCACTAGAATTGATTCCGAAGTTTTTACAACCATTTAATGCTTGGTTACCAATGACGTATTCTGTATCAGGATTAAAAGCAGTCGTATCAAGTGGAGACTTTAACTTCATGTGGCAAAACATAGGAATACTCATGATCTTTATTGTTATATTATCACTTGGAACAATCGCTTCATTAACGTGGATGCATAAACGACAGTTTAAAAATATTGCTGAAAATCAATCGGTTGAAGCATAGAAAAAAGCACCTTTTCGGTGCTTTTTTATTTTAATATAGGGCATTTTTTTGTAGTTCGGATAGGAATCTTTCTAAAAACTATAGAAACGAAAGAAAAGGAATTACAACAATTTACAGAGAAACATAGAATAGAGGAGTTGATATGATGAAAGGAAATCCCACTTACTATTTTATCTTGTATCCACTAATCTTCTTTCTTGTTTTCACCCTTTCACCTATCTTACTTCACAAAGAGGAATATACAAGTATAAAAGATACATTAGGAATACTGCTATTCTACTATGTGTTAATTAGCGGGTATTACCTTATGGCTATTATAAGTGAAAGAATAAAGAAAAATAATAAGGACAAACAATAAAGTTGTATTATTTAAAAACCGATGGAGGATAACAAAATGACCGAAAATGAAATCAAATTCAGAGATACAACTATTCGTAACTTTTTCGATAAAGAGGACCGCCTAAAATCAATTCCAGGTCAAAAGAAGAAAAAACTAGTATTGTTGGAGCATTTAATTAGCAAGTTAAATGCTGATAATCAATATACAGAAAAAGAAATGAATACATTTATCAAACAATATCATGATGATTTTTGTACAATTAGACGTGAATTTATTGTACATGGGTTTATGGATAGAGAGGCTAATATGTACCATATAAACGGGAGAGAAGTTTGGACGAAGTGGGAGGAGTTAAAATAATGAATTAGAGGGGGGATCCCCACTGATTATGAGTTTGTGCTAATCTTGCATTTCCTGCGTAGTAAGTCTATGAATTCTTCAATATTTGAACTTGTAATGTATCCCAGTGTTATATATTCATCTTCGTAGTAAAATATTATTTTTTTATCAAAGATTCGTCTCTTCGTTTCTATGGATAGAATTTTTTCATAATCAAATTCGGCAATTAATGTGTTTTTATATTGGCTAAAAAAGAGAAGTCTTCTATTAGTAGTAAGTAGCATGCCTGGATACGGAACATTATACGTAATCATATAGCCAATAAGTGAACAATTTAAAGTGGATAAAATTGTTTCTTCTTTATGTAATAGTTGTTTTGCAGTGGTTAAAATTGGATTCATTGTATACATTCCTTTTACATAGATATAAGAATATTGTATCAAAAGTGAAAAGATGCTCAATATGTAATGTTGCATATTGAGCGTTTGATAGTTTGAATATTATTTTTTAAAGAAAAAGGTACGAGGTGATTTAATGATACGATTAGCAAAAGAGACTGATGCAGAAGCAATTATGGATATTAGAAAAGAAATTATATTATCGAAAACTACTACAAAATTTTTTATAGTATCTCCAAAGAAATTACCAAATGATACGAATGCAGAAAGAGAAAAGATACGGAGAAGTAATGAGAAAGGCAATCTTTACATAGTTTATGAAGTAGATAATAAGGTGGTTGGCTTTTTACTGTTCAATCGATATGAGCTAGACCGCTTACGACATGCAGGTACAATGGGAATGGGAATTAAGGAGGCGTACTGTAATCAAGGCATTGGTACGAAGTTAATTGAATTTCTTATTCGTTGGGCTAAAGAGCAGAATGGTTTAGAGAAAATTTGCTTAGGCGTAGTTTCTGTTAATGATAGGGCGATTAAGGTGTACAAACGTATGGGATTTGTAGAAGAAGGCAGACAAAGAAAGCAAATTAAATATGAAGATGGATCATATGGGGATGACGTATTGATGGGGTTTTATATTGATTAAAATTTGATTTTATAAGGGACATATTAATAAGCTGATGTGTATACGTAATGGTATGTACATCTTTTTTTATACCTACTGTAAACTTCTAAAAGTAATATAAATTCCCTTCCCATTAACATACTTTTCCCTATGTATAATATTAATATAGTAAAATCATAAGAAGCCGTATTGCAGTTTCCAATAATATACTATATAATCAATTTAAGAAAACGTTTTCATGCAAAGGGGGAGAATTTCGTGTCGACTATAGAGGACGTGGCGAAATTAGCGGGGTTATCAAGGACAACGGTTTCTAGGGTGATTAATAACCATCCATATGTTTCAGATGAGAAGAAAAAAAGGGTTCAATTAGCAATGAAGCATTTAGGCTTCGTTCCTAATTCTGCGGCGAGAAGGCTTCGTAAACAAAAAACGGAAACAATTGCGGTGCTAGTTCCAAGGATTACAAATCCTTTCTTCAGTAGATTTATTGAAGCAATCGAGATTGCTGCTTCTGAACATAAATATAAACTGATTATTTGTCAAACAAGATATTTACCAGAAAAAGAGATGGAGTATTTACAATTATTATCTACGAAACAAGTAGATGGGATTATTCTATGTTCACTAGAAAATCCGTGGGAAGATGTAGAGCCATACTTACAACACGGTCCAATCGTGTTATGTAATGAATATATTGAGGAAGCAAATATTCCAACAGTGAAGTTTGATCATGCACAAGGAGCATACATAGCTGCGAAGCATGTGTTAGAACAAGGATATCGCAATCTTATTTTTTGTCGTGGTAACGAAACCAAAGTTGTTAGCCAACAGAGAAAAATGGGCTTTTTACGTGCCATAACGGAAAAGAGCCGCCAAGTAGAAGCGATCGATTTTCTTGAAAACGCTTTCTATTGGGAAGATGGCAAACGAATATTCCATGAAGTATTGAAAGACAAAAAAAATCCTACCGCGATTTTGGCAGGAGGCGATGAGGTAGCAGCTGGAATTATTTCAGAGGCGAAACGCCATGATTGGAGCATTCCAGATGATCTCGCTGTTATCGGTTTTGATAATCAAATTTTATCACAGATTACAGAACCAGGTATTACGACAATTGAACAGCCAATCGATGAGATGGCCCGAAAAGTTGTCGACCTAATGATGGATAAAATCCATACGAAAAATTATCGAAAAAAAGAATTGTATGAGTTTGAACTGGAGCTCTTGGTGAAAGGTTCAACGATGAAGGATACGATGTTATTAGCCTAGTAGACTATGTCTGCTAGGTTTTTTTCTGTTCACAAACTACTATTCTTCGTGAACGCAGTCATCACATTTGTTATGGTAAGCTTCGTGCTGCTCATCAATTTCTTTCCCGCAGTGCGCACAAGTTTTCGTCGGTAAATTTCTGAAAAACTCCATTGGTTGATCGATCATGTCAATCCCTCCATTTCCATTTCTTACTATCATTGTATTAGTACAAAAAATAAAAGTCAACAACTGTTTTATAACAAAATGAAAATTAATGAAAAAGTTTAGGAAATGGATTATAGTTAACAATGTAGGATGTAAGCAAAACATGCATTTCTACTCGGTTTTAGAAAGGATGGATACATATGAAAATGACTGTTGTCGGCTTTTGGGGCGGCTTTCCAGAAGCGGGAGAAGCAACGTCGGGGTATTTGTTTGAACACGATGGTTTTCGTTTACTTGTAGACTGTGGTAGTGGTGTACTAGCACAGCTTCAAAAATATATAACACCATCTGATATAGATGCAGTTGTACTTTCGCATTATCATCACGATCATGTTGCAGACATTGGGGTATTGCAATATGCGAGACTAATTACGAGTGCGACAAAGGGACAACTACCGGAACTACCAATATACGGTCATACATTTGATGAGAATGGATTCCATTCTTTAACGCATGAACCACATACGAAAGGAATCCCATACAATCCAGAAGAAACACTTCAAATTGGACCGTTCTCGATTTCATTCTTAAAAACTGTTCATCCTGTTACATGCTTTGCGATGCGTATTACAGCAGGTAATGATATCGTAGTGTACAGCGCTGATTCCAGTTATATTCCTGAATTTATTCCATTCACGAAAGATGCTGATTTGTTCATTTGTGAGTGTAATATGTATGCACATCAAGAGGCTGCAAAAGCGGGACATATGAATAGCACAGAAGTAGCAAGTATTGCGAAAGATGCAAATGTAAAAGAACTTTTATTAACGCACTTACCGCATACAGGCAATCCAGCTGATTTAGTAACAGAAGCAAAACAAATTTTCAGTGGCCATATTACGCTAGCGCATAGTGGCTACGTATGGAACTCATGAGGTGATATGATGTTATTTATTGATAATAAAGGGATTACAGATCCTAGAATAAACTTAGCAATTGAAGAATATTGTGTGAAGAATTTAGATATTAACGAAACGTATTTACTGTTCTATATTAATGAGCCTTCGATTATTATTGGTAAAAACCAAAACACAGTAGAAGAAATTAATGCAGATTACGTAAAAGAAAAAGGTATTCATGTCGTTCGTCGTCTATCAGGCGGAGGCGCAGTATATCATGATTTAGGAAACTTAAACTTCAGCTTTATTACGAAAGATGATGGGGACAGTTTCAGCAACTTCAAAAAATTCACAGAGCCTGTAACGAAAGCGCTTGGTAAATTAGGCGTAAATGCAGAACTAAGTGGTCGTAACGACATTTTAGCTGAAGGCAGAAAAATTTCAGGTAACGCACAGTTCTCAACGAAAGGCCGTATGTTCAGTCACGGTACGTTACTATTTGACTCTGAAATCGATCACGTTGTATCAGCACTTAAAGTGAAAATGGATAAAATTCAATCAAAAGGAATTAAATCAATTCGTAGCCGCGTTGCGAACATTACAGAGTTCCTAAACGAAGAAATGACGACAGAAGAGTTTAGACAACTTCTTCTAGAAACAATTTTCGAAGGAGAAACAGAAATCCCAACGTATGAATTAACAGAAGAGGATTGGAAAGAAATCCACAAACTTTCTGAAGAGCGCTACCGCAATTGGGACTGGAACTACGGAAAATCTCCGAAGTTCAACTTACAACATTCACACCGATTCCCAGTTGGACAAGTTGACGTTCGTCTTGAAGTGAAAAAAGGAACAGTAACAGAATGTAAAATTTACGGTGACTTCTTCGGTTCACTAGATGTACATGATATTGAAGAACGTCTAACAGGCGTACAATTTGATAAAGATGCATTCACTACAGCTTTAGAAGGCGTAGATATCGCACGTTATTTCGGTAACATTACAACAGAAGATTTCTTACATTTGTTCTTCTAAAAATAAGGGAGGCTACCGTAACTGGCAGCCTCTTTCTTTTTGCGTAGATTGCCATGTTTTGTCGGTAAGTTGATATATTTAAAAAATCGCTGATATATTTCGAGTTACGACCGATATATTTGGAAAATCGCTGATATATTTCGAGTTGCGCTGATATATCTGAAAAATCGCCGATATAATTTTATATACGATAAAATCACAGGACATCTGCCTCTTATAAAGGAATATATATATTCAAAAGGAGGCGGATCGAAATGAAAAGAGTAATGTACGTTGTATTATTGCTCAGCTTCGTCATTGGAATAGCAGCTTGTAACGATGAAACTTCCTCAAGTCGTACACTTTTATCTATTGGAAAACCAGCGAAAGATAATGTTATATATTTTACGCATACAGATAACAAGCGAAAGATACAGGAAATACAAGACATGTTTCAAAATAAGAAGTGGAAAAGAAATGAAACATTCAGCACGGTTAATAAAACACCAGATGTCGTCTTTTCAATAGATGAAGACAATACAGGGTTACCGGCACTATATGTTACGGTGTATTTTCATGAAGATGGAGCGGACGCGATCAACTTGTTTGGAGAGCATACGACGTTAAATAAAGAGGAACTTACTAAACTGAGAGAAAAGATGAGTGCATATTATCCTAAAATGATTTTTGGTCTAGTTTCATAAATTGCTTGTAAACAAAATTCATTTATCCTTTCAAAGTAAACGAAGAGGAGGTGATCTGTTTATATGCAGTTAATAGAATATCACTTGCCACTTTAATTTTCTTTTAATATAATTAATTTAGAATTTTTAAATATTCTAAATTTTATAAAGGTGGGGTTTGTGTGAATCTCGTTCAATCTTTGGCTGAAACGGCGAAAAAGAAGGGGGATAAACCGGCTTATATATTTATGGATCAGTCGGTCTCATATGACCAATTAAACAAAATGGTCACAAGGTTTTCTAGCAATTTAGCAGAAATGGGCATTGGAAAAGGGGACAATGTCGCATTAGTTGTTGGAAATTCACCACATTTTTTGGTCGGTTTATACGGAACAATGAAAGCGGGAGCAACTGTTATTCCAGTTAATCCAATTTATACAGCAGACGAAATGCATTACATTTTACAAAATGGAGATGTAAAAACAATCATCGTACTCGACGTCCTTCTACCTGTTATACAATCTCTTACAACAAGACTTCCTTCACTTGAGAACATCATCATATGCGAAACCTCATCAGATTTTAACCATACAGAAACTGAAAAAATGAAAACGTTTACCAGGATGATAGGGGCTGGAGATTTAACTTACGAAGGCCCAGAGCTAGATGAAGAAGATGTAGCGGTTATTCTATACACTTCGGGCACAACTGGAAAACCGAAAGGCGCTATGTTAACACATAAAAATTTATATAGTAATGCGAACGATGTAGCGTCGTATTTACAATACACGGCTGATGACCGCGTCGTTGCGGCATTGCCGATGTTCCACGTGTTCTGTTTAACAGTGGCGGTCAATGCACCAATTGTGAACGGAGCGACTATTTTAATGTTACCGAAATTTAGTCCGAAAGAAGTATTCCGTATTTGTCGCACGTATGAACCGACAATTTTTGCCGGTGTACCGACAATGTACAATTATTTATATTTATTCGAAGAAGCAAGCGCAGAAGATGTGAAGACACTTCGCCTTTGTATTTCAGGTGGTGCGTCAATGCCTGTTGCTCTTCTACAAAACTTTGAAAAACGTTTTGACGTAATTGTTTCAGAAGGATACGGTTTATCAGAAGCATCACCAGTTACTTGTTTTAACCCGCTAGATCGTCCGCGTAAGCCAGGATCAATCGGTACAAATATTTGGCATGTGGAAAATAAAATTGTAAATGAACTTGGGGAAGAAGTACCAGTCGGCGCAGTCGGTGAATTAATTGTTCGCGGGCCTAACGTTATGAAAGGATATTATAACGCGCCAGAAGATACAGCTGCGACATTGAAAGATGGCTGGCTGTATACAGGAGACTTAGCAAAAATGGACGAAGAAGGTTACTTCTATATCGTTGATCGTAAAAAGGATATCGTCTTAGTTGGCGGTTATAACGTATACCCTCGTGAAGTAGAAGAAGTATTGTACATGCACGAATCAGTGGCGGAAGTTGTCGTAATCGGTGTTCCTGATGAAAACTTAGGAGAAGCAGTGCGAGCGTACGTCGTTCTGAAACAAACGAACGTAACAGAAGAAGAACTGATGCATTACTGTACGTTACATTTAGCGAAATATAAAGTACCAAAGAGTATTGAGTTTTTAACAGAACTGCCGAAGAATACGACAGGCAAGTTGCTGAGAAGAGCTTTGAGAGAAAAAGCGATGCAAGTTTAAAAATAGGGGCAACCATCTTTATGAAGATGGTTGCCTTTCTATTTTTTAGCATTGGTTAAGCTATGGTGCCATATATTTAAACCGTAATATGACTAATAAGGAGGAGATATAAGTGGAACAGAAGGAATTACGTTTACGGCGAGTGCAGTATCTTATTTGTGATATTATGGATGAAATGAATGCTGAAAGTGAGAAGAACAACTTAGAAATACTGCAGCAAGTCATTGATCACCTTTCAGGAGCGATAGGTGATTTAGTTGATCCGTCAAGCTCGTATTCTATCGATTATTTAGAACGGAAAGTTCATACAGCGCATTATTTACTTTTTAAAAATGAGCGGAAAGCGTACTTATGTAGGAAATAATATTATTATTTTCATTTGACATTGATAATCATTATCAATATGATAGTTGTGTTAGGTATATTTATATAAAGGGAGATGTCATATTGATAATGATTAAGAAAAAATATATGAATGCATTCGTTATAGCAGCAACTTTAGCAGTTCCATTTAGTAGTATTATGGCACCGATTGCGAAGGCAGAAGCGGCGGTTGAAATGAAAGCAGCTAGCAAATTAGCAGATGGCACTTATGACGTTATTTTAAAGACTTATAAAGATAAAACGAATGATACATCAGTTGCGTCTACATATTTAAAAAATCCAAAAGTAACCATTCAAGGTGATAAAAAAATCGTTACGTTAACAGTTCAAGATAGTAGCTATTTCCAGTACCTTAGAGTAGAAGATACGAATAAAGTAGGGATATTCCATGATGTAAAAGTAATTTCCGAAGATAAAGCAAATAACGGTACGAAAGTTGTTCAATTTGAAATCGATGAGTTCTCGAAAAAATATAATATGCAAATGCATATATTAATTCCAGCAATTAAATATGATCATACATATCAAGTACAGTTTGAAATCGACGCGAGTGCAATTGAACAGAGGCCTAAATTCTCAGATGTACCAACTTGGGCACAAGAGTCAGTTCAATATTTAGTAGATAAAGAGGCAGTGCACGGTAAACCAGATGGTACGTTTGCTCCAGCTGAAAGTATTGATCGTAGTTCAGCTGCAAAAATATTAGCAACTGTTTTAGGATTAGAAATTAAGAAAGATGCAAAGCCATCATTCCCTGATGCACAAAACCACTGGGCAACTCCATATATTGCTGCTGTTGAAAAAGCAGGTATTGTAAAAGGTGATGAGAAGGGAAACTTTAATCCAAGCGGGTTAATTAACCGTGCATCAATGGCTTCTATGTTAGTAAATGCATATAAATTAGAAAGAAATGAAAATATAAAACTACCGAAAGAATTTGCTGACTTAAACAATCATTGGGGTGCGAAGTATGCCAATATTTTAATCCAAGAAAAGATTTCAATTGGAACAGATAATGGCTGGGCTCCAAATAAAGCGGTAAGCCGTGCGGAAGCAGCGCAATTTATTGCGAAGGCGGATAAGCTGAAGTAAAGTACCGACATTAGCTTTAAGTAGAAAGGCACATGAGTCTATTCATGAAATGAAAAAAGGTCTGTTTATGTTACCGAAAGAACTGAAAGATTTTTTATTTCAATAAAAAACCGAACCACCATCTAAATGGCAGTTCGGTTTTATTTATTTTTTCTCAACTAATTTCTTATTCTTCCAATCTAGTGTAAACGATTTATTAAATGTTTTTTGATCAACATCTTTTACGTTGTTTCCAACCCAGTTTGCAGTTCCAAATGTGTAGCCTGGACGAAGTTGGTAGTCGTCGGCATGTTTTGTATAAGCGACTTGTAGGTTAGATTGGTCTGTATTTTTTTCAGAGATAACAACAGCGATCATACCAGGAGAGAAACCACTATTTGTTAGCGCTGGAAGTTGATCCATCGGTATTAAATTACCTTTTGCATCAGATTCATATAAGTATGTGCGAGAGTACATGAACAGTTGGTTTCCATATAAAGAATGGTAGGAATCACGTGTGTAAATACCCCAGTTTTGATTATTATATCCGTTAAAGAATACGTTCCATTTTACGTTTTTATTTGTTTGGTCAATTAAGTTTGTTTTATAACTAGTTTGTTTATAGCTTACAGAGTCAGACCAAGTTACTTGACCAGTTGCGCCAGCTTCAGCGCTAGGGCCATTTGGCGTTGCAGAAGCTTTAACAGAACCACCAAGTTGATATGATACACTAGATGTTACAGTCGTTTCTTCTACAGCATTTGTAGGTGCTACGTTAAAGAAACGAGCGCTGTTATCTTGAAGATTAAAGGCAATATCATATTGTGAAGGATAGCGTAATGTTGCACTAGCGCCAGGGATTGGGTAGTTATCAATAGGCGCACTACTTATAGTAGGATTTGCTTTTAGAAAACTACCAGTTGTATTAATAACGGCAATCTGTTTATCAGCGCTTGGATCATCGATGAAAGTTACCTTTAAAGACATTGTCATATTATCAGTTTGATCATTATTAAATGTATTATAGCTCGTATGTGTTTTTGCATTTTGTCCGATATCTGTTACAACTTGTGACGTCGTTTGAGCGTAAGCAGCAGGTGTTGAGAGCACTAAAGCGCTACTAGCAAAAACAGCGGATAATGCTAAACATTTTAAATATGTTTTAGAACGTTTCATACGATCACTTCCTTTTATTTTTGTCGATATATGTCGTATTTCGTTTATATCGTAACATAAAAATAAAGCGGAAGGCATGATTATGCATAATTGCATAGGTGAGTTTTGGATAGTGAAATTTTATGAATCCTTCTCAAGGGAATCGCCGCTGTATTGTTTATATATTCCTCCTCATCAACTCCCCAACTTGCGTCGTAACAAACGCAACAACACTAAACAGTTAGAGGTTTTTATTGTGAAGATCATTGTGCTTAATATTTACGCTATAAGTGCATAACAAGTTATAATAGAAGAAATGAATAAGGAGGCTAGTTGTGAAGAATCTTCGTTATCTCAATATATTTACGATATTAATTATATACACACTACTTATGCTTTACATAGGCTGGAACGGCTGGGTTTGGCTTCATGCGGTATTTGGCTGGGAGTCTTGGGGATATTACGCTTTCATAGTTGGCTTCATTTCGTATGCGTACATTCTTGTGCAAGTGTTTAAGTTTTTGCCATTTCTACGAACGATAGGTTCGATTTGGTTTGCGGTCATCCAATACGCGCTTATGTTATTGCCGTTAGCTAATATTACAGTCTTTCTTTTACAGTTTTCAGTAAAGAAAGAAGCGGCAATTATTTGGACAGGGGTGGCTGTGTTAGCGGCATTTATTTTTATCTTTGCGTACGGAGTATTTAATGCATATAGCCCAGTAGTAAGAAAGTATGAGGTGCACATTCCGAAAAAAGTAGAGGGACGTAAAAGCTTACGCATTGCGATGGCTTCTGATATGCATTTCGGTAAATTATCTGGCGTTTCGCATTTGAAAAGGCTTGTTCGTCATGTAAATGAAATGGAGCCGGATATTATTTTACTGCCAGGTGATATTATCGATGATCATCCAGGGGTGTTCATTCAAAAAAATATGGGGCCAATTATGAAACAAATGAAAGCTCCATTAGGCGTATATGGTGTGTTAGGAAACCATGAATATTATGGACGGGCAGTTCCTGAATTTTTACAAGAGATGGATAAGATTGATATTCGTATTTTGTTAGATGAAGTGATCACAATTGAAGATGACTTTTACCTCGTTGGAAGAAGAGATAAAACAGAGCGAAATCGCCAAAGCTTTGAAAAACTTATGAGTACAGTGGATAAATCGATGCCAGTTATCGCAATGGATCACCAACCCTTTGAATTAAAACAAGCAGCGGATGCTGGTGTAGATTTACTATTATCCGGTCACACGCATCGCGGACAAATGGCACCAAATCATATTGTAACGAGAAGAATGTACGAACTAGACTGGGGCTACGCACAAAAAGGTGCATTCCACGCAATTGTTTCTTCTGGTTTCGGATTTTGGGGACCACCATTAAGACTTGGAAGTAGGTCGGAGATTGTACAGGTGGAGGTTACGTTTGAATAGTAGGATAAAGGGCCAACTAATAACAGTTGGCCCTTTCCTCTTTAGTTTTTTCTAAAATCATATGTGTCCGTCTCTACATTTAGTTTATGTTTATTAATTAGCACTGTATGATCGTCTAACCATTGTACAGTTGCAGTTTCTTCACGATAATTCCAGTATATATTTTTCTTATTTATAAACTTTTTATTATTTGCTACAAGCTCTCCTCTTATAGCATAGCTAGTCGTTGCTCCGCCATTATGCCTGTATATATGTAACGTATATGTTTTATTTGGTGAGTGTATGGTTTGAATTTCTTCACCGCCTGAAAGCCCAGATAAAGTGAAGAATTTCCAATATCCTAAACTAATTAATACAATAATGATTAATAGAATGGTAAAGAAAATCTTTTTCATATTTCCCCTCTTTCCCTTAATAGCTATATCTGTATTAAATCAAAAAAGAATGAAACTAACAATATTATCCTTTTTGAACTAGAATATGTATGTTCCCATTTTTAGCGTCCTGTTCACTATATAAATGAATCCTTTCTCGTGCTTGATTTGAATGAGATTCTTTATTTTTTTCAATAAAAAAAGGCTCCACATAAGGAGCACTCAATAAAAATAAATGAATTAAAACAAATAACAGACATGTATAATATACAACATTTATAATTTAATATCAATATATTTAGATTTAAAATATTAATTAGTTTCGATTTTATAAAAGAGGTATGATTATAAGAGACGGCTGAGATAAAGGGGGATTATAAGTGATCATATCAGATGTACTATACGGAGAATTTAAAGTCGATCCAGTAGTAGAAGAATTAATCTTAAGTAAGTCTGTGCAAAGACTAAAAGGTATTCATCAAACTGGCGCAAGTTATTTAGTGAACAAGGAATGGAATGTAACGCGCTTTGATCATTCAGTTGGTGTTATGTTGTTAGTTAAAAAACTAGGTGGTTCAGTAGAAGAGCAAATTGCAGGTTTACTGCACGACGTATCGCATACTGCTTTTTCTCATGTGATTGATTACGTTTTTGATAATAGAAATGAAAGTTATCATGAAGAGATATTTAGTTCTGTTGTGAAAAACTCAGAAATTCCAGCGATTCTTGCGAAGTATGCTTATAACTATGAAGATATTTTATTAGATGATTCGAAGTGGACGTTACTGGAACGGTCAGCGCCCGAATTATGCGCAGATCGAGTGGATTATACGTTACGAGATAGGTATACATATGGGTATATTTCTTTAGAAGAAGCTCACAGTTTTTTAGAGGATCTCATCGTAGTAAATGGGAAAATGATCCTTCAAAATATCGAAATGGCAGAGTGGTTTACAGAAACGTATTACAAAGAAGTCATTGATTTCTTTATGAAACCAATGAATATTTACGGAAATGATATGTTAGCGAAAACGCTAAAGTTAGCGCTACACAAAAAGGTTATTCATGTAGATGATTTCCTTCTTGAAGATGATGAGCTTATTTCGAAATTGCAGCAATGTAATAATCCAGAAGTACATGCTTTATTAAGCAAAGTTCATCCGAATGTAAAAGTAAAAGAAGATAGAAACGATTATGATTTACATCAGAACAATAAAGTACGCCTTATTGATCCTCCGTTACTTCGTGAAGGGGAAGTCGTCCCATCGTCTGTTGTGTCAGAAAACATAAGACGGATGAGTGATAGAGCTTATGAAAAAGCAGTGAGAGGGATGTATGTGAAAGTGATTTCGGATTAAATAGAAAAGGTTACCCTAAAATAGTGATGTAGCTATTTTGAGGGTAACTTTTTTTGTATTGTACTCTATTAATTTACTCAATTTCATACATAAAATCTACAAGTTCTCTATAAGAGAATGTACGAGTCAGGACATCAGTTGTAATCTTTCCATCTCTTAGTTTTAGAACGCGCTGACAAGCACCTGCAACGAGCTCGTGATCATGAGTAATGATAAGCACGTGACAGAATCGTTTGGCAAGTTGTTGAATTACTTTGATAACACGTCTTAAGTTCATCCCATCTAAACCTGAGGTCGGCTCATCTAGTATGAAAATAGAAGCTTCATTCATTAAACCGATTGCGAGAACGAGCCGTTGTTTTTCACCGCCTGATAAAGTGGCAGGATGATTGTCTCTCAAATGCCATAGATGGAGGGTCTTTAGAACATTTTCAGCCATTTCCTCCTGATTAGGGTGGTTGAGTAACACTTCATTCCATACGCTATCGGTAAATAGTTGGTAAACTGTATCTTGCATAACGAACCAAATTTTTTGCATTCGTTTATTGGCTTTTAGTCTCATGTTATCGATGTGGATGTTGCCTGCACATTCTTTTTTTAATCCTATTAATGTGCGAGCGAACGTCGTTTTACCTGCACCATTTTTTCCGATTAACGCCGTTACTTCATTTGCATAAAGTGTAATGTTTAAATTTTGCAGTATCCAATCTTTTGCACCTTTATGTTTGACGTGCAAGTCTTCAATTTGCAGTTTTTCTAATTTTGAAGGAGAAGTGAGGTTGTTCATTTTGCCTTTTTCAATAAAAGGAGAACGTAATCCTAATTCTTCTATTTCTTCGCAAGAGAGAGCGAGCAACTCATGTGGTGTATAAATGTTTTGGATTTCACCATTATCCATATAAATAATACGGTCTACAAGGTTCATTAAGTAATACAGTCGATGTTCTACAATGACAATTGTTTTCTTTTTTTCTCGTAAAGAGAGCAATTCTTCTTTGAGAATATTGGTTGCCTGTAAATCTAAATTTGCAGAAGGCTCATCCATTACGAACAAAGGCGGATTAATCAATTGCGCTGCTGCAATGGCAACTTTTTGTTTTTGTCCGCTAGAAAGACTCATGACGTGTTGATGTTGAATCGACACTAATTCCATTTGGTGTAACACATCTTGTAATCGTTGTTCAATTATACCTCGCTCTATTCCGTAATTTTCAAGTTCGAAAGCGAGTTCATCTTGAACGATAGAAGTGAAAAATTGAGATTTTGGATCTTGAAAGACACTACCAATCTTTTTACTAAGCTCCCATATTGGAATATCCTTCGTATGGACATTATCAATAATAATTTCACCTTGCAAATTTCCTTCATAAAAGTTTGGTATTAAACCATTTAATATTCGTCCTAGTGTCGTTTTTCCAGATCCTGAAGGACCGGTAATAAGAACGCATTCTCCTTCCTGAATTGTTAAATTGATATTTTTTAAAAGCGGTTTCCCCGCTTGGTATTCAAATTGAACATTTTTGAGTGTAATCATAGCCAATTCTCCTTATGAAATCCAAAGTGCGCCAAACATGCATAAACCGAGGAGAAGAGCAATGCTATCTTTCGGACAGAAGGCGATCGCATAGTGACTTGTTTTTTTGCATGGTGCATCAATTCCGCGAGTTGTTGCTGAGGCGCTCAAATCATCAGCCAGTCGAATTGTTCTCATCAATAAAGGGATAATTGCATATTCAAACACTTGATTTAAACGAATCCAATTTTTCGGGCTTTTTAATGAAATACCACGAATACGCACATTTTCTCTGATGATTTTGGACTCAGCACGTAAAATAGGAAAGAAACGCAAGGCAACTGTAAGAGTTAATAAAACACTTTCAGGAATTTTTAATTTTTGTAAACTTGCTAGTAGTTGTCCAGATGGAACTTTCGATAATCCAGATGCGATAATAAAAGTTGGTAATGTTTTTAAAGCAATGAGTAATACCAATAAAAGTGTGTTTAAAATGGGAGCATTCATATAAGTTGAAATGAAATGGTATGCTAAGAACAGACAACTGTATAGAATGAACCATTTGACACCTAAACGATATTGATTTTGACAAATGAGTAGAAGAACGGCGAACAACGCGAGTACGAGTGAGCCAGTGTTTGTAACAGAAATTGTCAGAAATCCACAAAGGATTAATAGAGTAAATTGTAAACGTACATCGAACATAAAAATCTCTCCTAATGTGTTACTTCATATATAAATAACCAGCTTTAACAAAGTGTTTTTGTAGTAATTTTGTTGCGAAGTAGCAACCTGATAAAGATAAAAGAAATCCGCCAATAAGACCTATTGTCATCCATTCAGGTGAATAAGCGAAATAAATTAATTCATTGATTGCTTCCTTTGAGTAACGCATTTTTTCTAATTGATTCCTACCAAGTAAGTAGATTGTGATATAGGAACCAATGCTGAAGAATGCACCGTACATACCGTATGCAATTGCTTGGCGGTGACGATTGTTATATTGTGTACCATCACCTTTTAGTAAAGTAAGTTCAGCGATGAAAGCAATTAGAATGCAATAAGGTAGAATAACAGGCGTTCCCATTAGTGCAAAGAAAATACCTGTTAATGTTCCCATTAACAACAGTGTGCCTCTCTTACTCACACGCAAGGCCATTAACATATAGACGATGCCACCAAAGAACATACCGATAGCTGGGGTAAGTGGTGGGGCAAATGTCAAGAATGGACTTGCGATGACAATGACAATAGACTGTACGATAAATAAGAGAACAGTATATAATCCAATTGTAATTAAATCTTTTGCTGCAAATTTTTTTATATTCATTCGATTCATCTCCTAGTGATTGATAATCCAAATGATAAACATTATCAGTAGTTATAACTACTCCAATATCGAAAAAATAGCCCGAAACCGTAATTTGAGGCGGAGGTGAAGAAAATGAAAAATATATTAAATACCTTTTTTACGGAAATGAAAAGAAGCAATGATGCTGTTCATCACGAAAGTTGGCTAGGAACGACGTATCATTTTGTAAATGGTAAAGTGAGGCGGTTGTATATTGAAGAAGGGGTCGAAATGCAGATTTTTGATAACTGTACATTCCAACGCCCCAAAATACCTATATTGAAAAAAATATTAGAGATTACAGTTATATTGGATGGACAAATTACAAAAAAGGGAAACACTTTATTAGCCACACAATATGACTCGAAAACTTTGTTGTTCTTTAATGAGATTGAAGAACAGCTTCAATATGATCAGCTCACAGGAATGAGTGTTTTTCTCGACTTAAATTGGTTGGAGCGGTATCTCATTCAAGAAAATCAGCTCCATATTTGGAAGGAAATCGAGCAGTTTTTTCTTCATTCAAGAAAAATTATTTTTCAAAAAGAGAGTGAGACGATTCATCGTTCTATTGCGCGTTATTTACAAAACGAATTTAAAGAAAATGCTATGAACCATTTATTAATTAAAGCAAAAGTTTTAGAGTTTTTAGCACATAGCCTTCAAAAAATTTGGCCAGAAGTTGTAGATCAACGAATAGAGGGGATACTTGATGTAATTCATCAGCAATTTCACCTACCGATTCAAGTACAGAACTTAGCTGAAATGGCGAATATGAGTGAATCAAGTATGCAAAGTTATTTTAAAGCGTCGTTTGGAATGTCAGTCTATCAATATATTCAGCGTAAACGTGTAGAGTACGCAGCGGAATTACTTATTCATACAAATGAGTCCATTACGGAAATTTCAATGCAGGTTGGATACGATAATCCAAGTAAGTTTGCAAAAATTTTCAAGAGAATTTACGGAGAAACGCCTTTGCATTATCGGAAGAAATATACGGAGTATAATCGATTTAAATAATGATATTGATTTAGGGGAATGGTTAACATTTATAACCTTGAAAAATTAATGATTATAAAGGGAGTTATAAGAGTAGAACGTGAGGGAGAGAAATGCAATTTCTGATATTGAAACGAAATGTTTGCGTATGGGAAAGTAACGTATTGCATGTTTTATTACAGGGTTCGGTTGGTAAAATATAAAATAAGTACGTAGTTTATAATATATGATAAGGGTTGCTAAGAAAATGCGGTGTTACTATTTTCTTAGCAACCTCTTTCATTTTACTCTAATATTTTCCACTTGTTTCCCCAATCCTTCATCGCGTCAAAAATAGGACGAAGTGTTTCGCCTTTTTTTGTTAGTGAGTATTCCACGTGAGGTGGCATAGTTGAGTAGATTGTTCTTTTTATAATATTTTCTTGTTCAAGTTCTTTTAAGCGAAGAGATAGGGTGCGTGGGCTAATACCGTTTAGGCATCTTTCAAGCTCAGCAAAACGTTTAGGACCATAGAACAAATCTCTTAAAATTAAAAAAGTCCACTTTCCACCTATTACAGACATTGTTTTTTCAATGGGGCATTTTAATAAAATTTCTTCATTTACATTTTCCATATAAACACTCCTTACTATATAAAAGTATAGGTACTATATAAAAAATCAGTACTTTTATAAATGAAGTACTTTATTTATTATAGTCCTAAAGGAATATATAGGTAAATCACTAGTTTTTGAAAGGGGAGTAAGCAAGTGAATGGGGTGGCTAGCAGAAATTTAGATGTTCAAACAGAAGAAAAATCAGGTATTATCATTTTAATCGCTTTGGCAATGGGATTTATTATGGCAACATTAGACGTAACAGTAGTAAATGTTGCAGTGGTAAATATTCAAGAAACATTAGGGCTGACATTATATAGTTCGACATGGATTGTTGACGGATATATTTTATCTTTTGCGGCATTATTATTAGCTGGAGGGGCGTTGGCCAATCGATTTGGAGCAAAAAGAATATATTTAATTGGTTTAATTATTTTTGTGTTCGCCTCTCTTTTATGTACGGTTGCTATAACGGGGAACACTCTTGTTATTGGGCGGATAATTCAAGGTGTTGGAGCAGCTTTATTTATGCCAAGTTCACTTAGTTTATTAGTAGTATCGTTTCCGGATGAAAAGAAGAGAGCTAAAATGTTTGGGATATGGTCCGCAATTGTCTCCATTGCTTCTGGTACGGGTCCTTTTATTGGTGGCCTTTTAGTAAATACATTTGGCTGGCGAAGCATTTTTATTATAAACCTTCCAATTGGGATGATTGGTATTTTAATGGCCTTTGTAATTATTCCAAACGTTTTACCGAAAAAGGAGAAAATAAACGTATTAAATCATTTAATCGGTATAATTGCAATAACATTATTGGCGTTTACTCTAATTGAAGGGCCAAGTTATGGATGGTCTTCGCCTCAAATTTTAGGCGGAGTAGTGGGGACGGTATTAACTACTATTCTCTTTGTTTATGCAGAACGAAAATCAAAAAACTCAGTTGTACCAAGAGTATTGTTACAAAACGAGACATTTATCTTGGCGAATATAGTTGGATTTCTAATAAACTTTTCGTTATTTGGCGGCATATTTATGTTTGGATTCTTTTTACAAAAAGCATATGGAGCAAGCCCATTTGTAGCAGGATTACAACTATTGCCGATGATGAGCGTATTTGTTATTGGGAATGTATTATTTGCAAAAATGGTGAGTAAGTTTAGCTCAAAATGGTTATTATTCATAGCGTTATTTATAGCTAGTATAGGATCTGTATTATTAATGCTTCTAGTAAATAATGTGAGTTATATAGGAATTTCAATCATTTATAGTGTTGTTAATCTTGGAATCGGTATAGCAGTACCTGCCATGACTACAATTGTAATGAAATCTGCCGGTCGTGAAAATGGGAATATGGCTGGAGCAACTTTAAATGTAAATCGTCAAATTGGTGCATTAGTTGGTATAGCAATTATGGGAATCATTTTAAATGAATCATCCAATTGGTACAAAGGGGCAAGCTATAGCTTTTTAGTTATTGGGCTTTCCTATCTATGTGCAGCATTTTTAGTTTGGAAGTTTGTGGGGAGGGAATAAAGAAGTAGAGCATCACTCCTAGATGCTCTACTTTTTCTCATTACTGATCAAACCAATTCCAAACCTCGATATCTCCAAGAGTCGCATAACGTACGTGAGGCGAGTTTTGTAACTTTAACAATTCTTTCGACGGCCCAGTAATGACGATTCCGTATACTCTCACACCGTTATCTTTTACATAATCATAGCGTTTATCTAAGTTCAGCTCTTTTTCAGGAGTCCAAGTAGTTTTACTTACAGTTTCTTTATGTTCAGAAAGAATGCGCATCATTTCGATTACTTCATCTTCTTTTGTCTTCGGTCGTTTTGCTTCATTATCAGGGAGATTTATATGTTCTGGAAATCCGATAACCTCTCCGCCATGTAGGATGAAATCTTCTTCATCTATTCTTTCTTGCCCTGTGTCTAAAGCGTACCATATAGGAGTTGGCGGCATTTCTTGTGCTTCAAATGCGCTATATAGAATGGATTCTAGTTCTTTTAACGTATATGGTTTGTCAAAAGAAATCGCTACTTCAGCAACGGTGCCCTCATGTATCTTTCCAAGTGTATCCCAAACTTTTTTAGATATTTCTTTCAAATGATCATCTTGCTTGATTCTCGGGTGAACAAAGGAAAGTTTGTTGGAATAGGGTTTATTTGCCCATGATTGATTTGTGTCAGTTACAGATGATAAGAAACTACGCGTTGTTACTGTGCCAATTGGAAGTTCTTTTTTGCCGACAGTTTTAACTAAATTCATTTCATTTTCTGTACGGAAAAAGGGTTTGATTTTTGTACTGCCTCCAGTGGAACGACTATTTGGAATTGTTGCTTCTAGTGCGAGTGCTGGAATCTCATTTACTTCGGCTAACTTTTTCATATTATAGAAGTAAAGAGAAGATGAAAAATGATCGACAAAATAGATTGCAATACAAACGGCAAGGACAAAACTAACGGTGTGCCAACGTTGTTTCCATTTTATTTTCCAAAATGGGACTTTCAGTTTTTGTGGTGGTAGTTTTTTCTTTATTGGTTCACTCTCCGAAAGCAATTGATCTAAGTAAGCTTCACATTCTTCACATGTCTCAATATGATTTTCTAACAGTTCTTGTTCATTATGCGTGAGCGTTCCGTTTTCGTATCTCTCCCATAGTTTTTTAAATTCTGTACAACCCATCCGTATCACTCCTTTATGCTTTTCATTTCTTTTCGACCACGGTGTAATTCAATTTTCACTTTTGCTAGTGAGAGACCAGTCATCACTGCTATTTCCTTATAAGAGAATCCGTAGTAATCTCGTAGTAACAGAACATTTCGTCTCTCGAGCGGAAGAGAAGATAAACTGTCTAACCAACTAGCAATCTCATGTTTTACGAAATAAGAGTGCTCTGTACTTGGCACGTTTGGTAAATGGAATTCTGTAATTGTCGTCGTTTTATATCTTTTTTCTTTTCGATACCAATCGATAAAGGCGTTGTAGGCAATTGTAAATAACCACGGCCTAATTTCTTCTCCTTTATAATAGTCAATATGGACGAGCATTCGGTAAAAGGTTTCTTGCATGAGATCTTCAGCAAAATGGGAATCGCCGGTTAGGGAGAGAAGATAGCGAAATAAATCTTGCATATGTTCTGAGTAAATTTCTTCTAATGATTGTTTACGTTTCACTACATTTCCCTCCCTTCATACATAACAACGAAATACATATAAAAAAGTTACAATTTTTTATGGAATTATAGTAAAAAACGTCAAGAATTGGATAAGATTCTCTTTTATCATAATACATATAAGGCGGGTGAACAGAGATGGAAAGCTATGAAACACAAATTCAAAGGTCCATTGATTATATTGAGGAAGATGTAATGGAAAAACAGACACTGCGTAATTTAGCTCGCATTGCAGGTTTTTCTGAGTCGCATTTTCATCGTGTATTCCAGGCGTTAGTAGGTGATACGGTAATGGAGTATGTTCGGAAGAGGAGGTTAGCCCGGGCAGCTTATCAACTTTCTCATACGGATGAAAAAATTATTGATATCGCATTTGAACATGGCTTTCAATCTCACGAAACGTTCACGAGAGCCTTTAAAAAATTATTTCAAATGACACCGAGTGAATATCGAAAGCAAGAAATAGAAACACCGATGTATTACAGCGTGAATGTAAAGCAAAGAAAATTAAATCCGTATTTAGGAGGCATACAAATGGAATATCGTATTGTAAATAAACCAGAATTTTTAATGGCGGGTTATGAACTGAAGACGACAAGTAAAGAAGGGAAGAACCATCAAGACATTCCAGCATTTTGGCAAGAATATTTACAAAAAGATCTTGGAACGACGATTCCAAATCGTAAAGATACGAGCCAATGGGTAGAGCTTGGATTATGTACTGATTTTAATTTAGAAACAGGGGAATTCACTTATATTATCGGAATGGAAGTTACAGACTTTGAAAATGTACCAAATGAAATTGCAAAGCGTACGTTCCCAGCAGCAACATATGCAGTATTTACAACGCCGAAAGTTCCTCATGAAGAAATGGTATCGTCTATTCACCAAACATGGAATGCAGTATTCTCAGAGTGGTTCCCGCATTCAGGATACGAACATTGCGGCGTTAATGAGTTTGAGCTATACGATGAGCGTTCCCATGCAGATAAAAGTGAGTTCGCTCAAATTGAACTTTGGATACCGGTGAAGAAGAAATAATAGATTGAGAGCGAGTCATTGAGAAATGGTTCGCTTTTTTATAAAGGGGGAGTGGGAATATGTTCCAAAAACTAGAATGTGTATCTATACATACGAAGGATATAGAAAAATCCGTTTCTTTTTATAAAGAAATGGGAATGGAGCAAAACTGGGTTATAAGAAAGAGAATTAGAAGAAGGGGCTATTTGGACGTTAATAGGATTGAAGTTTCCAGATGAGAAAAGTTCGGAGTTAGTAATAAGCAATCATCCGGATATTAATTTTATAGAAGTCGAAGTATTGGTAGAAGATGTGCAACAAACGTATGAAAGTTTAAAAGATAATAAAGATGTAAAATGGATTCGCGAACCATTTCCAACAGAATCAGGACACGTTGCGGTAATGGAAGTACCTGATGAGAATGTGTTTGTGTTGGTAGGAAAATAACTGAAATATGGAGTGACCTTTCATAGTGAGTTATGAACGGTTATTTTTTATGAGTGGATTGTTAAATTTGTATTGCTTTATCTGTAATACATTTGAAAATGGTAAAATGGCAATTAAATATTGCGGGTGGAAGGTTATGCCCTTTCTTCATTTGGTGAAGAAAGGAGATGTAATCGTATGGAATTTCTTTTGCAAATTTTGTTGGAAATCACAAAAACGATAGCTAGAGAAGGTATAGTTATGGGATTTAAGAAATTAACGGCAAAAAAGCGCAAAAAGAAGACGACCCGTCTGCCTGCGAAGCGTGGGAAGTCTTCTAAGCGCAAATAAGCTTTAGTTGCAACCTTCCACCTTGCGGTAATTAGTTGCAGTGACGGGGTGTTGGAAGCACCTCGTCTACTTCATTTTATGCAAAACTTAGTTAGTTTATACTTCTATTTATAGTATAACAGTTTAGAAATGTATTTGTTAATAGTTTTATTTTTACTTTGTATAGTAGAGGAAGTAGGTTATAGTTGTCGGTTTTTGTCGGTAAGTCGATATATTTAGAAAATCGCTGATATAATTTGAGTTGCGCCGATATATTCAAAAAATCGCCGATATAATTTCATATACCGCTAAAACACTTTAAAAAACGATCCGTATAATTTCATATACCGCTGAACTCTCCCCAAAAAGAAAAGACGCCACATAGCGCCTTTTCTACGAACGAAACGGAAACACAAGTATAATCGTCGTTCCTTTTCCTAGTTCACTATCAATAGAAATCGCTCCGTTATGAGCATGAACGAGTTGCTTTGTAATAGCGAGGCCAAGTCCAGTTCCGATGTTGCTTTCTTCTGTATTTGTTCCTCTGTAATATCGCTCAAATAGAAGCTCTTTCGTTTTATCATCCATTCCTTTTCCGTTATCTGAAATAGAGAGTGTGAATGAAGTAGCATTTTGTGAAAGCTTTACAATGACATTAGTTGTTTCATTATTATGTTTTACAGCGTTTACGAGTAAGTTTTCGATAATGCGTTGGAACCATTTTTCTTCAATGAAATATTGAATTTTGTTTGAGCTTGGTACGAATTCAATATTTTGATTTTGAAGTGTCGGATTATTAATGAATTGTAATAATACTTTTTGGACGAATTGATTCATTTCAATGTTTACGTGCTGCGCAGGAAGACTATTATTCTTTAATTGATACGTTAAGCTTAAGTCATCAATTAGTGTGGTCATATATTGAGATTTCTCTTTCATAACGCTGCCGAATTGCTGAATGTCACGATCAGTCCAGTTATACTGTTTTGATTCTAGTAATAATGCGTAGCCGTATATAGAACTTAGTGGTGTTTTTAAATCGTGCGTTAGACCAGTAATCCATTCTTCACGTGTTTGCTGCAGTACTTGCCTCATTGCATCATTTTTTTTGAGTGTAATAGAAAGGTGCTCTAGTGAATTTGTAACATCACTAAATAAGCGGAATGACCATTTTTCTTTACCCGATTTCCTGAACCTGATAGGTTTCCCTTTTTTACTAACAGGCTCTTCGTACTTTCCACCAGCAATATTTTTAAGCCAGCGCATCGCATGTAATAACGGTTTTCCAAATTTATTACCGTACCAAATAGAAAGAATGACTAAATAGACAAATACGATAAGAAGGATTAATCCGCATCCGATTAGAAACTTTTTAGTAAATACATCGTCTATTTCATCGTCTGGGTAGTAGTGCTCATTTTTTGCTGTTACAACAAGGAGATGATTGCTATTTGTGTCGTAAAAGCTAGACGTGTTTTCTTTATGATTCCACGGTTCCCTTTCATTAAGAGCAGCTTGTATAACAGAAAACGTTTTTTTCTTTCCGTTTGGATAGGAGAATACTTCATCGCCCTTACTATTAAAGATTTGAAGTGTTGCTTTTTCTTTAGAAAGTAACTGTTGTTCTTCTTCTGTTAATGTGAACGAATCGGTAGATACAGAAGGGTGCGCTTTCTGAATTGTTTTTAGTAGTGCATTGCTTTTTAACATGCCGCCGTAAATAACGAGTACGTTCTTTTCTTCTAATTCAATTTCCCAATATGTAAATGTATAAGGATTTTCTATATGATTTTGTATATACGAGAATAAAGATGCTTTCGTATAAGATGTTGGTACGTCACTAGGTGTATTAAAGTGATAGAGAACTTTTCCGTTTTCCTCGACAACTTGAATCCAATCATTTTTCTCTTTAATTAAGTCTTTTACTTCAGCTTTTAACGAAATATTGCCATCTTCTGAAGAGATGTATCTTGCAATCATAAAATTTTCAGCATCTGGAATGTTCGGTTCGTATGAAGTACTCGTAACAAGAAAAATTAAATACGTGAATGCAGCTACTACAGCAATCAGTAATGTAACTAAAACAAATACGTGTTGCATGATAAACTGGATAATAAGTCGTTTATTAAAGTTCATATCGTCACCCTACTTTGTAATGAACTTATAGCCAAGTCCGCGAACGGTTTTTATATATTCTGGTTTACTTGGGTCTTGTTCGATTTTTTCACGTAGTTTTCGAATGTGGACCATAACGGTATTGTCATCGCCATTGTAGGCAGGTGCTCCCCAAACTTTCTCGTATATTTCTTCTTTTGAAAATACGTAGTTCGGATTCTCGCAAAAGAAGAGTAATAGCTGAAATAGCTGGGCGGAACATTCGACAACACGCCCATTTACTGTAAGCTCTGCGGAATATCGATCAATTTCAAATCTGCCAAATGAACTAGAGTGTGCTTTTTGTTCGTGTGGCATGACTTGCTTCATATGTCTTCGGAGTTGTGCTTTCATACGAGCTACCACTTCAAGTGGATTAAATGGCTTCGTAATATAATCATCTGCACCGTGTGAAAATCCAGATATTTTATCTAAATCAGATGTTTTAGCTGTGAGGAAGAAGATAGGACAATCTGTTTTTTGACGAATGATTGGACAAATATCAAAACCAGATTGTCCAGGAAGCATGACATCTAAAATAATTAAATCGTAATCGTTTTGCTGAGTGAGAGATAAAGCCATTTCAGCTGATGTTGCAGTTGTAATATGAGAAAAACCTTCTTTTTCAAGAATGGTAGTTAGTAATTGTAAAATTGCTGTTTCATCATCAACGAGCAAAATATTTGCTTCATACATAAAAAATCCCTCCTAATTTCCTCGAATATCATATCATCTTTCTGTAACTTATGGAATTTTTAAGGAAATTTTAAGGTTTTCTTTCTCAAAAAATTAAGAATCAAATGATATGATAAAAGTAACATAGGGGAGGAGATGAGTGTGAATCCGTTTCAAACGATGCGAGCTAGATATTTTTTAATTGTATTTGCACTATTAACGTTAGTTGCAAGAGCCAGTAATGAATTGATAGAACATACATTTCATATGCAAAATTCTACTTTTATAAATATCCTTATATTCTATATCCTGCCGATGACGTGGATTTTTTTTGAGTATAGAAAATATCGTGTTTCATTTTCATTATTTATTAATAAAAATGAAACATTTAACTTGGTGCAAGTTTTATACATTACGATTATGTTATGCGTGTTTAGTTATGGATATCTTATTTTATACATGTATAGTTTTGCATGGATTACACCAGCATTTATTATGAACGCATTACGTGAACCGATCATAGATAGCACTGGGGGATATGTCTATCAAGTTATTATGGTCGTGTTCATCGCACCAATTATTGGTGAATTTGTTTTTCGAGGATTTTTACTACAACGCTTTGCAGCAAAATGGGGAACGAGTATAGCGATCATTGTAGTAGCGATATTATTTGCATTGTTACACGTTGATTTCCTAGGTGCAGTTGTATTTAGCGTTGTACTATCAATCGTATATATTCGTACGAATAGTTTACTCATGCCAATTGCTATTCACATGTTAAACAATGCATTTGTAATTGGCCTTTCTTTTTTAATAAATAAAGAAGAGATAATGAGTTTTGCAGATTTCTCAAATTATACGACGTTCTTTCCAGGGCTTATTATTTTTATAACAGGATTAAACTTAGTACTCATCTTCTTATTTGTTAACCGCAAATATTGGAGTAAAGAAATGCCCGCTATATATGTAGAGCAGGAAAAAAGCTTTTCAGACGTAGTGGGGAGTAAATGAGATGAAGAAGACGATTGAAAAAATATTGAAAGACATTATAGATGCTACATCTGTTACAGATATGTGTGATAGAAACGTTTGCCATTGGCTGCAACCTGTAGTAGATACGATTGTGTTTCCAGAGTATTATTTATTTTCTAGTACGCATGTAAAAGAAAATATTATTTCTCTTCTTATTGTGTTAGGGGTTTTACTAATATTTGGTCTAATTGTAGAAGAAATGATGAAGCGCATCTTCAGAAAGAATGAAGAGAAGTATATGTGGGTTCAAAAAATATTTGAGAAAGTAATAGTGGCTTTCCTTTTGTTTTATAGTATGAAAACAATCATTTACTTTATAGCTTTGAAACATCATTAATTCTAAATTTGAAAGGGATGTATAAAATTATATGAATGAAACGATATCATCAAATAAGTTTTTTTATTTGATTGTGCTTAGCATAGTACTAATAACAACAGTCAATGTTATTCTTCGCTGGGAGGAAGCTTATTTCTTTATGTATTTAGCACTCCATTTGTTAGGAATTCTATGTATTAGTGGCGGCGTAGTTGCTGAAAAAAAGAGTGAAGAAAGCATTAATTATATGTGTGTAACCGGCCTTATTTTACTTTTAGCTGTACAAGGGATTATGAAATATAGTTCTTTTTCTCTGCAAGATTTTAGCTTATTAATGGATGTACTTCCTTAAGGGGGCGCGTTATGTTGTCTAAGAAGCAAATAGGATACGTACTAGTTTTAGTCGGTTTTTTTACGCTTATTGTAACAACGTTATTTTTTCAGGACTATGAATATATACGCTATATAAAAGGTGCTGGTTTAATATGTTGGGTTGTAAGTATATTTCTTATCCCAGATTATGAACCGAATAAAGTGTCTAAAGGTAGGTAAAACTCTTCTTTATGTAGAAGAGTTTTTTTATGTAAATAGAGGGTTCTTGAGCAATTTGCATAATAAGCTTGTTCTAATTTAGCATGTACGAACTTACAATAATAATAGACAGGCAGCATAGAGGAGGGAATAGCGTGAGGAAGGTTATTGGGTGGTCGCTTTTTTTGTACGTTGGGTTTGCGTTATTTATATATTGGTATTTATTTGGATGGAGTCATGAACTGATTCCGGACATGTATAAAGGAACGAGTGCAGATCCAGAAACGTTTATGAATGCAAGAGAGCTTACGCTAAGCCAAGATTATTCGCGCGTGAAAAATTTATTGTACTTTTTAGCGACGCCTCTTGAATGGATTATATTATTATTTGTACTTGTGCTCGGTATTTCAAAAAAGTTTGAGAAATGGTCGAAGGAAACGACGAAAATAAGTGTCCTGCAAGTTGCGATTTATTTCTTTTATTTATCACTACTTACAACAGTTCTTGCCCTGCCGATGCAATGGATTAGCCGAAAAGTTTCCGTTGATTACGGCATTTCAACGCAAAGTACACAAAGCTGGATAAAAGATCATGTTATCGGTTTTTGGGAAAGTTATGCGACGATGTTAATCGTAGTTACCGTTCTGTTATGGCTTATCCGTAAATTCCCAAAGAGATGGTGGCTAGCAGGATGGGCGCTCTCTGTTCCGTTTACAATCTTTTTAACATTCATACAGCCTGTTGTGATTGATCCACTGTATGACGACTTCTCGACTCTGAAAAATAAAGAGTTAGAAACGAAAATTTTAGCGATGGCAGACAAAGCCGATATTCCGGCTAAACACGTATATGAAGTAAATATGTCGGAAAAAACGAATGCGTTAAATGCATATGTAACAGGAATAGGACCTAATTCACGTATTGTAATGTGGGATACAACGCTTAAGCAATTAAAAGATAAAGAGATTTTATTTATAATGGCCCATGAAATGGGGCATTATGTTATGAAACATATATATTGGGGCGTTGCGAGTTATGTATTGTTATCGTTTATAGGGATGTATCTCATTAGTCGTATTATAAATATGTGTATTCGAAAATGGGGAGATACGCTGCAAGTTTCAAAAGCAGCATGTTTCTCAATTTTACCTTTATTTTTCTTAATTTCTTCTGTACTCTCTTTTGCATCACAGCCAGCAACAAACTATGTTTCTCGTATAGAAGAACGAGCGGCAGATCAATATGCTTTAGACATGACGAAAGACGGGAAATCTGGTGTAAAGACGTTTCAATATTTATCAAAAACGAGTTTAAGCCAAGTAAATCCGCCTGCGTTAGTAAAGTTTTTCTTATATACACACCCACCAATTTTTGAAAGAATTCATGCGTTTGAACAATATAAGAAACAAAGCAAAAAGAAGTAGCTATTATGCTACTTCTTTTTTTATAGAGATATAAGTTTGATATTGGGAATATTTATCATTGCTTTTTATTGTGATTTTGTAAATAATAAGCTATAAAATTCTAAAAATCTATATATAAAGGAATAAAGGTGGAAAAATGTATTTTTTACAAAATTTAAAAGTGAAATATAAATTATTGTCACTTATTTCATTAGCAGTTTTAGGCATGGTAATTATGAGCTATGTAGCAATTCAGTCTATTAATAAGATTAAGCACAATACAGAGGTTGTAGTAGATGATTATCAATATTCTACAATTTTATTAGAAGGGATGCTTCGTACACAAAATTCACTAGAATATAACTTATTAGAATTAATTACGACATCACAAAATGAAGGGACAAATAAAGAGGAGATAATTGATAATATTGAAAAGGATCTTAAAAAATATGATTCTTTATTAAAAGAATATGATGATGGCTTTAATTTAAGTAAGCAAGAGGATGAACTGTTTCAGGAGATGAAGAAATCTTTGCCAATTTATATGGGTACATATAAAAAATTGTTTGAAAAGGCGAAGGTAAAAAACGAGTCACAAATGGTAAACGAATTTCAGAAGGAATTAAAACCGAGGGGAGTAGAGTTAGCTGGATATGCGGTGGATCTAGAATCGTATGTTTCAAACTTAGCTGATCAAGTATTTAATGATTCTCAAAAAATGATAGATCGGTCAGTTATTACTTTTATCATTCTCGTAGTAGTTACTACAATCGTTATATGTATAGTAAGTTATAGTATTAGCAGGCTTATAGTTGCTCCTTTACAAACGGTTAGTCGTATGATGGAAAGAGCAAAAAATGGGGATTTAACTGTACATGGTGAGTATAATGCTAAAGATGAATTAGGTGTATTAGTAAGTGATTTTAATGAAATGATTACAGGGCTAAGAACAAATATGAAAGAAGTAGATAATAACATTCAGCTTTTATTCCAACATGCAGACGGAGTAGTATCTGCATCAGAAGTATCTAGCAGTGCGGCGGAGAAAATAACGATGGATATTGAAGAAGTTGCAAATGGTGCAGAGAGCCAAATGCAAGCAATGGAACAAACTGCAGGTGCGATGGAAGAGTTGACACAGGGAATGCAGAGTATAGTGAATACATCATCATCTGTAAATGAATTGTCTGCTCAATCAGCATTAGATGCAGAGAGTGGTAATAAGTTAATGAAACAAATGATTCAACAGATGAATATAATCCAAAATTCAGTACATAGCGGTGTTAAACAAGTAGAGACTATGAAAGAACAATCAGAAGAAATTGTTAAAATCATTGATGTTATGCAAGGTATTGCCTCTCAGATTAACTTATTAGCATTAAATGCCGCAATTGAGGCTGCCCGTGCTGGGGAAAGTGGTAGAGGTTTTGCAATTGTCGCAGATGAAGTGCGGAAATTAGCGGAACAATCTAGTAATTCTGCAAAACAAATTGAGAAGCTTATTAATCAAGTTATGGGAACAACGAGCCATACGGTACATATGATGGAGAGAGTAGATAATGAGGTACAGGCAGGTACACAAGTGGTAATGGATACAGAAAAAGTATTTGGAAAAATTACAGAAAAAGTACATCAAGTATCTGAGCAAATTCAAACGGTATCTATGTCTACAGATGAAATTGCAGCAAGTAGTGAGGAGATTTCGGCTTCGGCAGAAGACATGGCTCAAATTTCCCAAAGATCATCTGACCGAACTGATAGGGTAAAAGAGTCTATTCAACAGCAAGAAAAATCTGTTCAAGAGATCTCGACTTCAATTGAACATGTGCATAACGCAGCAGGAAAACTAAAACAAATAGTTGCCCAATTTACTCTTCAAAAGTAGTAGTATATTTCAGTTTTAATATAGAGAAATTCCTCTCAATAAATAAAAAAATCATCCCATGTAAAAAGGATGATTTTTTTATGGAAATTTTGTACGGTTATTACTTATTATATTCTAATTTTTTACAATTTTCCGATTGTAATATATAATAATACGTAATGTTTTGGAGATTTTTCGTTTGTAAAAGATTGATTTTAGGAGGAGAGAAAGGGTGTTCAATAAAAAATCAATGCCGGCTATAAAAATGATCCTTTCGATGTCTATTTTCGGATCAATTGGATTTTTTTCTGTTCAAACAGGTTTACCGTCTTTCGAATTAGTATTCGTTCGTTGTATTTGTGCGACTATATTTTTAGCATTATGTTGGCTTGTAACAGGACAGTATAAAACTGAAAAATGGAATAAAAAAGAAGTTATACAAATATTAGCATGCGGTATATTTCTCGTTTTTAACTGGGTATTTTTATTTAAAGCGTTTGAAGTTATGTCGATTACAATTGCGATTTCAGTTTACCATCTTGCACCCATTATTGTATTAATGATTGGTAGTATCGTATTTAAAGAGAGACTTACAATGTTTGCTGTTCTGTCTATTGTCATTTGTTTTATCGGTACAGTTTTAGTAGCTGGTGTAGATGGAAATGTATCGCTTGAGAAACTGATGTCATCTGGTATGGTATGGGCACTTCTTGCGGCACTATTTTATGCTTTTACTACTTTACTAGGAAAGGGGATTCAGCATACGAGCGCATATGCGATGACATTTTTACAAACATTTTTAGGTATATTTTTATTGCTACCATTCGTAGACTTTGGCAAGTTTCAAGGGTTAACAGAGATGAACTGGATGATGATTACAGCGACAGGTCTTATACATACTGGATTTGTATATTACTTATTTTTTGACAGTTTAAGAGATTTATCTACTAGAATGATTTCTGTGTTAGTATTTTTAGATCCTGCTGTTGCGATATTATTAGATACAGTCTTTACTGGATTTAGACCGACTAGTATGCAAGTAGTAGGGATTATTCTTATATTTGTAGGAATGGCCTTTACTTTTCGAAAAACGAAGGATGAGGAAATAGCAGTAAAAGAAAAATTGTATTCGTAATTGTAAATAATTAGATAATATTCTATTGATAATTTTCTTATTTTTTGTACAATATAATCTGTAGGAAAATAAAGGAAAAGGCAGGTGAGAGAGATGAAAAAACTAGTAAAGATCGCGACAGCACTAACTTTAATGGGGGGAATATTTGTAAGTGCAAATGGTGTGTCTGCAAATACAGATGTTGTCCAAAAATCTAGTCCTGATATTATGATAAAGTTTGATGATGTAACAACAGATCATTGGGCATATGATGAAATTACAAATTTAGTATATCATCGCATTATGTATGGCTATGGAAATGGTAAGTTTGGGACAGAAGATAATATAACACGTGAACAAGCGGCAGCAGTTCTATATCGTGCACTTGGTTTAAAAAGAAGTGCATTTAATGAGAATCCATATGGAGATATTAGTGGGAAATCAACAATGTTTCCTTACGAAATTTTACACTTAACAAAGATTGGTATTTTTAAAGGCGACGAAAATGGAAATTTCCGTCCGAAAGATACACTGACTCGTGGAGAATTAGCACAAGTTTTAACGAAAGCATATGAATTGAAAACAAAGCGTCCGCATACATTTACAGATATACCAGAAAACTATTGGGCAAGGGATGCAATTAGCGCATTGCAGTCTAATAAAGTAGCGGTAGGAACGGGAGATGGCAAGTTCCAGCCTGAAATGCTCGTTACACGCGGACAATTTGCGAAGTTTTTACAACGATCAATTGATAATTCTCCAGGGAAAATGGAATAGATAGAGAGAAAGCTCATAATGTGTAGAAGAGGTATCTTCCGCTTATTATGAGCTTTTATTAATAGAGAGATTACTATTGTCGTATGTTGTAGGTAAGTCGATATAATTGCATTTTTTGTCTAGAAAATGAACTTTTAAAATGTGAAGGATTTCTTTTGCAAAAAGTAGAATATTTAATGTATAGAAACACCTTTAAATGACTAAAAGAAAGGGAAATGATTTGCGTACAATTCGGTATAAAAATTGAAATTGAGAGCGAATTGGCTCTCCTTTAGTAGTGATTTTCACAATAATAGATTTTTTAAATGTAATATATTGCATAATGGGTTCGAAGGAAACATATGTAATATTGGAAAGGATTTCAGTCTATTATTTTCCGTTTTTTCAAATGGAGGTAAAGGGGAGAGGGCAATGAAGAAGAACATGTTACGTATAATGGCAACGGTAACTATTATGGGCGGCTTGCTTGCAAGTACGAATGTTCCAAGCGTAAAAGCAGAAGAATATCCAGAAATGATTGTGTTTGATGATGTTCCAGTAAACTACTGGGCATATGACGATATAATGGACGTAGTATACAACAAAGTAATGCTAGGGTATGGAAATGGTAAGTTTGGTGTAGGTGATAATGTAACACGAGAACAAGTAGCAGCAGTGCTGTATCGTACATTGAATTTGAAAAAGGAAGGACCTTTAAAAAATCCATACAAAGATATTTCTGAAAGAGCAACAATGTTTTTAGATGAAATTTTAGTATTAACAAAGCATGGTATTTTTAAAGGTGATGAAAAAGGAAACTTTAGACCAGCCGCACCAGTAACACGCGCAGAAATGGCGCAAATTCTTACGAATGCATTTACATTTGAAGTGAAGAAGAACCATACATTTAAAGATGTACCAAATAATCATTGGGCAAAAAATGCGATTAGTGCACTGCAGTCTAATCATGTCATAGTAGGAACAGGAAAAGGGAATTTTGAACCGAATACAGTTGTAACACGTGAGCAATATGCAACGTTTTTAAATAGAGCTGTTATTAATTTTAATTTGAAAGATGAAGATTATTAAAATACAAAAACCGTTTAATTTAATATTAGGTTATAATTAATATTTTGATATAACGAATAAAGAGGGGGATGTGATTTTTTACATTCCTCCTCTTTATTTTTAATCTATATTATGTGTTTTTATAATTATATGTATAATGGAGTACCATTTGAAATAATCGGGTGTTGACGGGGAGTTGATCTTCAAGTCATCTCGCGTATTCTCCGGTTTTTTTTGTCGGAATTTTATTGCAGCCAAATAGCGGGAGAAAGGAAAAAAAGCGTGAAAATTAATTTTTTATATACTTATTTTATACGTAAAAAAGTATGCTGTAGTACCTTGATTATCAATGAAGTGTAAAGAGAAGTAAGTGAAATATGATTCACAATTTGGACATAATTCAACTGAATAAATGTATTGTTACTCTTTTGCTAATTCTTTATATTAGAAAAAAATAAGTTTTAATTAGGGAGAGAATACTTTGAAGAAAAAAGTTTTAAAAGTAGCAACAGCTTTAACAATTATGGGGGGAGTAGCATTTAGTGCTGAAGGGACTACAGCAAAAGCTGAATTAGCTGCAAAGCCACAACAAGCAAGTCAGGCAATCTTTAAAGATGTGCCAGCAGGACATTGGTCTTATGAAGCAATTCAAACTTTAGCAGAACAAGAAATTATGCTTGGTTATGGAAATGGTGTGTTCGGTTTTGGACATAATGTAACTCGTGAACAAGTAGCTGCTTTAATTTATCGTGCACTTGATCTTGATGAAGAATTTGGTGAAGATGAGGAATTAGAAAGCCCGTATAATGATATTGTTGATGATAACTCAACGATGTTTCCTTTCGAAGTGTTAGCAGTAACAGAATTAGGTATCTTTACAGGTGACGAGAAAGGAAACTTCAGACCAAAAGATACGTTAACACGTGCAGAAATGGCGCAAGTTCTTACGAGAGCATTTGGATTACAGGTACAAGGACTAGCAGGATTTAAAGATGTACCAAAGGGACATTGGGCAGAAAATGCGATTAATGCAGTAGGTTCAAATGGTATTTCAGTGGGAGATGGGAATGGTAACTTCGCTCCGAACATGAAAGTAACACGTGAACAATATGCGCAGTTCTTATTTAGAGCGCTTTAATAAAAAGGGGTCAGTGTTGTATAACACTGGCCTTTTTTTTATGTGCAATGCCGGTGGCAGGATACAGTTTTATAAAAAATCAATTAAATTTTCAAAAAAAACTTCCTTTTCTGAAGATTTGTTATATAATATAAAACATAAAATCAAATCTGTTATAAGACAGTTTAAGAAGGGGATGCTAATATGTCGACGCAAACTTCACGGGTTACACTCGTGGGAGAAATGTTACCAGCGTACAACGAAATATTGACACCTGAGGCGCTTAGTTTTTTAAAGGAACTACATGAAAATTTTAATGAGCGCCGCATAGAACTTTTACAAAAACGTGTGAAAAAACAACAGAAAATTGATGCAGGAGAGTTTCCGAAGTTTTTAGAAGAAACAAAGCGTATACGTGAAGCGGATTGGACAATTGCTAAATTGCCAAAAGATTTAGAGGATCGCCGCGTAGAGATTACTGGCCCAGTAGATAGAAAGATGGTTATTAACGCTTTAAATTCAGGAGCACATCTTTTTATGGCGGATTTTGAAGATTCGAATTCACCAACTTGGGAAAATGCGATTGAAGGTCAAATAAACTTACGAGATGCAGTAAAGGGAACGATTTCACATAAAAATGAAAACGGAAAAGAATATCGTTTAAATAGTAAAACAGCTGTATTAATTGTGCGTCCAAGGGGATGGCATTTAGAAGAAAAACATATGCAAGTTGACGGAAAGAATATGTCTGGTAGCTTAGTAGATTTCGGACTTTACTTTTTCCATAATGCGAAAGCTCTTTTAGAAAAAGGAAGCGGTCCATACTTTTACTTACCGAAAATGGAAAGCTATTTAGAAGCAAGATTATGGAATGATGTTTTCGTATTTGCTCAAAAATATATCGGTATTCCAAATGGAACGATCAAAGCAACGGTGTTACTGGAAACGATTCACGCTTCGTTTGAAATGGATGAAATTTTGTATGAGCTTAAAGATCATTCTGCTGGATTAAATTGCGGAAGATGGGATTATATTTTTAGCTTTCTAAAGGGTTTTCGTAATCATAATGAATTTTTACTTCCAGATAGAGCGCAAGTTACGATGACGGCGCCGTTTATGCGTGCTTATTCTTTGAAAGTCATTCAAACTTGTCATCGCCGTAATGCACCAGCTATTGGAGGGATGGCGGCACAAATTCCGATTAAAAACAATCCTGAAGCGAATGAAGCTGCTTTTGAAAAAGTGCGTGCTGATAAGGAGCGAGAAGCTTTAGACGGTCATGACGGGACTTGGGTTGCCCACCCGGGACTTGTACCAGTCGCAATGGAAGTATTTAATCACATTATGAAAACACCGAATCAAATTTTTAGAAAACGAGAAGAAATACATGTTACAGAAAAGGATTTATTAGAAGTACCAGTGGGAACGATTACAGAAGAGGGTCTTCGTATGAATATTAGTGTAGGTATTCAATATATTGCATCTTGGTTAAGCGGACGGGGAGCAGCGCCAATTTATAACTTAATGGAAGATGCGGCAACAGCTGAAATCTCAAGAGCACAAGTATGGCAATGGATTCGTCATGAAGGTGGAAAACTAAATGATGGTCGTAATATTACGCTTGAATTAATGGAAGAGTTAAAAGAAGAAGAATTAGCAAAAATAGAAAGAGAGATTGGTAAGGAAGCCTTTAAGAAAGGGAGATTCCAAGAGGCGACAACGTTGTTTATAAATCTCGTTCGAAATGATGAATTCGTACCATTTTTAACATTACCGGGTTATGAAATTTTATAAAAAGTGAAAAGGGGATGGAACAAATGAAAAACGAAAGAATCGAGAAATTACAAGAGAGCTGGGAATTAGATACGCGTTGGAAAGGGATTACACGTCCATATTCGGCAGAAGATGTAATTCGCCTGCGCGGATCAATTGATATCGAGCATACATTAGCGTGCCGCGGTGCTGAAAAGCTTTGGGCGTCGCTTCATACAGAAGATTACATTAACGCACTTGGGGCATTAACAGGAAACCAAGCGATGCAACAAGTAAAAGCTGGGTTAAAAGCAATTTATTTAAGTGGATGGCAAGTAGCGGCCGATGCAAACCTGTCTGGACATATGTATCCAGACCAAAGTTTATATCCAGCGAACAGCGTACCTGCTGTCGTAAAACGAATTAATCAAACACTTCAACGTGCGGATCAAATTCAGCATATGGAAGGAAGCGGTGATACAGATTACTTCGTGCCGATTGTAGCAGATGCAGAAGCTGGGTTTGGCGGACAATTAAACGTATTTGAACTGATGAAAGGTATGATTGAAGCGGGTGCGTCTGGCGTGCACTTTGAAGATCAATTATCTTCAGAGAAGAAATGCGGTCATTTAGGCGGAAAAGTATTACTACCAACGCAAACAGCAGTGCGTAATTTAATTTCGGCACGCCTTGCGGCAGACGTAATGGGAGTGCCGACAATTATCGTTGCAAGAACAGATGCGGATGCAGCAGATTTAATTACGAGCGATATCGATCCTGTTGATAAAGCGTTTATTACAGGCGAAAGAACACCAGAAGGATTTTACCGTACGAAAGCAGGTCTTGACCAAGCGATTGCACGTGGTTTAGCATACGCTCCTTACGCAGACCTCGTTTGGTGTGAAACATCTGAACCAAATTTAGAAGATGCAAAACGATTTGCGGACGCAATTCATAAAGAGCATCCAGGGAAATTGCTTGCATATAACTGTTCACCTTCATTTAACTGGAAACAAAAACTAGATGAGAAAACAATTGCGAGCTTCCAAAAAGAAATCGCATCTTACGGTTATAAGTTCCAGTTCGTAACACTTGCTGGATTCCATTCATTAAACTACGGCATGTTCGAATTAGCACGCGGCTATAAAGAGCGCGGCATGGCAGCGTACTCTGAACTACAACAAGCAGAATTCGCAGCAGAAAAACATGGCTACTCTGCAACTCGTCACCAACGAGAAGTAGGAACAGGTTACTTTGATGAAGTAGCACAAGTCATTACAGGCGGTACTTCATCAACAACAGCGCTAAAAGGATCTACGGAAGAAGCACAGTTTACGAAATAAAAGGAAGGGGCACCTTTTGAAATGGTGCCCCTTGTTATTTTTTGAACGATGCGAGAGTAAGTGAAATGATATCAACGATTTTTTCGATATATCTACCGTAACTTAAAGTATATCAACGATTCGACAAAGGATATCGACTTACCGACACAAAATGACAATATCATCATAGCTTATCAAATCCACTCAGCTCTATGCTCACGAATAAACTTCATATCTTTCTCATAATGCTCTAAATGTCCTTCATCAATCATTCTTTTAAAATTTACGTCGCCTTCGTTTGCTTTTCTTTTCATATATGTACATAATGCTTCTAATCGTAGTAACACCATTCCTAAGTAATCTTCGTCCATACTTTTACCGTAGGACTGGACAAATAATTTCACTCTTTCTTTTATAGAGTCAGCATGTTGTGCCGATTCATAATGAATTGCCTCGCCTGATTCTGTATAATACACTCTACTTAAAGGCACACAAGTATACAATGTATAAGCGATATCCCAAATTCTTGGTCCAGGAGCAGCAACATCGAAATCAATAATGCCTACTGATTTCTCGTCATTAAAAATAATGTTATATATAGCAAAATCGTTATGGCATAAAACTTCAATGTTATTTGGGGTATGATCCATCGGTTTCCAATCATCTAATAACGGAAAGTCACTTACAGCATCATGGTACAGCCGAAGCATCTTTGATATTTCTTTTAACACATTATTAGACCACATATATTCTTTTAAAGGATAATTCCCGGCTTCTCCTTCAATAAAAGATAAAATCTCTCTATTTTTCTCATCAATACCTAAAAACTTTGGTGCGTAATGAAAACCTTTGTTTTCTAAGTGCTGTAATACCTTGTGAATTTTTGCACTGTCTGGCTTCAATTCTCGCCGAACAGTATTTTTAGAACGATATACGTTTGAGACGTTTCCCCCTGTAAGCTTTTCTTCGTTTGTGTAGTTTGACATTTCATCCCCTCCAGTAAGTACTGTCAGATTACATTTTAACACTTAGAAGAAGGAGTATAGTGGCATTCGAAAGATTTGTTTATTTTTATTCAAATAAGATATTGATAATTGCATACGTGATTTAATTTGTCAGTTATTTTCAAAAAAGATTGTACATTTTATTTTAATGTGCTATGATAATGTCAGTTGAATAGTTAAATTAAGCAATCCATATGTTATCAAGTGCTGAAAACGAACGAGAAAAAGTATGTGAGAATTAGTTTATGTTTCGTATTTGATAATGTGTGGATTCTTTTTTTAGATAGGAAAACTAAAAATTTAAAAAAATGTTTTTCTTAGGAGGAAATAATTATGGCAGTAACAGGACAAGTAAAATGGTTTAACAACGAAAAAGGCTTCGGTTTCATCGAAGTTCCAGGCGAAAACGATGTATTCGTACATTTCTCTGCAATCGAAACTGACGGTTTCAAATCTCTAGAAGAAGGTCAAAAAGTTAGCTTCGAAATCGAAGACGGTAACCGTGGACCTCAAGCTAAAAACGTAATCAAACTATAATTTTATAGTTTATTATGAAAAAAAGGATGGCAGCTGCCATCCTTTTTTTTGTTGTGGAGAAAGTCTTTCTATCTTAAAATTCGGCGGGAGACCAACTGCTTGTTAAAGCTCAATTATTGAGGGCTGAATAAAGTTTTACTTTCTAAATGAGAAAGTAAAACTTTATTTGTTCTTAATTTTTTTGCAATTCATTTTTTATTTGTTGTTCTGTCTACATCTGAAATGGGTAAATCTGCGCCATATAGGCTTTGATTCATATCTTTTTTGTTAGCATTGTTGTTAGAATTTTGTTCGTCTTGAGATGATGTTTCTAACATTTGTTCTTGCTCCTTACTCGGAGTATTCAGAGCATCTGATGGGGCGCTATTAATCTGTTGGCTTAATAGACTTTTTTTCTCCATATTATACGGCTCCTTTTTGGAATGAAATAAAAAACGAATGTAATCATAAATAATCACTTACATATTTTGTGTTTTGAAGTGGAATTATATACAAAACTTATATTGCAGATTTAACAATTAAAAAGTTGAAGATCTTACTAAAAAATAAAAACGGGTAACACGTACAAGTACTTTTTAACGTAGTGGATCATTTTTTTATGTAATAATCTTTTAAAAATGGGATATATGGACACTAGGAAGAAAACATGAAAAGAGTAAAAGACCTTCCAAAGTGGAAGGTCTTTTACTCTTCTTTTTCAACCTTTTTCTTCTCACGTTTTTTACATTCAGAGCATTTCGATTTACGAAAAGGTTTTGCAAAGAATAATAGTATGAAACATAAGCCGATTATAATACTAGCTGGATTTTTCACGATCACAATGCTACTATTTTTCATTTGAATCGTTGGTTGCATTTCCTTTTCTTCCATAGTGGACCTCCATATATTGGTTTTTTATTTTTATTATAGCAAAGTTAATTGCCGTAATGATGCGGAATGAGGAAGCGATTGTAAATATTTATAGGTAGTATAAATATATTTTACGTATAGATTATTTATTAATTACTATATTATTGTTTTTGAATTTGAAAGATATTTGATAAATAATAAAGTATTGTAAAAAAGCGGAATCTGTAAGCCATTTCCTTTTCATAGATGCTAAAATTATACATGCAGCTGCTAATATAAATAGAAAAAGGAGATAGTGGAATATGGAGAATAAAGTGGAACGCTACGTCGAAAACTATGTGGTAAATAAAAATACAATGGCCTTACTTCCTGTAATTCTCAGTGAAAAGAAAATTGTCACGCGAGTTGTTGAAGTGCAAGACTCTTTTTTCGTATTTCAAAAGCCTCTAGATATTATAGAAAGAAGTTGTCGCAAGCATGGTTCTAGTTTTTTAGGTAGAAAAGAAGGAACGAAAGAGTTAACTCATATTACCCATAAAGCTCCAATTGCGATTAGTCCAACCGATCAGCTTTATTTTTTCCCTACTTATTCTTATTCTAGAAAAGAATGCGCGTGGCTGTCTCATTTTTATATTGAAAGCAATAAAGAATTAAAAGATGGAAACCTTATTATTCGATTTATAAATGGCTTTGCGGTGAAGTTAGAGATATCGAAAACTAGCTTTGAAAATCAACAAAATCGTACAGCAAAATTGCGTACTGAGTATGAAGATCGTAGGAAAAAACAAGGGAATCCTTGTTTTAAAGAGGTTGATAAAAAGGAAGAATCTAGATTAAAACCAGCATATGAGAGTGTGTATTTTGTGAAAGAAGACGAGGTGTGAAAGGATGGGGAACCCCCATCCTTTTTATTTGTTAGTAAGTGGATATATTGGAGAAATCGCAAATGCAAAAAAATGCCATTCCCTAAATAACCAAATTCACGACACGTCCTGTCGAATATTGATAGATTATCATAGCATAATAATGAAGGAATTCTTATGAAAGGTATGGAAACTTAATAATTACATCTCCATATGTCGTATCTACCATTTCCTCTTTCATATAGGCAATGATACAGTAGAGGTAGTACTTAGAGTAAAGGGGTAAAGTGTAGAATGGATTTTCAGACGATCAAAGAGTATTTTTCACCAGAAAATATGGATCATATTGTTGAAAGCTATAAAGCGTTCGGACCACTTCTTGGTATTGGGTTACCGATGATAGAGGCGCTAATTCCAGCATTGCCACTCATCGTATTTGTACTGGCGAATGCTGTTGCATTTGGATTTTGGCTCGGTTTTCTTTATTCTTGGCTTGGATCAGTAATGGGTGCCTTACTTGTCTTTTTCATTATCCGCCATTTTGGCCGAAGTCGTTTCTTTTCTTTTGTAAATAAGCATGAGAGAGTACGAAAGGCAATGGGGTGGATTGAAAGGAAAGGGTTCGCGCCGATTTTCGTCATATTTTGTTTTCCGTTTACACCGTCTGCGCTTATAAATGTTGTTGCTGGTCTATCTCGCATTAGTGTAAAACAGTTTGGCCTTGCGCTCGCGTTCGGAAAACTTGTGATGATTTTTATTTTAACGTATATCGGTCATGATTTAATGTCATTTATTCATAATCCGGTGAAATCAGTCATTGTAGCAATTGGTATTTTTATTTTATGGTATGTTGGTAAGAAAATCGAAGTAAAATTAGAACTACATTAAGAATAGTCTTCTTTGTAAAGGAAAGCTTCATTATTAAAGGAGAAGGGGAGAAGCGGATGAAGAAAACTTTGAAAAAAGAAGGCATAGAGTGGATACGAACAATTTTAATTGGTGTATTATTAGCTGTATTTTTTCGAACGTTTTTCTTTTCAACGTACGTTGTAGAGGGGAAGTCAATGATGCCGACATTACAAGATGGCAATATGCTCGTTGTAAATAAGGTGAGTTATCAAGTAGGGGACTTGAATAGATTTGACGTTGTTGTGTTTCATGCGAACAAAAAAGAGGATTACGTAAAACGAATTATCGGTTTACCTGGGGATCATATTGAATATAAGCATGATAAGCTATATGTAAATGGACAATTCGTAGATGAACCTTATTTAGAGACGTATAAGAAAGAGATAGATGGACGACAACTAACAGGCGATTTTAAACTAGAAGAGTTAACGAAGGAAAAATCGGTGCCACCTGGATATATTTTTGTAGTGGGTGATAACCGTCTCGGAAGCTGGGATAGTAGACACTTTGGGTTTGTAAAAGCTGATACAGTTGTCGGTAAAGTTGATTTACGATATTGGCCAATTCAAGAGGTACAAACGAATTTTTCAAAAGGTTGATATAATAGGTAGAAGTATAGAAAAAGACAAACTACTCTGTTTGTCTTTTTTCGTGTCCTATAATACAATTATAGTAGCAAACTAACGTTCGTTATGTAAGTGAAAGGTGGGGTTACATGTCACTTCGATTTGTGATTGGTAGAGCGGGAAGTGGAAAAAGTACACTTTGTTTACACGAAGTGCAGGAAGAGTTAAAACAGCGTCCAAGAGGGGAAACAATATTATATCTTGTGCCAGAACAGATGACATTCCAGACGCAGCAGGCGTTAATTGGCAGTGAGGATGTTAGAGGTTCTATTCGGGCACAAGTTTTTAGTTTTTCACGATTAGCGTGGAAGGTATTGCAAGAAGTTGGCGGAGCGAGTCGTCTTCACATTGATGAAGCGGGCGTTCATATGTTACTTCGTAAAATTGTAGAGTCTCGTAAAGATGGATTATCGGTGTTCCAAAAAGCAGCGGAACAAAACGGCTTCTTTGAACATCTCGGCAGTATGATTGCAGAGTTTAAACGATATAACGTGACGCCATCAAACGTATATGAAATGTGGCAACAATTAGATGCGCATAGTAGCAGTGCAGAACAAAAGTTACTAGCGAATAAAGTGTATGATTTACAACTACTATATGATGATTTTGAGCGTGCTTTAATCGGAAAATATTTAGATTCAGAAGACTACCTGCAATTGCTAGTCGAAAAGCTTCCTCAATCTGAATATGTAAAGGGAGCTGAAGTTTATATAGATGGATTTCACTCATTTTCACCGCAAGAGTTAGAAATTGTAAGACAGCTTATGATTTGCGGAGCGAGAGTTACGATCACGTTAACGATAGATGAAAAAACGTTAGCGCAGCCAGTAAATGAATTAGATTTATTTTATGAAACGACATTAACGTATGAAAAAATAAAACAAGTAGCGCGTGAAGAGAAAATAGAAATTGAAAAAACGATTCCACTTATGGAACAGCCGCGTTTTCATTCTCCGGCATTAGCGCATTTAGAAATGCATTACGAAGCGCGTCCAAATGAAAAGTTTCACGGTGAAGCAAGTGTAACGATTCATACAGCAGCTAATTTACGAGCGGAAGTAGAAGGCGTTGCTCGTGAAATTCGTAGACTTGTGGCTGAAGAAAACTATCGTTACCGAGATATTGCGGTTCTTCTTCGTAACGGGGAAAGTTATTACGATGTAATGCGGACACTATTTACAGATTATAATATCCCGCACTTCATCGATGAAAAACGCCCGATGTCACATCATCCGTTAGTAGAATGCATTCGTTCTGCACTCGAGATTATTAGCGGGAATTGGCGTTATGATGCAGTCTTTCGCTGCGTGAAAACAGAGCTTTTATATCCACTAGACGTAAGAAAAGAAACGATGCGCGAAGAGATGGATGAGTTTGAAAACTATTGCTTAGCATACGGTGTACAAGGGAAGAGATGGACTTCTGAGGATCCGTGGATGTATCGTCGCTATCGTTCTCTTGACGATACGAACGGGATGATCACAGACAGTGAACGTGAAATGGAAGAGAAAATAAATCGATTGCGTGACGTTGTAAGAACGCCAGTTATTCGTATGCAAAAAAGACTGAAGCGCGCGGGAACAGTTATGCAAATGTGCGAAGCTGTTTACTTATTTTTAGAAGAGCTGGACGTTCCAAAAAAATTAGAAGCATTACGTATTCGTGCAGAAGAGAGTGGGGATTTCTTATTTGCGACAGATCATGAACAAGTATGGGAAGAAGTTATGAGTCTTCTTGATACGTTCGTTGAGATGCTTGGCGAAGAGAAAATGTCACTTTCTATGTTCACAGACGTTATGTCGACAGGTCTTGAGGCGCTTCAATTCGCAAACATTCCGCCGTCATTAGACCAAGTGTTGATTGCTAATATTGATCGTTCAAGATTATCAAATGTGAAAGCAACATTTGTTATTGGCGTGAATGAAGGTGTCATTCCAGCAGCACCGATGGATGAAGGTATGCTTTCTGATGAGGAAAGAGATGTTTTGAGCGCTGCAGGTATTGAACTCGCACCAACGACGAGACAAACTTTATTAGAAGAACAGTTCGTTATGTACCAAATGGTAACGAGAGCAACTGAGAAATTATATATTTCATGCCCGCTTGCAGATGAGGAAGGGAAGACGTTACTTGCGTCTAGCTTTATTAAGAAAATAAAAAGAATGTTCCCTGATGTGAAAGATACATTTATTACGAATGACGTAAATGATTTATCACGTTCGGAACAAATTTCATACGTAGCAACGCCGGAAGTAACACTGTCATATGTTATGCAGCAACTTCAAACGTGGAAGCGATATGGATTTGAAGGGAATTTAGACTTTTGGTGGGATGTATATAATTTCTACGTAACTTCGGATGAATGGAAGCAAAAAAGTAGCCGCGTATTATCAAGTTTATTCTACCGAAATCGTGCGCAAAAGCTAAGTACAGCTGTAAGTAGAGATTTATACGGAGACAAAATAAAAGGAAGCGTTTCTCGTATGGAACTATTTAATCGTTGTGCGTACGCTCATTTTGCACAGCACGGTTTATCGTTAAGAGAGCGTGATATTTTTAAACTTGATGCGCCAGATATCGGGGAGCTTTTCCATGCAGCGCTGAAGAGAATTGCAGACAGGCTATTACGTGAAAATCGTACTTGGGCAGATTTATCAATAAAAGAGTGTGAGCATCTTTCTACTGTAGTAATAGAAGAGATTGCACCGTTATTACAAAGGCAAATTTTATTAAGTTCAAATCGTCATTTCTATTTAAAACAAAAACTACAACAAATTATTTTCCGTACGTCAATCATTCTTCGTGAGCACGCGAAATCGAGTGGTTTCGTACCAGTTGATTTAGAAGTACCATTCGGTATGGGCGGTACAGGATCCCTTCCGCCGATGGAATTCTCATTACCAAATGGTGTGAAGATGGAAGTAGTTGGCCGTATTGACCGCGTTGATAAGGCAGAAGATGAAAACGGAACATTCCTACGTATTATTGACTATAAATCAAGTTCAAAAGCGTTAGACTTAACGGAAGTGTATTACGGATTAGCACTTCAAATGTTAACGTATTTAGATGTTGTTACTTCAAATGCACAGACGTGGATGAAAAAAGGCCACGCAGCATCACCAGCTGGTGTACTGTACTTCCACATTCATAACCCGATTGTTGAGGTGAAAGGTGACGCATCTGAAGCAGAAATTGAAAAGGAAATTTTAAAGAAATTCAAAATGAAAGGTCTCGTACTAGGAGATGCTGACGTTGTTCGTTTAATGGATAACAAACTTTCAACAGGGAGCTCTGATATTATTTCTGCTGGTCTGAAAAAAGACGGTAGCTTTAGTGCGCGTTCAAGTATTGCCAGTGAACAAGAGTTTAACGTCCTGCAAAAATACGTACACCATACGTTTGAAAATATTGGAAAAGATATTACAGAAGGCGTTATCGATATTGCTCCTTACAAAAAGGGAAATAAAGCGGCATGTACGTTCTGTAACTTCAAAGCAGTTTGTCAGTTCGATGAATCACTTGAAGATAACCAATTCCGTACGCTAAAAGATATGAAAGATAGTGAAGCGATGGAGAAAATTAGAGAGGAGGTTGGCGGAGAATGATTGAAAATTGGCCTAAAAAACCAGAAGGTAGTCAGTGGACAGATGATCAGTGGAAAGCGGTTGTAGCGAACGGACGTGATATTTTAGTCGCAGCAGCAGCTGGATCAGGGAAAACAGCAGTATTAGTTGAACGTATTATTAAAAAGATTATAAATGAAGAAAATCCAGTCGATGTCGACCGCCTGCTCGTTGTAACATTTACGAATGCAGCGGCGCAAGAGATGAAAAACAGAATTGGGGAAGCGTTAGAAAAAGTATTAATTGATGAACCAGGATCTCAGCACATTAGAAAGCAGCTGAGCTTATTAAATAAAGCTTCCATTTCAACGATCCATTCATTTTGTTTACAAGTTATTAGAGGATACTATTACATGCTTGATGTTGATCCTCGTTTCCGCATTGCGAATCAAACAGAAAATGAATTATTAAAAGAAGAAGTGTTAGATGACATATTAGAAGAAGAGTATGGAATAGAAGATAATACGATATTCTTTGAACTCGTTGATCGTTATACGAGTGACCGTAGTGACGATGATTTACAACGTATGATTTTAGCGCTTCATACAGAATCAAGAGCGCATCCAAATCCGGAAAAATGGCTCGATAAATTAGTAGAAGCATATGACGTCGAAGGAAAGACAATTGAAGATTTAGTGTACGCCTCTTACTTATTAGAAGATGTGAAATTCCAGCTTGAAACAGCGGAACAGCATATTCGTAAAGCAACGGAGCTCGCAATGCTTCCTGACGGTCCGGCGCCTCGCGTTGAAACGCTGCAAGCAGATTTAGCTTTACTTGGAACGTTATCATCAGCTGCTCGTGAGTCGTGGACAAGCGTGTATGAAGCGATGCAAAACGTATCGTGGCAAACGTTAAAGCGCATTAAGAAAAGCGATTATAACGAGGATATTGTAAAACAAGTAGACTCTCTTCGTAATAAAGCAAAAGATGAAGTGAAGAAATTACAAGAAGAGCTATTTAGCCGCAGGCCTGAAAGTTTCTTACGAGATTTTCAAGATATGCATCCTGTATTAGAAAAGCTCGTTCAACTTGTAAAAGTATTTACAGAGCGTTTCCAAGCGATGAAGCGAGATAAAGGCATGGTCGATTTCACAGATTTAGAGCATTTCTGTTTACAAATTTTAAGTGAACAAAGTGAAGATGGTGAAATGAAGCCATCAGCAGTAGCACTTCAATATCGTAATAAATTTGCTGAAGTATTAGTCGATGAATATCAAGATACGAACTTCGTACAAGAATCAATTATTAAATTCGTAACGAAAGATTCTGAGAGTAAAGGAAACTTATTCATGGTTGGTGACGTGAAGCAGTCGATTTATCGTTTCCGACTAGCAGAACCAGGATTATTCTTAGGAAAGTATAAACGTTTCACACAAGAAGGATTAGGCGGCGGAATGAAAATTGACTTAGCGAAAAACTTCCGTAGTCGTCATGAAGTGTTAGCGGGTACAAACTTTATCTTCAAACAAATTATGGGCGAAGAAGTTGGGGAAATTGATTACGATGCTGACGCTGAATTAAAGCTAGGTGCTAGCTATCCAGAAGGTGAAGATGTAGCAGCTGAACTATTGTGCATTCAGCAAACAGAAGAAGAAGTAATAGACGGTGAAGAAGGTGCGGAAGTAGAAAAAGCACAGCTTGAAGCACGTCTTATGGCGCAGCGCATTAAAGCGATGGTTGATTCAGGTTATGAAGTGTATGATCGTAAAACGGATAGTATGCGCCCTGTACAATACCGTGACTTTGTTATTTTACTTCGCTCCATGCCATGGGCACCGCAAATTATGGAAGAGTTAAAATTGCAAGGAATTCCAGTATACGCTGACCTTGCCACTGGTTACTTTGAAGCGACAGAAGTAAATATTATGATGAACGTATTCCGCGTTATTGATAATCCGATGCAAGATATTCCGCTTGCAGCAGTACTTCGTTCCCCAATCGTTGGATTAAATGATGAAGAACTTGCAACACTTCGTGCTCACGGGAAGAAAGGCTCGTTTTATGAAGTAATGAGCTCATTCTTAAAAGGAGCACCGCTTGAAGAAGAAAAAGAACTACATGATAAATTAGAATGGTTCTATAACTTACTGCAAGGATGGCGTGAATTCGCGCGCCAACAGTCTCTTTCTGATTTAATTTGGAAAGTGTACGGTGAGACAGGTTATTATGACTTTGTCGGTGGTTTACCAGCTGGAAAGCAAAGGCAAGCAAACCTGCGTGTGCTATATGACCGCGCAAGACAATATGAAGCAACATCGTTTAGAGGACTATTCCGCTTCTTACGCTTTATTGAGCGTATTTTAGAACGCGGTGATGATATGGGTACGGCGAGAGCTTTAGGTGAACAAGAAGATGTCGTTCGCATTATGACAATTCATAAAAGTAAAGGACTTGAGTTCCCAGTCGTATTTGTCGCTGGACTTGGTCGTCGTTTTAATATGCAAGACTTAATGAAACGTTTCTTACTTCATAAAGACCTCGGTTTCGGTTCGCAATTTATCGATCCGCGTAAACGAATTAAATATACGACATTATCACAACTTGCAATTAAGCGTAAAATGAAAATGGAATTAATTGCGGAAGAAATGCGCGTCTTATACGTAGCGTTAACACGGGCAAAAGAGAAGTTAATTTTAATTGGAACGGTTAAGGATGCAACTAAGGAAATGGAAAAATGGCTGGATGCGAGGGAGCATAGTGAATGGTTATTACCAGATCATATACGTGCCGGAGCATCTTGTTATTTAGACTGGATTGCACCTTCCTTATATAGACATCGTGATAGTGAGATGCTTCTTGAATTAGGACAAGGAAGCATTCCAGATGAAATTTATGGGTATGACACTAGCTGGAAAGTAGAAGTTGTTGATGGTAACACGTTACTTGCGCCAGAACCCGTTCAAGAAGAGAAACAAGAATTGTTAGAAGCACTTCGTGAGAAAAAGGCTGTTCCGTTAGAGAGTGAACGGAAAGAAGAAGTGTACGATAGATTAATGTGGAAGTACGGATATGGAGAAGCGACATCTCATCGTGCGAAGCAATCTGTTACAGAAATAAAGAGAAATTATCAATCTGAAGAAGGTAGCGATAACGCCTTTATTAAAAAACTACGTGCACCAATTAGAACACGTCCTCGTTTTATGGAGAAAAAAGGGTTAACGTACGCAGAGCGCGGAACAGCAGTCCATGCCGTTATGCAGCATGTTGATTTGAAGAAACCGATTACGGTTGAAGTTCTTCAAGAGCAAATTGCAGGAATGGTAAATAAGGAATTATTAACATTTGAACAAGCAGAAGAAATAGCAATTGAAAAAGTGATTTCATTCTTTGACAGTGACCTAGGTAAAAGGGTATTAGCGGCGAAAAGTGTTGAGCGTGAAGTGCCATTTACGATGATGCTTGCAGCAGAAGAAGCGTATCAAGATTGGCAAGGGCAGAGCGGGGAATCAATTCTTGTCCAAGGGGTTATCGACTGCATGATTGAAGAGGAAGATGGTATTACTTTAATCGACTTTAAAACGGATACGATTGAAGGGAAGTTCCCAGGTGGATTTGATCAAGCGAAACCAATTTTAGAAGAGCGATATAAAGTGCAGCTTTCGTTATATGCAAAGGCACTTGAGAAAAGCTTACAACATCCTGTGAAAGAGAAATGTTTATACTTCTTTGATGGTAATCATGTTATAAAAGTTGAGGAATAGAGGGGCTTGCAAATGGCAACGGAAAAAACGTTAAGAACTTGTGAAAAAGGACATGAGTACTATAAAAGTAGCGATTGTCCAACTTGCCCAACCTGTGAGAAAGAGAGAACGCCAAAAGAAGGGTTTCTTTCACTTCTTTCAGCACCAGCAAGAAGAGCGCTAGAGCATCATGGAATTCATACTGTAGAAGAACTCTCAAAGTATAGCGAGAAAGAAATTTTAAAGCTACATGGTATGGGACCGGCATCTTTGCCTAAATTGAGAGCGGCTCTAGAGAAAAAAGGATTATCATTTAAATAAAATAAAAGAAAAAGTAGGAGATATCTCCTACTTTTTTTACGCTGTTCCAATTTGATCTTGATCGGCTACATCAGAATCAAACGTATTTGTTGCACTAACACCGTTAAACGTATTCACGACAAATCCAACATTAGAGGCTCCGGATCCATTATACGCTTTCGTGTTTTCTTTCGGAGACACGTTATAAAAATCTCCTAAATTGAAAGAACCGTTACTGTTTTGAACGACGAGATTTCCAACAACGGAAGGCATACCATCCACCTACTTTACTAAGCTTTTTAATTACTATATGAATTATTGTGCGGAAGGTTCATCCGTAATATATTGGCGAATTTGCATAATACGAGAGTTATTAAAAACATAATCCACATTTCCAATTTGAAATCCACCAGAGTTTAAAAGTGTGCGCAATTCAACGTTATTCACTTCAATAAAAGGACATTCATTTACAATGTTTAATTTTACATCTGTCGTTCGTTTCGGGATTGTGATGTATTCATCTGTAAAGATTTCAAATGCATCTAAGCGGCCTTCGTCTTTTATATAACAAGGGAATTCCCGGTGGACGGCAAGAGCTCGACTTTTTAATTCCATTTGATTGGCATCTCCAACTTGAAACACAGCAGCAATTCCTAACGAAACAATAGAAACATTTTGGACAGCAGACACATGATGTAACATAATTTATCAGTCTCCTTAACCTGGAGTAGGAGGGACATCTGTTACTAATGGTACAAATGGCCCCTCTGTAACAGTTTCGAATGGTGTATCAAGAATAGAAGATAGTATGAGGAAATTTGCATCCCCAATTAAAAAGAGTGCAGACGATGATACACCGTTCATTTTAATCTGTCCGACTTTGAACTCGCGATTTACAACGTTAAGGTTCATACATACTTACTCCTTTCGGAAATTGCCCGGTATGTGTTGAATAAAAGATAGAAAGGCTTTGTCGATATCATGTTTCATTGCTTGGATAATGATATCTCGTAAATAATCTGGATCCGTTGAAATCCCTTCATATGATTGTGCTTGTGATAAGTAATAAGGAAGTCGATGCTCCATCTGTTTTTTTATGTCATCAACCATCATTTGTCGATACATTTCATCGAGTGGCGTTCTCTCTTCTTGTTCAAAATGGAGAATTCGATTATATGCTTCTTCATCTAAGTAACGATGCATTTCCTGAAGGATACCTTGGTAAAAGTCTGGGTTTGTATCTGTTTCAGGATTGACCTTCAAAGTTTCTGTATCAACTTGAAAATCCTCAATTTGTTGCTCTTTTGTTGAAAATGGATTTAATCCAATATTTAAAGTGCCATTTAAATTTTCTACTTTTAATTGATCGAATTTGTATTCCACTTTTCCTATAGAAGAGGAGGGGCGATTTTTTAATTCATTAAGCTCTTCTTGTAATTGACGAACTTGATCTTCTAAGTTAAGAATAGTTGCTTGTTGTACTTGAAGAGCTTGTTGAAGTTGGTGTAAGTAAGTATATATATCTTGATTCATTTGTGAAACCTCCTTTTCAATAGGGAGGGTAAATATATTCCTACTATATATTTATGACAAGGATGTCTTAAGAAGAACTAGTTGATGGTTTGATAGAAATAATTTGTCCTTTCGCCTGTAATGGGCGAAGGGGCTCTGTAAATCCGCCAGTATTTGAGAATTTAGATAGGGATTTAATACTTCCAGCAGTACCAATTTGGAATACAGAAGACGTTGTAATGCTATCAATTTTAATGCTGTTAATGATGATGCTTTGGTTTACGTAAAAATTCAATACAATCGCCCCCTTTAAGTTGAACCAATTATCGCTTGATCGACGACATCTGAATCATTAACAGTCGTTGCACTTTGATAATTGTAGACAGAAACGTTATCTCCAACGTTAAAAGAGCCGGCCCCCGCGAAAGCGCGTGAATAACTAATAGGCCTAATCGCAAATACATCTCCAATATGAAAAATACCACTTGATCCAATATTGACGATACGAATATGTCCGACCATAGCTGGCATACAAAACACCTTTCGTTTTTAAAGTTTTCTTTTCTATTATTGTATGGGCGTTTTCAATAAAATGTGTGTTTTTTTGAAATAAAAGAAACACACACGTTATTGCGTGTGCGTATCGAGTGTTTGGTTAGGGTGAACATCCGTATGTACATGCCAAATTACATTTAAGAGCCTGTCCAGTTCTTGGCTACAATCCACTGTTTTTTGAGAAGTCATTCCATAGCGTTCAGCAAAATAAATCATTTTTTCACGTTTTTTTTCAATCGCTTGCTCAAACATTGAAATCGGCTCCATCTCTAAATGAAATTTTTTGTATATATGTAGTACATATTATACAAAAACTTCATAAAAAAGAAATGCCTTCGCTAAAAAAAGTAAAATTTCTACATTTTATGCCAAATGATAAAGGAGTAACGAATAGGGTATGAGAAGAATATTGTAAAAATTAGCGTGTATGAGAAGGTTTTTTTCTTACGGATGCGAATACAATTAAAAGGTATGAGTTTTAGGATGGAGAGTGGAAATATTGCGTTTGGTAACGGCGAAAAAAGAAGAAAAGGTATTTGTAGGTATTGTGGATGAAGAGGAAGAAAAGGTATTGCACTTAAGAGAAGCGCAAAGGCAAAAGGGAGAAAAGGTTACAATCCCCATTACAATGTTAGAGTGTATTGAAAGAGGAACCGAATGTTTTGAAAAAATATGTGATATTGTAAATTGGGCGAAGGAAAATGGAGAGACGGCGTACTATCCGTTAACTGAAGTGAAAATATTAGCTCCAATTCCAAGGCCAAGAAAAAATATTTTGTGCGTTGGAAAAAACTATCGTGAGCATGCGATAGAAATGGGCGGAGTAGAGTCAATTCCAGAAAATATAATGATCTTTACGAAAGCGCCAACGACAGTTATTGGAATGGATGAAAAAATTAATAGTCATCCCCACGCAACAAATGAATTAGACTATGAAGGAGAATTAGCTATCGTTATTGGTAAGCGAGGGAAACAAATAAAAAAAGAAAAAGCGCTTGAGCATGTTTTTGGTTATACCATTATAAATGATATAACTGCTCGCGACATTCAAAGGAAGCATAAACAATTTTTCCTTGGAAAAAGTTTCGATACATTTTGTCCGATGGGACCGTATTTAATTCATAAATCGATAGTTAATGCGCCAAATGCGTTACACATTGAAACGATAGTAAATGGGGAAGTAAGGCAAACTTCAAATACAAATAAAATGATTTTTTCAATAGAAGAAATCATTTCAACGATAAGTAAAGGAATGACATTAGAACCTGGAGATATTATCGCAACAGGAACCCCAGCTGGTGTCGGAAAAGGTTTCACACCACCGAAGTTTTTACATGCGGGTGATGAAGTGGTCATTACGGTAGAAGGAATTGGTACTTTGCGAAATGTAGTGAAGTGAAGAAAAGAGCTATCTTATTACTAGATAGCTCTTTTTTTATGGCTGTGGGATATTGAAAAAATCTAAAATAGCAACAATATATAATCCGATGAGTATTAATGTACAAATTCCGATTAGTATAACGGCAAGAGAGCTTCTTTCGCGACCAAACCCGATAGCTGTAAGGAAAACGGCAGCCCAAAATGAAATTTTAAGTAGCATGAATGTATGAGGCGTTGAGTAGTGACTGAGTAATGTTGTGGATAATAGGAATCCGATGAATGTAATGGAAATAAGAATAGTAGCTAAATAGTTAATATGTTTGCCGTATTTCAAAAGCATATAACTACCCCTTTCGTAAAAAGACAGAATATTAAATTTATTTTACGATAAACTACTAAAAAAAGAAAGAGTCTGTCCTAACGTGTAGGACAGACTCTCTATTATTACGATAATACCGCTTTAATTTTTTGGAACGCCCACTCTAAATCTTCTTCAGAGATTACTAGTGGTGGTGCGATACGAATTACATTTTCGTGTGTTTCTTTACATAATAGACCAGCTGCTTTTAGTTGTTCACAGTAAGGACGAGCTGGCTCGTTTAATTCGATACCGATGAATAAACCTTTACCGCGAACTTCAGTGATCATTGGGTTATCAATCTCTTTTAATTGCCCAACTAATTTTTCACCTAATTGAAGAGAACGCTCTGTTAATTTTTCTTCTTCTAACACTTCAAGAGCTGCGATAGAAACAGCACATGCAAGTGGGTTACCACCGAATGTAGAACCGTGAGAACCTGGCTCGAATACGCCTAAAATGTCGCGGTTTGCTGCTACGCAAGAGATTGGGAATACGCCGCCGCCAAGTGCTTTACCAAGTATGTACATGTCAGGAGTTACATTGTCCCAATCACAAGCAAATACTTTACCAGTACGGCCTAAACCTGTTTGGATCTCATCTGCTACGAATAAAACGTTTTCTTTTTTACATACTTCAAGAGCTTCTTTTAAGAAACCAGCTGGTGGGATGTTAATTCCTGCTTCACCTTGGATTGGCTCTAAAATGAATGCAGCTGTGTTTGGTGTAATAGCAGCTTTTAACGCTTCTAAATCACCGTAAGGAATTACGATAATGCCAGGAAGCATTGGACCGAATCCACGCTTGTACTCTTCGTTTGAAGACATAGAAACAGCACCCATCGTACGTCCGTGGAAATTATCTTCACAAACGATAATCTCAGCACGATTTGCTTCTACTTTCTTCACATCATAAGCCCAGCGGCGAGCTGTTTTAATTGCAGTTTCAACAGCTTCTGCACCTGTATTCATTGGAAGTACCATTTCTTTATTAGTTAGTTTCGCAACTTTTTCGTACCAAGGACCTAATTGATCGCTATGGAAAGCACGAGAAGTTAACGTAACACGATTAGCTTGGTCAATTAAAGCGTTAATAATTTTTGGGTGACGATGACCTTGGTTTACTGCCGAATATGCACTTAATAAGTCCATATAGCGGTTTCCTTCAGGATCTTCTACCCAAACGCCTTCTGCTTTAGAAATAACGATTGGAAGTGGGTGATAGTTATTTGCCCCGTATGTGTCTGTAAGTTCGATGATATCCTTAGTTTGAATCATGATTGTTCCCCCTTTTGTTATTACAAGAAGTTTGTAAATACTCTAAATATTATATCATTTAAATGTAAAAAAGCGAAACATTTCCTGAAAATAAATGAACATGTTATCATATAGAGTGAAAAAGTGTGAAAAGAGGAGGTAAGGGATACGATGGTACATATGCATATTACAGCATGGGCGTTAGGTTTAATTTTATTCTTTGTTGCGTATTCACTTTATTCAGCAGGAAGAAAAGGTAAAGGTGTACATATGGGGCTTCGTCTTATGTACATTATCATTATTGTGACAGGTTTCATGTTGTACATGGGTATTATGAAGACTGCAACAAGTAACATGCACATGTGGTATGGTTTAAAAATGATAGCTGGTATTTTAGTTATCGGTGGAATGGAAATGGTTCTTGTGAAAATGAGCAAGAACAAAGCAACAGGGGCAGTTTGGGGGCTATTTATTGTTGCACTAGTAGCAGTATTTTACCTTGGACTGAAATTACCGATTGGTTGGCAAGTATTCTAATAAAAAATAAAACCACCTTATAATCTCAAATGTTTGGGAGATAAGGTGGTTTTTTATTTTAGGTTGCATCGATATGCAACTCTTCTCCGTTTACTTTCGTAAAACGGAACATATTTTTGTTTGAAGAAGAGTGACGGACGAAATGGTGCTGCAGTGAACAAATCATTTCTTCGTTATCGAATAAAAGAATATTTACTCCTTCACATGTTTCCTCTTTCGGTAAGAAGGATAAATAATTATGACAATACATGCAATCATATAAAGAGTAATGAAGGGATTGCAATGATTCTGTTAATAAGGTAAAAACAGAATCAGGTAACTCCTCAAGCCATTCCTTATAGCTAAGAAGTAATTTTTTTCGAATTCGTATCATTTCCCCGTTTTGTAAATGATGCTGTTCGTCGGCGATTTGTAATACATCTTGTTCATAGAAACGCGCTGGTAGCCAGTTGTTGTTATATAAAATCTCAAAGCCATCTTCGGCAATCTCTTCTAATAAAAATGCTTCCTCATTTTCGTCATCAAAGAATATCCATTCATTGTTTATATATTCTACATTACCGACTGTATGAGCGCGGGGCTGGTTATATAAAATATGTTTACGTTGTATCATACACGATTTCTCCTTTATGAAAAGTAGTTATCTCTGTTATAGACAGTTCGTGCATTCTTTATAACTAGACACATCCGGACATAGGTGGGCATACAATAAAACACGTTTTACTGAGTGAAAATGCTATTCCGTATGTGGATAGTAGGTTATCGTCAAGTTTGTCATTTTTTTGATCCGCACTTTTAGAGTGGGGTTACTGTACGTTCAAGAAAAGAAATAAGATGGAAGGATGATTTATATGTGCGGGATTACAGGATGGGTGGATTATAAACGCTCATTAGAAGGAGAACGGGACGTCGTTACGAAGATGGCTGAGACGTTAGCGAAGCGTGGCCCGGATGATAATAAAGTTTGGATTAAAGGCAATGTCGCATTTGGGCATAAACGGTTAATCGTTGTTGATCCTGAAGGTGGTAAACAGCCGATGACTTGTTTAAAGGATGAAGCAAATTATGCAATTTGCTATAACGGCGAACTGTATAACACGGAAGACATTCGAAAGGAACTATTAAGAAGAGGATATACGTTCAAAGGTCACTCTGATACGGAAGTATTATTAGCTTCTTATATCGAATGGAAAGAAGAATGTGTCGATCATTTAAACGGTATATATGCGTTTGCTGTATGGGATGAACAGAAAGAACAAGTGTTTATTGCGCGCGATCGATTAGGGGTAAAACCACTATTTTATAAATATGACAGTGGGCGATTACTATTTGGCTCAGAGTTAAAAGCGATATTGGCGCATCCAGATGTGAAGGCGGAAGTGACGTTAGAAGGATTATCTGAAATATTTGGCCTTGGACCATCTAGAACGCCTGGTCACGGTATTTATGCTGGTATAAAAGAATTACGTCCAGGTCATGCGATGACATTTTCGAAGAACGGTTTATGTATATGGAGATATTGGAATGTAGAAAGTAAAAAGCATGAAGATTCTTTTGAAGAAACAGTAGAAAAAACACGCTTTTTATTACAAGATGCGATTACAAGGCAGCTCGTTTCTGATGTACCATTATGCACTTTTTTATCAGGTGGTGTAGATTCAAGCGCTATAACAGCAATTGCTGCGAAAGAATACGAAAAATCGGGAAAAGGTCAATTACACACGTATTCGGTTGATTACGAAGATAATGACAAATACTTTAAAGCAAATGCGTTTCAGCCAAATTCAGATGCACCATTTATTCATTTGATGACTGAGACGTTTCAAACGATCCATCATCGCTGCGTCATTTCAAATGAACAATTAGCGCAGTATTTAACAGAAGCAGTACTCGTTCGTGATTTGCCTGGTATGGCAGATATTGATTCGTCATTATTATGGTTTTGCCGCGAAATTAAAAAAGATTTTGTCGTCGGTTTATCTGGGGAATGTGCAGATGAAATATTTGGTGGTTATCCATGGTTTTATAGAGAAGATGATTTACAATCGAGTGCATTTCCGTGGATGCGTTCTACAGAAGCGCGTGAACAATTGCTAAAGAAAGAATGGAGAAATAAATTAAATTTACAACAATATGTACAGCAGCGCTATGAAGAATCCATTCAAGAAGTTCCTATTTTAGATGGGGAAAGTCCGCTAGAAGCAAAAAGACGCCAATTATTTTATTTAAATATGGTATGGTTTATGACAACATTATTAGACAGAAAAGACCGCATGAGTATGGGGGCAAGCTTAGAAGTGCGCGTTCCATTTGCGGATCACCGACTTGTCGAATATGCGTGGAATATTCCTTGGGAAATGAAAATGTATAAAAACCGCGAAAAAGGTCTATTGCGTAAAGCGTTAGAAGGGTTACTTCCAAATGAGATCTTATATAGAAAGAAGAGCCCGTATCCAAAAACACATAATCCGCACTATACGAAAGCAGTAACAGTATGGATAAAAGATTTATTAACGGATAAAGGCTCAATTTTACACGAGCTATTTGATAAAGAACAGCTGAGTGGATTAATTGAGTCAGGCGGCAGTGCATTCCAAACGCCATGGTATGGTCAATTAATGACTGGGCCACAGCTTTTAGCTCATTTAGCGCAAATTCATGTTTGGTTTAAAGAATATGGAGTAAATATTAAAGAATAGGAGAAAAGCGACTTACTTTATAAGTAAGTCGCTTTTTATTAAATAAATTGTCATATAAAATTCAAAATCATATTAGAAAAAATACTTATTTAGAATAATTATCTTTACGTACTTATTATTAGTTGTTATAATTGGAAACAAATGTTCTTGAAAAAGATTCTCATTTATAAAATTGAGGTGTTATATAGATGAAAAAGAAAAAAATAGGTTTACTCGTAATGGCGTATGGAACGCCGGATTCATTAGATGAAGTAGAAGCATATTATACACATATTCGTCATGGGCGTAAGCCATCCGAAGAAGCGCTCCAAGATTTAATCGGGCGCTATAAAGCAATTGGCGGAATTTCACCGCTTGCAAAAATTACGAAAGAGCAAGCGCATAAATTAACAGACTCAATGAATAATATGTTTACAGAGTATGAATTTAATTGTTACTTAGGCTTAAAACATACTGCGCCGTTTATAGAAGATGCAGTAGAAGAGATGAAGCGCGATGGAATTGAGCAAGCGATTAGTATCGTATTAGCGCCGCATTATTCTACCTTTAGCATTAAGGCATATAACGAGCGTGCAATTCGTCTTTCGGAGGAAATAGGTGGTCCTGTTATTGAGCCGATTGACCAATGGTACGATGAACCGAAGTTTATTTCGTATTGGGCAGATCAAATAAAAGAAACATTTACAAAAATTGAAGATAAAGAGAAAGCGATCGTAATTTTTTCAGCGCATAGTTTACCAGAAAAAATTATTGCAGCAGGTGACCCTTATGTGGAGCAATTGCAGCATACAGCGGATTTAATCGCAGCAGCTGCAAATATTCAAAACTATACAATTGGTTGGCAAAGTGCCGGAAATACATCTGATCCATGGATTGGACCGGATGTACAAGATTTAACGAGAGATTTATTTGAAGAGCATAGATATGAATCTTTCATATATTGTCCAGTCGGTTTTGTGGCAGAGCATTTAGAAGTTTTATATGACAACGATTACGAGTGTAAAGTTGTGACGGATGAATTAAATGCTGCGTATTTTAGACCAAATATGCCGAATGCACAATCTTCATTTATTGATTGTTTAGCTACAATTGTTTCCAAAAAAATGAAAGAAATAGTTGACAAAGAACTAATTTTGAATAATAATTAATTTATAATAATTTTAAATAAATAATAATTACTATGAAAGAAAGAGGAGGATCCCCCTAGATGAATCCAAATAATCGCTTAACAACAAACCAAGGTGCTCCGGTCGGAGATAACCAAAATTCTCGTACAGCTGGTCGCCGTGGACCAGTATTATTAGAAGACTATCATTTAGTAGAAAAACTAGCTCACTTTGATCGTGAACGTATTCCAGAGCGTGTTGTGCATGCACGTGGTGCAGGTGCTCACGGTGTATTCGTAACGAAAAACAGCATGAAGAAATATACGAAAGCAGCATTTTTACAAAATGAAGGAACTGAAACACCTGTGTTTGTTCGTTTTTCAACGGTTATTCATGGTCAAGGTTCTCCTGAAACAGCACGTGATCCACGCGGTTTCGCTGTTAAATTTTATACAGAAGAAGGAAATTACGATATTGTAGGTAACCATTTACCAGTCTTCTTCATTCGTGATGCAATTAAATTCCCTGATATGGTGCATTCTTTAAAACCAGCACCTGATACAAATATTCAAACACCAGATCGTTACTGGGATTTCATGACGTTAAGTCCAGAATCTACACATATGATGACATGGGTATTTTCTGATTACGGTACACCAGCAAGCTATCGTGAAATGGAAGGTTTCGGTGTACATTCATTTAAATGGATTAATGCAGAAGGTAAAATCGTCTACATTAAATATCACTGGAAACCACAGCAAGGTGTACGTAACTTAAGTGCAAAAGAGGTGCAAGAAGTACAAGGAAAAGACTTCAACCATGCAACTCGTGACTTGTTCGATGCAATCGAAAAAGGAAATTACCCGAAATGGGATTTACACGTACAAGTAATGCAATTAGAGGAAACAGATTCTTTAGATTTCGATCCGTTAGATCCGACGAAAGTATGGCCAGAAGATCGCTTCCCATTAATGGAAGTAGGAACAATGACGTTAAATCGTAACCCGAAAAACTTCTTCGCAGAAGTAGAACAAGTAGCGTTCTCTCCAAGTGCAACTGTAAATGGTATTGAACCATCTGAAGATAAATTATTACAAGGTCGTTTATTCTCTTATCCAGATACACAGCGTTACCGTCTTGGTGTGAACTACTTACAAATTCCTGTAAACTGCCCGTACGCAGCTGTTCATAATCAACAACGTGATGGTGCGATGCAAATCAATCAAAACCCATCTACAATTAACTACGAACCGAGCCGTCATACTGAAAATCCAGTTGAAGACCCAACTTACCGCGATTCAACTATGAAAGTAGAAGGCTATGTATCTCGTGAAAAAATTGACAAACCAAATGATTTCAAACAAGCAGGTGAGCGTTACCGTTCATTCTCTAAAGAAGAGCAAGACAACTTAATTGCAAACTTAACAAGTGACTTAAAAGACGTAAATGAACGTACGAAATTACTAGCTGTATGTAACTTCTTCCGTGCAGATCAAGAGTACGGTATGCGTTTAGCGCAAGCATTAAACGTTGATATTACGCAATATGTAGGAAATGCTCCGAAATAAATAGGAAAAGACGACTGTTATGAAACGGTCGTCTTTTTTTAAGTGTAAAGTTACAAGCGGGTATTCTTCATTTTCTTTATGTCGGAATTTGGTGGTAAATCGATATCTTGTGTCGAAACGTCGATATATTGAAATAATCGCTGATATATTTGAAAAATCGTCGATATATCCGAAGAATCGCTGATATATTTACAGTAATACCGCTTAGGGTATGCAGTGCCGACAAATGCAAAAAAAGAGATGCAATCTATTATCAATAGATTGCATCTCTTTTTTTAGTTCACTCGCTCAGTATACTCATAAGCTTTCTCCCCATGCATCGAAATATCAAGTCCCATATGTTCCTCATGCTCATCGACCCGGACAGGGAGGAAGAAGTTGATTGCTTTAATAATGGCGTACGTCATTATAATTGTGAATGCATATGTTGCGCCGATTGCTACAAGTTGTTTAAATAGCAACGCGGCGTTTCCGTAAAATAATCCGTTAGCGCCATCGCCGTTTACGGCAGTAGTTGCAAATAGTCCTGTCGCAATTCCGCCCCAAGTTCCGCCGATGCCGTGACATCCGAATGCATCGAGTGTATCGTCGTATCCGAATTTTGTTTTTAAGAAAAAGACTGCCCCGAAGCATAATACGCCGCCAATCGCTCCGATAAGAAGAGCGGAAAAAGGTGTAACGAACCCGCAAGCTGGTGTAATAGCGACTAGACCGGAAACGGCGCCACAGGCAGCTCCCATCGCAGTCGGTTTTGATTGAAAGAACCACTCTGAAAGCATCCAAGTTAATGCGGAGGCAGCAGCGGCTATATTCGTATTAATAAATGCTGTTAAAGCTACATCATTTAAAGATAATGCGCTTCCGACGTTAAAACCGAACCAACCGAACCATAGCAGCCCAGCGCCTAGCATCGTAAATGGTAAATGATGAGGAGAAGTACCGTTTATGTTTTTTCGTTTTCCAAGGAAAATAGCTAATACGAGGCCAGCCACACCAGATGTAATATGAACGACATTACCGCCAGCGAAGTCTAACGCGCCCAGTTCTCTTAGCCATCCGCCAACGCCCCATACCCAATGAGCGACAGGATTGTAAACGATCGTTGTCCATAGAAGGATGAAAATAAGGAAAGCTGAAAATCGCATTCTTTCGGCAAATGCACCTGAAATTAAAGCAGGAGTTAAAATAGCGAACATGAGTTGAAACATCATAAATAAATTGTGAGGAATAGTAGATGAATAGTCTGGATTTGGTGCGTAGGTAACTCCATTTAAACCGAACCAATCGAGTGTGCCGATAAGTCCATGCCAATCTGGTCCGAATGATAAAGAATAACCAATTACAATCCATTGAATCGAAACGATAGCCATCGCGCTATAACTATGCATTGTCGTACTGAGTACGTTTTTACTGCGAACCATCCCTCCATAAAAAAGTGCTAATCCTGGTGTCATTAACATGACCATTACTGTCGCTACAAACATAAAAACCGTATCTCCCATATTCATTCTCTCTCCTCCTGTAATGTTAGAAAAAATAACATCAATTTGTTATGTTTCATATCATATTCGAAGTGAAAAGAAAAATCAACTAAAAATTCAGAAAATTTCATGTGTTATGTCAGAAAATCTAACGTGTATTAATTTAATAAGAATGAAATCAACGTATGCGATTCGTTCGGATAATTGGTATAATATTCTTACAATTAAAAACGTGGGGGATGCGTGTGGGGAAAATACATACTAGGAAACTATTCATTTGTTTTTGTTTAGCTGTCGTTTTGTTTGTACCAATACATACATTTGCAGACGAAAAAAGAGAGTGGCGAGATGAAGTTATATATTCCATTATGATTGATCGTTTCAATAATGGGGAACCGAAAAATGACAAACAGTTAGAAGTTGGTAATTTAGAAGGATATCAGGGCGGAGATATAAGAGGCATTATAAAAAGACTGGATTACATAAAAGAAATAGGATTTACCACTGTTATGCTTTCGCCGCTGTTTGAAAGTGTAAAATACGATGGAGTAGACGTGCGCAATTTTCAGAAGGTAAATGAACATTTCGGAACAGAAAATGATGTAAAAGAACTTGTGCAAGAAGCTCATGCAAAAGGAATGAAAGTTATACTTCAATTTCCGCTTGGAGAAAACGAACAACAAGTAATCGACTCGATGAAATGGTGGGTCAAAGAAGTTGATTTAGATGCAAGTTATGTAATGCATAGTGAAAAAAAGTCTCCTGCTTTTTGGGATGATGTGCAAAAAGATATGCAAGTGATAAAAAAAGATTTTCGAGTTATGACAAAAGAAGATAGTGAATACAACGAAAAAATAGTAGAATCGTTTTCTAAAGCGGACGTATCGGTAAAATCTTTATATGATGTGAGTAAAAAAGACGAGGAATTCATTACATTTTTAGATAATCAAGATACAAAAAGATTTGCTCGTATTGTAAAGGAAAATATGAATTATCCGCCATCGCGTTTGAAACTAGCTCTTACATATTTATTGACATCACCAGGCATTCCGAATTTTTATTACGGGACTGAAATTGCATTAGATGGAGGGGATACTCCAGATAATAGACGATTAATGGATTTCAAATCGGATGAAAAGTTTATGCAGCATATAACAAAACTTGGTGAACTCAGACAAACGAGACCATCTTTACGACGCGGTACATTTGAACTCTTATACGATAAAAATGGAATGAGTGTACTAAAACGAAAGTATAAAGGTGAAGTCACATTAGTAGCGATTAATAATACGAAAGAGACGCAAAAAGTTGCTTTACCTGCAAGTACGATTGGTGAAAAACAAGAGTTAAGAGGATTGTTAGAAGATGAAATTATAAGAGAAGAAAATGGAAAGTTTTATCTCGTTTTAAAGCGTGAAGAATCAAATGTGTATAAAGTTAATAGAGAAACAGGTGTGAATTGGTTATTTATCTCCTTAATAGTTGGTGTGAACGTATTATTTATTACTTTTTTAATTGCGGTTAAAAAGAGACGGAAATGAGTGACGATTTTCTTTAGTAGATCGTCTTCAGTTTAAGGTAAGGCGTTGCTCCTAAGATCAGGTTAAAGAGAAGACTTTCTCCTTAACCTGTTTTTCTGTGAAGTAAGACTCGCGCCTCGAAATGCATCTGAGCAAAGAAGTGAAAAGAACATATAGAAGAAACAATAATTGCAACTATACTAATTTTACATTACATTAAAAGATGAAAAATAATTTTATACTCATTAAGGGTTATATTTGAGGAGAGAAAATGGAATTTTACGATTTGGGTATTACCATTAAAGAACTTAGAATTAAAAAAAATATATCACAATCCGAATTATGTCATGGAATATGTTCACAAAGTCAAATTAGCAAGATTGAAAAAGGTGTGATTTATCCATCTAGTATATTGTTATATCAATTATCAGAAAGGCTTGGTATTGATCCAAATAATATATTTGCACTAACTCAAAACAAAAAATTAAAATATATAGAAAATGCAAAATGCGTAATGAAAGACTGTATAAGACAACATCAATATAAAGAGCTTTATGAAATAGTAACAAAAGAAAAAAACTTAAATAATTTTCGAATGAAAGAAGATAAACAATTTCTAATATGGCATGAAGCAATTGCTATATATCGTATGAATAACTCAATAAAAACAGCTTTAACTCTTTTGAATAATGCATTAAAAATAACTGTAACGAATATTGATTTTTTAACAGAGAGAGAAATAGATATTATGCAGACAATGGCTATATTTCATGCAGAAAATAAAGAATATAAAGAGAGTATTAATATATTAAAAAGATGTTTAAATAATTTTGATAAGTTAGATTTTCCTAGAGATAAAGAAATTAAATTAAAAATTATTTATAATTTAGCAAAATGTTTAAATTACACATATCAATACGAAGAAGCAAAAAAATACATTGATAAGGGTATCAAATTAGCTATTAATCTAAATACTTTATACTTATTGGGTGAACTATACTATGAAAAAGGTTCGAATTTATTAAAGCTTGAACAATCTAATAAAGAAGAAGTTGCTGATAACATGAAAACAGCGTTATTTATATTTGAATTAACAAAAAACGAAAAAAAATTACAAATAATTAAAGAAGGATATTTCGAAAAACATAATTGCTAAATAACTACTTATAGTACAATAAAACCTACAGGAAAAGTTCCTGTAGGTTTTACACTTATAAACCTCTTAATATTTTTTATAAACTTAATTCTAAAATATTATTACTTAATATGAATTTTTTAATGAAAGTTTACTTAACGTACTTTCTATTTTGAAATCTGCATCCTTATTAACACTTTATACTTCTTTTCCTTCCATATTAAAGTTAAGATGGTTCAAGTAAGAGGAAGGCAACTTAAAGTGTGTTTTTTTTATGAGCTTTATCATCAACTATTTAGTGTTTCTTTAAATTATTACATAACGTAGTTTTTTTGTACCAAGCTTTGTGAATGCAATTAGATTTATCCTTTGGTGTAGTTATATTATTAGAACATCCTGTCATATTTAGAGAGAGTATAGCCAATAAAAAACATAATATTAACTTCTTCAAATAACCACTTCTAACTCTTTTATAATTAACTTTTTTTACGGAATAAGATTCCTTATTAATTTTACATTACATTGAAGGGTGGAAAATATTCTTATACTCATAAATTGTTACGCTTGAGTAGGAAGAGGGATTTTGGTTTGGGATTCAATTGATAAAGAAAGTGCTTCAAGTTGAAGGGAAATGTTCTAAGGTGTCTTTTCCTTATTTTTAAAAGGACATGCTCAATTCCATGTATAAAAAAATTCTACAATGAGACCTAGCCTAACGACGCGGTCACCTGTAAGATATTCGCATGAATAAACATTGTTCACTCAGCAATTTTCACCACAAATACCTTCTTGTCCTCGTCATATTGTTTCTACCCGCTAAAAAGAAAAACATCCTCTGTGCAGAGGATGTTTTTCTTTTTAGCGGTAGTTAATAAATTGTACGTCAATCGGTAAATCAGCGCTGCGAACTGCTGCGATAACTGCTTGTAAGTCATCGCGGCTTTTTGCTGTAACACGTACTTGATCATCTTGTACTTGTGTTTTTACTTTTAATTTCATTTCTTTAATGATGTTGTTAATTTTTTTCGCGTTATCTTTATCGATACCTTGTTGAAGTGTTGCGCGTTGGCGAACAGTGTTACCAGCTGCCGCTTCAACTTTTCCGTAATCTAAGTTCTTAATTGGAACGTTACGTTTTACAAGTTTAGAAATTAGAACGTCTTTTACTTGCTCTAATTTGAACTCGTCGTCAGAAGTTAAAACAAGTACTTCTTTTTCAAGTTTAATATCACTTTTACTTCCTTTAAAGTCATATCGATTTTGGATTTCTTTTAATGCAGTGTTAATTGCGTTTGTTACTTCAGGTAATTCTACTTTCGAAACGATGTCAAAAGAACTATCTTTTGCCATAGTTAGCACCTCCAAATAAATTTCTAATCTTTTTATGTATTGTACATACTAAAGTATAGCTGAAAACGAGCTTAGACTTAAGTGTTTTCGTACTTATAATGATGTAACCTCATTTTATTATAGTGAATTTTGGGCAGTTGGACAAATAAAGGAAAAATCGTGTTATAATTAACTTTTGTTTGGAATGATAAAAAGATAAAAAAGTTAATTTTATATATATAGAAGGGAATTAAAAAAATATGTATTTACAAATAGGATCGATTGAACAGGTAACTGTTTTACGCGAAACGGAAATTGGATATATGGTTGGAAATGAAGAAGAAGAAATTTTCCTACATAAAAATGAAGTAGCTGGAGAAATTGAAGAAGGCGATACGATTGATGTATTCTTATACCTTGACCACCAAAATCGTATTTCGGCAACAATGAAGGAGCCAATTATTACGACGTATGATTGGAACTGGGTAAAGGTTGTAGAAGTTATTCCTAGTTTAGGTGTGTTTGTTGATATTGGTGTATCAAAAGATATACTAATTCCAGCTGATGAATTCCCAATTTATATGCCAGTATGGCCAGAAGTTGGAGATGAATTATATTGTACGTTAAAATTAACGAATCGTGATCGTTTAATTGCTCTTCCGGCAAGAGATAGTGATATGCAAGAAATCGTTGTAGAGGCGACGCCATCTATGCGTAATAAAAATGTAAATGGACGTGTGTATCGTTCACTTCAAGTTGGTTCATTCGTATTAACAGATGAGCATTTCCGTGCATTTTTACACCATACAGAAAGAAAAGAACAAGTCCGCATCGGCCAGCGCGTAACAGGTCGTATTATTGACGTAAAAGATGACGGTACAATTAACATTTCGCTTCTTCCTCGTAAAGAAGAAGGAATGGAAGATGATGCTGCAGTGATTTATGCATATATGGAAGAACGAGGCGGAGCAATGCCGTTTTGGGATAAGAGCTATCCAGAAGACATTAAAGAACGTTTCAATATGAGTAAAGCTGCATTTAAGCGTGCGCTTGGTAAGTTGATGAAAGAAGAAAAGGTTTACCAAGAAGAAGGTTGGACGTACTTTAAGAAATAAAGGAAATAAAAAGCACAACCTTATTTAAAAAGATAAGGTTGTGCTTTTTTAATTTCCTTGCGAAGAAACAATAGTAAATGTATCTTCCAACTCACTATCGTTTATTTTAATATTTGCCTTTTTTAATTCCTTTTGTAGTAATTTGTGACTGAATGTAGGATCAGCAATACGTTCTTCTTCTAAGTTTTTACGAATAGAGTCTTTCACTTCATCATAGGGCTTTAACTCTTTTTTATCAGTTAATTTAATAATATGATAACCGTTTGGTGATGTAACGGGATTGCTAATTTGTCCGACCTTTAGTTTATAGGCAGCAGTTTCAAATTCAGGTGCCATTCTACCTGAATTAAAATATCCAAGGTCTCCGCCTTTTTCTTTTGATAGTAGGTCTTGCGATTCTTGTTTTGCTAGTTCTTCAAATGATGCACCCGCATCTAATTTTTTCTTTATTTCTTTTGCTTCATTTTCGTCACTTACTAAAATGTGGCTCGCTTTAATTTCTGGTTTGTAGTGGTCTTTCACGTCTTTTTCTGTAACACTTTTTTTAATTGCTTCATTCATAGCAAGTTTGAACTTAATTTGTTTTTTAAAATCAGCTTCATCTTTTAAACGATTGTTTTCTAGTACAGCTGTGAATTGATCTCCGTATTGATTTTTCACTTTTTGTACTTCTTTCTCTACATCATCGTCAGATACTTTATATTTTTTCGTGATAACGTCTTGCGCTATCATTTCGTATAACATGTCTTTTCCGTAACGATCTTTCAACTGTTTTTCGAAGTCGCTCTTCGTAATGGTTGAGTCTGTTGCCGTAGCGACTGTAGCCGAGCTATTTTTTTGCCCGCAAGCAGCTAGCATTAATATACTTATTAGTGCAGTAATAATGAAAATGTGTTTCCCTCTCATGCTAACACCTCATCCGAATATGTTATCGCTATTGTAGAATATAGAAGTGAACATGAAGTGAATTTTCAATGTTTTTTCCTGTAAAATGTAAAAAAAGTACATCAACAATATTGTTGATGTACGATGGGATCAAAGGTGATCGGTCTTTTTAGAATAAGCACGCTTACCTTGTTCTATATTCTTTTGTTCTTGCTCATTTTTTTGCGCACGCTTTGCATTGTTATCGCGTGCTTTTTTGTCGTTATCACTTGTATGTGGCATATGTATCAACTCCATTTCTAAACGTTGTACGTTTATCATTTCCTTTTTCGTAAAGACTATGTATAGCAGTGTATTCATGAATAATAAGGGTGGATTGGAAATGGATTTGAAGTTGAATTATACCGAACTTATAAAGAAGTTAATCGTTGTAATCATCGCAGGTTTGTTAAACGCGATTGGAATGAATTTATTTTTAACGCCAGCGAAAGTGTATGCGAGTGGCTTTGCTGGATTGTCTCAATTGTTATCGCAAATATTAGGTGATTTTTTATCCATTCATATATCAACGGGGGTATTGTTTAGTTTGTTTAATATTCCTGTCGTTATTTTAGCGTGGAAAAAGGTCGGGAAGGCTTTTACTTTCTTTAGTTTTCTTTGTGTTATATTTATGACTTTGTTTTTAGAAATTATCCCAGTTCGGGCTGTTTCGAACGATATCATATTAAATGCGATTTTTGGCGGGCTTATTTCGGCAATTGGGGTAGGGATTGCGTTAAAGTGGGGGGCTTCTACAGGTGGTTTAGATATTATTGCTATGATTTTGTCAAAGATTAAAGACAAGCCTGTCGGTACGTATTTTTTCTTCTTTAATGCACTGATTATTATCGCCGCTGGTTATGTGTATGGATGGGAAAAAGCATTATATACTTTGGTGACTTTGTATGTTTCAACGCGAATCATCGATGCGATTCATACGCGTCATGTGAAGATTACGGCGTTAATCGTTACGAAGAATGGGGCGGATGTACGAAAGGCGATTCACTCACGCTTAGTGAGGGGGATTACAACTCTACCGGCAACGGGTGCTTATACGAATGAAAATAAGGAAATGTTAATGATTGTTATTACTCGTTACGAACTGTATGAATTAGAGAGGGTTATTAAACAAGTGGACCCAGGTGCATTTACAAATGTACTGCAAACGGTTGGGGTATTTGGATTGTTTCGAAAAGATTAAAGAGGACCAAAGTTGGTCCTCTTTTTTAATGTAAATTCGTAATAGTTTGCAACTGCTCCTGCATTTCACGTAGCTGAACTTTTTCAGCAGTTGAAGAATTTGCGTAAGCGGATTGCAAAGCATTTTTTGCTCTATATACGAGATCTTGTTGCTCGACGCCGCTCGAACAAGATACGGCATTTGCAACAGCATCTCTAGCTTGTTGAAATAGTAAGTTCCCCATTTAGACCCCTCCAAAAGAAGAGTTACTTCTCGCTTTTTCTGCCTCAGCTAATGTACCTCTGTACGGGAATCTTGCATCATGCTTCATAACAGCATCGGCTCCTTGTTGGATAAAACGTTTTGATTTGTTCTTTTTACCCATTCGAAAAACCCCCTTTATTTAGCTGAAAACAATCGACGCGCTGACTTGTGCGTCTAATCATAGTATGAGCGTTTGGCGAGAAACTATAAGCAGGGAATTTTTAGATTACAACCCAAGAACCTCTTCTAAATATAGTGCAATACCATCTTCTTCGTTCGTTAGCGTCGTATGGTTTGCGAGTGATTTTAATTCAGGAATGGCATTTCCCATTGCGATGCCGTGACCAGCAAATTCAATCATTTCAAAGTCGTTATCTTCATCACCGAAAGCGATAATTCGCTCTTGTGGAATGTTGTAATGGCTAGAAATTTTTTGTAGTCCAACAGCTTTATTTAATCCGCTTTTTACAATTTCAATAATTGGCCAAGGTGCGCCCCATTTTCTATGGTCGATTACTTCAGCGTGCATATCAGTTAAATGTTGACGTATTGCACTGGAATGCTCGTCATGTGCGTCAATTAATAAGCAAGTTGGATGATCGTTTAAAATATTTAATAAGTCTCCTGTAAAAATATTTGGAGAACCGAATTCGAAAATATGTTTTTTATCTTCATCAATTTCACGAACATACACATCGTCCATTACTTCAGCGTATATATTTTTTACGCCAAAATCAAAGCAAGCTCGGACAATTTCTTGCGCTGTTGCTAGCTCAAGAGGAGAGTGATGTGTGCCCCATTTTGAATCAAGAGGGTGATGTACGTAAGCGCCATTAAAGTTTACGATTGGTGTATTTAGACCAAGTTCTTTATAGTAATCATAACTAGCGCGGAATGGACGTCCTGTTGAAATAACGACAATATGTCCTTGTTCCTTTGCTTTTGCAATTGTATGTTTCGTTCGAGTGGAAATTATTTTGTTGTCTGTTAATAAAGTGCCGTCTAAGTCTAGTGCGATTAAATGTTGTTTGTTCATAATTTCACCTCTTATAATATTTTTTTGTTTTTATCTGTATTTCCGTTTTTTATATGCAGAAATAAGAGGTTAGACTGGGTGAGACCACCAAAGATGGAAAGTTCACTATATATCCATCTTACGTCGCAAAGTGCTGCGGTGTCTACTATTTCTCGCTGGAAATTAAGAAAAGTCAACATCTTTTTAGAAAGTTCAAACAATGTTTCTTTCATTATGTACAAATTGTGAAAAGGGTTACATTGCTCGTGTGATGAGGCTTATAATGAACATGTAATCTTCTCGTATATGTTTGACTCTCCTTTGAAACTGGCCTATAGTAGGTTGGTTTCTTTTTTTTCTACAAATAGGAACGAAATCCCTGCTTTAAGCTTGTGTCATTCATGTATATGTACAAGAACGGAATGTAGTACTTGTTTCCTAAACATGACAGAAAAGCTTTCTTTTAAAATGGATATACTAATGAGGCAAAGACGTCATGGAAGGAGAATGGAAATGGGACAAAATCGCAGGTTTCGTTCTGGACAAAAAGCGCCGAATGATGGCATTTACGTGGAAATTGGTGAAACGGGAAGTATGGTGAAAGATCCGCAAATGGTGAAACTAACTGCTGGTGACAAGTTTCCAGATAACACGAATCATAACCGTCAGTGGACGTATAAAAGAAAACCGTAACAGGAGCCGCAATCGTTATTGCGGCTTTTTTTCATTACGCATTATAATTTCATTTACCGTATTGTTTTGAACTGCATCAATGCATGTTCCTGTTTTCTTTTTCTAATAATAAGTTTGAAAATACATAAGCAAAATTATTGTATAAAAAAGTCAGTTGGCGTATAATCAAATCAAAGGTCAAAGAAAGTCAAACATTTGGAGGACTGTAAAGATGGACTTAAATCAAATGACAACAAAAACACAAGAGGCGATTATGAGTGCCCAATCTTTAGCGGTATCTCATCACCATCAAGAAGTAGATACTGTTCATCTCTTGTTTACATTATTAGAAGAGCAAGATGGGCTAGCAGTACGTATTTTTCAAAAAATGAATGTCGATATAGAAGCATTAAAACAAGGCGTAGAAAATTTAATTAAGAAAAAGCCTTCCGTAACGGGAAGCGGTGCAGAAGCAGGTAAATTATATATAACAGGTGCCCTGCAACAACTGCTTGTAAGAGCAGGAAAAGAAGCAGAGAAATTGCAAGATGATTACATTTCAGTTGAACATGTATTGCTTGCTTTTACTGAAGAAAAAGGCGATATAAGCCAATTATTCACAAGATTTCATATTACGAAAGACAACTTATTACAGTCTTTAATGACAGTTCGGGGGAATCAAAGAGTGACTAGTCAAAATCCAGAAGCAACTTATGAAGCGTTAGAAAAATATGGTCGTGATTTAGTGGCAGAAGTGAAAGCAGGGAAAATTGACCCTGTTATCGGCCGCGATAGTGAAATCCGCCGCGTGATCCGCATTCTTTCACGTAAAACGAAAAACAACCCTGTTTTAATTGGTGAGCCAGGTGTTGGTAAAACAGCAATCGTTGAAGGGTTAGCACAGCGTATTGTGAAGAAGGATGTACCTGAAGGGTTAAAAGATAGAACAATTTTTGCGTTAGATATGAGTGCGCTTGTAGCCGGTGCGAAATTCCGCGGTGAGTTTGAAGAGCGTTTGCAAGCTGTATTAAATGAAATTAAAAAGAGTGAAGGTCGCATTTTATTATTCATTGATGAACTTCACACAATCGTCGGTGCTGGAAAAACAGAAGGTGCGATGGATGCAGGGAATATGTTAAAACCGATGCTTGCGCGTGGTGAACTGCATTGTATCGGGGCGACAACACTAGATGAATATCGTAAATATATTGAGAAAGATCCAGCACTAGAAAGACGTTTCCAACAAGTATTAGCAGAAGAACCAACTGTTGAAGATACCATTTCTATTTTACGTGGTTTAAAAGAGCGTTTTGAAATTTATCATGGTGTAAATATTCATGACCGCGCAATTGTAGCGGCATCCGTTTTATCAGATCGATATATTTCGGATCGTTTCTTACCGGATAAAGCAATTGATCTTGTTGACGAAGCGTGCGCAACAATTCGTACAGAAATTGATTCTATGCCGACAGAATTAGATGAAGTAACGCGCCGTATTATGCAGCTGGAAATTGAAGAAGCGGCTCTTGGAAAAGAGAAGGACTTTGGTAGCCAAGAACGCCTCAAAACATTGCAACGTGAATTATCGGATTTAAAAGAAGTGGCAAGTAGCATGAGAGCGAAATGGGAGAAAGAAAAAGAAGATATTCACAAAGTTCGTGACTTACGTGAACATTTAGAGCGTCTGCGCCGTGAATTAGAAGAAGCAGAAGGTAATTACGATTTAAATAGAGCAGCGGAACTTCGCCACGGAAAAATTCCTGCAATTGAAAAAGAGTTAAAAGAAGCAGAAGAAATGGGCGCAAATAATAAACAAGAAAATCGTTTATTACGTGAGGAAGTAAGTGAAGAAGAGATTGCTGATATTGTTTCACGCTGGACTGGTATTCCTGTTGCTAAACTTGTTGAAGGTGAACGCGAGAAATTATTACGCTTAGAGCAAATCTTATCAGAGCGTGTCATTGGACAAGAGGAAGCAGTAAGCTTAGTGTCAGACGCGGTTCTTCGTGCTCGCGCTGGTATTAAAGATCCGAACCGTCCAATTGGTTCCTTCATCTTCTTAGGACCGACAGGGGTTGGTAAAACAGAGCTTGCCAAAACGTTAGCGCAGTCTTTATTTGATAGTGAAGAGCAAATGATTCGTATTGATATGTCTGAGTATATGGAGAAACACGCTGTGTCACGCTTAATTGGTGCCCCTCCTGGATATGTTGGATATGAAGAGGGCGGTCAATTAACAGAAGCAGTAAGACGTAAACCGTATTCCGTTATTTTATTAGACGAAATCGAAAAAGCACATCCAGAAGTATTCAACATTTTATTACAAATGTTAGATGATGGACGCATTACAGATTCGCAAGGTCGTACAGTGGACTTTAAAAATACAGTTATTATTATGACTTCAAATATTGGATCTGCTCATTTACTAGATGGATTAGAAGAAGATGGTTCGATTAAAGAGGAATCAAGAGACCTTGTAATGGGGCAATTGAGAGGACATTTCCGACCAGAGTTCTTAAACCGCGTCGACGAAATTATTTTATTCAAACCTCTTACAACGAATGAAATTAAAGGTATTGTTGATAAAATTGTAAAAGAATTACAAGGTCGTTTAGCTGACCGTCATATTACGGTACAATTAACAGAAGCAGCGAAAGAATTTGTTGTAGAAGCCGGCTTTGATCCGATGTATGGAGCTCGCCCGTTAAAACGATATGTACAGCGTCAAGTGGAAACGAAATTAGCGAGAGAATTAATTGCAGGTACGATTACTGACAATAGTCATGTAGTGGTTGATGTAGAAAATAACGAATTAGTCGTTCATGTGAAGTAAAATAAAAAAGAGTTCGGATAAAATCCGGACTCTTTTTTTAGTGCTGTTCTACTGGCTCGTTTGGAATTGCAGCTGAAATCGCTAGTACTAATACTGCAAGAACAACTGAGAAAATAGACGCTTGGTTAAAATCGTATGTACCGCCAGTCATAGAGCCGATTACGTAGCTCATCATATGTACAAGCAAGAACGACCAAATTAATGCCCAAATGAAACGCATATTTTACACCTCTATTCGTTCAATCTGTCCTTATTGTAACACAATTGAAAAAAGAATATAGAAAAATATTTGTAGATTTTTCAACGCAAATTTGCATTCTGTTCATACATTATAAAAGAGTACTTTTTATACGTTTAGAAAATAAGGCGGGGGAAAAATGAGTATTACGGAACGTTTTTTTTACTTAGAAAAAGAACCATGCGTTATTTATTTACCGGAGAAGCCAAATGGATTTTCTGTCATGCTTCTTGGGGATTACAACTACTTTATTGAGAATGGTACAAGTTTATGGACACAACATGCGGGTAGATCTTATTTTTTACACGGCCTTATTGAGGAAGGCTATACGGTCTTTTCTTCTAATTTATACGGAAGACATTGGGGAAACGATCAATCTGTTCGTCTAGCAAAACGCCTATATGACGTTGTTTTGAGAAAAGAGACATTAAATGCAAAAATGCACATTATGGCAGATGGTATGGGGGCACTTGTAGCGCTTGAAATGATGAACAAATACCCTGAATGTATACGTTCTGTCATTATGTTAAATCCGTGTTTAGATTTACCAGAATATGTGGAGTTTGAGAAAGAGCATAAGTTTTTTTATAAGAGACTCTTGAAGGAATTAAGTTTGGCGTATGATTCCAAAGAAGAAGAATTAGAAGCAAAAATAAATAAGAAATCATTTACGCTTCTTCCGTCTTGTGTACCTGTTAAAATTTTTGTATCAACACAAGAAAAAAGAGGAAGAAAACAGTTGTTACGTAAATACGAGAAAATGAGGCAATTGAATCAATGTGATACTTCTGTTTTATTCCATCTGCAAGATGTGAAATATAAAATGGTTAGGCAAACGACTGATTTCTTTAAAAAATATGAAGAAGAATTGTGAAGCTCCCATATACATAAATGAGGAGCTATTTGTTTCAAGGAGAAAGGGTGGGTGGTATGGAACGCGTGCTAATTATAGGTGCACTTACGTTTGTAGGTTATCACCTTGTGAATAAAATGATTGCAGAAGAAGTAGAAGTATATGGTCTTGATTTTGATGAATTTGATAGTATGACAAAAATTAATGAAGAGAAGTTATTGTTAATTGGGCGAAATGCGTTATTTACGTATTATTCAATAAGAGATGAAGACGGATGGAGATCCGTAGAGGAAGAGAAATTTGATGCCGTTTACTTTTGTCTGTATGAGCCTAACCAACAAAGTGGCTTTCGAAATGAAAGAGTTATATTACAGTATTTAAAGCGAATCATAAGACTGTGTGAAGAACATAAAGTGAAGTTAAATCTAATTTCTTCTATTGAAGTAGGAAACGCAGATGAGTCCGAAAATAAACGTTTATTTGCGAAAGTGGAAGAAGGATTGAAAAAAGGAGAGGTACAATATAGTGTATTTCGAGTTCCTACATTATATGGGCCATGGCAACCATCTTTTATGATGTATCATCAGCTCATTTTATCAGAGCTAGGTGAGAAAGAGTGCCATTATGCCAGCGAGGAAAACGGAAGTGATCTACTGTACGTTGAAGATGTATGTGAATACTTATGGGAAAATGGAATGAACGAGGAGCAACTCGGCATATATAATTTACTTAGTGGTAAAAAGTCATTATGGAAAAAGGGTATGAACCTTTTACGTGCAGAGGATAAAGTGAATAAAGAGAATGCGGAAGAAAGAGATGGGGCGGCCGAGGATATTTCGATAAAAAGAAATACCCCGTTAGAATACGGTTTAAATAAACAATTGGCACATATGAAAAAATATAAAGAGTTATACGAAGGATAGCGAGCGTGTTACACTATGTATGTGAAAGTTTTAATGGAGAGGAAGAACGTAATATGAATGAGAAAAGCATGCAATTTTTACAAATCGCAATGAAGCATTTACCAGAAGCAAAGGCCATTTTAGATGATAATGGAATTGCGCTTGATATGGAGAAAGCTCAACCAGTATTAGAGTTATTGATGAAAGTTATGAATGAAGCATATGAGCTTGGGAAAGCAGATCAAGAATAAAAGAATAGAAAGCATCTTTTAAGATGGAAGAGAGGCCCGAACCGTGGATAGAAGCGGTCAGGGCCTTTTTTTATTCTCGCCTGGGGGAAAACCAGAGATATGAAGAGGATAAAGGAAAAGTAGTGAGGAGAACTCTCTAGTTTAGAAGGAAAGCATAAAAAGAATAAAAAGCATCTTTTAAGATGGAAGAGAGGCCCGAACCGTAAGTAGAAACGGTTCGAGCCTTTTTGTATTTCGAAAGAAACAGGGAAAGGTATGTTTCCGTTTCATTTCATAAACAATAAGGTGAATAATGCGCTAGCTTTATGTTTTAGCTGAAATATATTCTAGACAAAAATACATTTATGTTTTAAAATTAGTACCAAGTCATAATAATTGATATAAAACGGAGGGCTGCGATGTGAACGTGGGCATTTTAGGGATCGGAAGATATGTGCCGGAAAAAGTAGTCACAAATCACGATTTAGAAAAAATAATGGATACATCCGATGAATGGATTCGTACGAGAACAGGTATTGCGGAAAGACGCATTGCCGATGATACAATAGATACTTCATATATGGCCGTAGAGGCTTCTAAAAAAGCACTTGAAGATGCAGGGATTAGCGGAGAGGATATCGATCTTATTTTAGTAGCAACAGTAACGCCGGATCGTGCTTTTCCAGCAGTAGCTTGTGTCATTCAAGAAGCAATTGGCGCAAAACATGCAGCTGCAATGGATTTAAGTGCAGCGTGTGCTGGTTTTATGTACGGAATGATTACAGCGCAGCAATTTATTCAAACGGGAACTTATAAAAATGTACTAGTAGTTGGTAGTGATAAGCTATCTAAAATTGTAGACTGGAACGATCGAAATACAGCAGTACTATTTGGAGACGGAGCTGGTGCTATCGTAATGGGGGCTGTTTCAGAAGGTAAAGGCGTTCTATCTTTCGAATTAGGAGCGGACGGAAGTGGTGGTAAGCATCTTTATCAAGACGAGTATGTTATGATGAATGGCAGAGAAGTCTTTAAATTTGCCGTTCGTCAACTTGGGGATTCTTGTCTTCGCGTTTTAGATAAAGCTGGTCTTACGAAAGAAGATGTGGATTTCTTAGTACCGCATCAAGCGAACATTCGTATTATGGAATCTGCAAGAGAGAGATTAAATTTACCACAAGAAAAAATGAGTATGACAATTGAGAAGTTCGGTAATACATCAGCTTCTTCCATTCCGATTGCAATGGTAGAGGAATTGCAAAATGGACGTATTCAAGATGGTGATTTAATTATACTTGTTGGTTTTGGCGGTGGATTAACATGGGGAGCAGTCGCTCTTCGTTGGGGTAAATAAGGACTGAGAGAAAAAAAGGAGTGTATTTTGTATGGAAAAAAAGAGGGTCGTAATTACAGGACTAGGAGCTGTTACACCGGTCGGTACAGATGTTGAAACAGCGTGGGAAAACATTAAAAAGGGTGTATCTGGAATCGGACGACTTACAAGAATTGATCCGGAACTATTTCCAGCAAAAGTAGCAGCAGAAATTAACGACTTTGAAGTCGAGAAATATATTGATAAAAAAGAAGCGCGCCGTATGGATCGCTTTACACAATATGCAGTAGCAGCAGCGAAAATGGCAGTTGCAGATGCAAAGCTTGAGATTACAGAAGAAAACGGACCTCGAATTGGTGTATGGATTGGTTCTGGTATTGGCGGTATGGAAACATACGAAGAACAATTTAAAATTTTTACTGAGAAAGGCCCGCGCCGCGTGAGCCCATTCTTCGTACCGATGATGATTCCAGATATGGCAGCAGGCCAAGTATCAATCGCAACAGGAGCAAAAGGAATTAACACTTGTTCTGTAACGGCTTGTGCATCTGGTGCAAACTCAATTGGTGATGCATTTAAAGCGATTCAGCGTGGGGATGCTGATGCAATGATTACAGGTGGAGCAGAGGCACCGTTAACAAGTATGGCATTCGCAGGATTTAGCTCAGCGAAAGCATTAACATTCAATGAAGACCCAGCAACAGCTTGCCGTCCATTTGATAAAAACCGTAGCGGTTTCGTAATGGGTGAAGGTTCAGGTATTTTAATTCTTGAAGAATTAGAGCACGCATTAGCTCGTGGTGCTCATATTTATGCGGAAATCGCTGGTTACGGTGCAACTGGTGATGCATTCCATATTACAATGCCTGCTCCTGGCGGTGAAGGCGGCGTGCGCGCAATGCGTCAAGCTTTAGCGGATGCAGGTCTACAGCCAGAAGATATTGATTACATTAATGCGCATGGTACAAGTACGGATGCGAATGAAAAGTATGAAACGATGGCAATTAAAGAAACGTTCGGTGAGCACGCGTATAAAGTAGCGATCAGCTCAACGAAATCAATGACAGGTCACTTATTAGGAGCAGCAGGTGCTGTTGAAGCGATCTTCTCTATTAAATCAATTACAGATGGAGTAATTCCTCCAACAATTAACTATGAAACACCAGATCCAGAATGTGACTTAGATTACGTACCAAATAACGCGAGACATCAAGAAGTAAACGCAGTGTTAAGTAATTCATTAGGATTCGGTGGTCATAACGCAGTATTAGTATTTAAATCGTATAAATAATAGATAAAATAAGGAGTTTTTTCGCAACATATTGCGAAAAACTCCTTATTTATTTTTACGCCTTTTTCTCCTTTTGCATATACATAAGAAAAAGGAGGGATAAAGATGGGGATTGTTGAAACTGCTGAATGGTTACATCTATATTATGGACGGCCAGAAAAGCTGTGTGAGAAGTTTACGAAATATATCCCGCTGCCAAAAGAAAGGTTGTATCGCTTTTTAATTTCTAAAGGTATGTATCGCCCTGTTATACGAGGAGAACGAGAAATTAAAGAGTTAGAGAAAAAGGAAGTTTGGAAAGAGTTACGTGCGGAGTATGAGAAACTGAAAAATTGGTTAAAAGGTCCGGATGTCCCTGTCTTTATTTTATTATCAGACTCCTATAATCGAACGGTACAAGAAGAGTATAATGGCAGGGCTGGATTATCTATGCGCCACGTTATTTTCTTATTCGTATGTGGACGGAATTCGGTGGAAGAATTAAAAGTGCTATTGGCGCATGAATATCATCACATATGCAGGTTACATCAAATTGAGACGAAAGAAACAGAATATACATTACTTGATACGATGATTATGGAAGGATTAGCTGAGCAAGCGGTAACGGAAAGATATTCAGAAAAAAACAATGCACCGTGGACGACGTATCTTTCAAAGGAAGAGGCTATATATTATTGGAAAAATGTTGTACATGAAAGAATAAGTATAAAGCGAGGAACAAGGGAGCATGACATCTTATTAAATGGATTTCACTCTTATCCGAAGTTGCTTGGCTATGCGCTTGGATTTCATATTGTCAAAGATTGTGTAACTTTGCAAGGAGAAGATACACTTTCTTTATTGCCTATAGATGCGAAAGAAATATTAAATAAAGCCAATACATTTCATATATAAAAAAACAGGAGCTCTCTTTCCTGTTTTTTTAGTATTAATAGAAGAAAAAATAATAATTAGAATATATTTCCTTAGGTGGAATAAAGTTAAGAAAAATTGAACATAATGATGGATACAAACAGTAGTGAAGTGAGGGGTAGTGAATGTTATATCTACATGATGTATGGGTAAATTGGTTTGAAGGTGAAGAAAATGGGTATAACGTTTGTCATTTTTACGAATGGCGGAAAGATGATACGATTGAGCTATTAGATCAAGTGCCATTATTAAAAGTAGATTCCACATTATATCATTACATCGAGAACGAATTGTTAGAGCTTCCGCAAAAATTGTTGGAAGACGTACATCATAAGGCTTATATTCGTAAAAATCATGAACGTTTGCAGCAAGAGTATTGCTTTGTAGTTACAGATGGAAAAGGAATTATTGCGATCGATACAATTGGTTACAATGTACCGATTCGAAAAAGTAGACTTATACCGCGCCAAGAGCAGATGGTATATGAGATGGTAGAAAACGTACAAGCAGAAAAGTATGAGTTCCAAGTAGAAGAAATGGAAAAAGAACATCATATTTTATCACCATCGCCTTTCGTTATGAATGGCTTAACTCGTAAAGAAAGACAGCTTAAACAATTATTATTTATGGCGTTAGATCAATTACATACAACGAAAAACACAGCAGAAATTCGCTATTGGTTCACAGAGTGGGATCCATCAGCATACGGAATGGTTCAACATATGGAATTTGAAGATATTTGGGCTAAGCTGTATGATGAAGCGAAAACAGGTTGGTCTGAGAAGCACGAACAATTATGCGAGCGTCTCGTAAAAGGACAGCCATTTTTTGAAAAGTTATGGGAAATGGAAAACGAGCAAAAGGTAAATTAAAAAACCGCCGATTGGCGGTTTTTTTTATTTGTTGTAGTCTAGCTCCAGCGGCAAGCTCTTTGTGTCTAAGAACCTTCCCCACGAGAAGGTAAAAAGCACCTTCTGTGGGAAAGAACCTTAGCCGTCAGGCCTAAACAGCCGCCTCCGCTTTATATGAAATCCAGCTCCAGCGGCAAGAATGTTCGGTGGCTTCGCGCCTTCCTGCGAGGCAAAAAACGCCTCTACGTCAGGAGCTCCATCCCCCTCACATTCTAAGCGAGCCGCTTCCGCTTTATAAGTTACCTACGTTTTCTACTTAGTCCCATTGCGTTTTCTACTTTGCGTAGTTGTTTGAATGCAACGCGGTTTGCTTTTTCGGCACCTTTGTCTAGAATTTCGTCTAGTTCTGGTGAGTTGATTAGTTCGTTATATTTGTCTTGGATTGGACGAATTGCCTCTACGACTACTTGCGCTAAGTCGCCTTTAAAGTCGCCGTATCCTTTTCCTTCGTACATTGCTTCAATTTCTTCAACTGTTTTTCCAGAGAATGAAGAGTAGATTGTTAATAAGTTAGAGATGCCAGGTTTGTTTTCTTTATCAAATTTCACGATACCTTCAGAATCAGTTACAGCACTCTTAATTTTCTTTTCAATTGTTTTTGGTTCGTCAAGCATGCTGATCATTGATTTTGGATTCGGATCAGATTTGCTCATTTTTTTCGTAGGCTCTGTTAGTGACATAACGCGAGCTCCTACTTTTGGAATGCGGATTTCAGGAATTGTGAATACTTCACGGAAGCGTTTGTTGAAACGCTCTGCTAGGTCACGTGTTAATTCCATATGTTGCTTTTGGTCATCACCAACAGGCACGATCTCAGTGTTGTAAAGTAAAATATCAGCAGCCATTAATGGTGGGTAAGTTAGTAATCCAGCTGGAACTGAATCTCTACCTGATGCTTTATCTTTATATTGCGTCATACGCTCTAATTCTCCAACGTAAGCAACGGATTGCATAATCCATCCTAGTTGAGCGTGTGCTGGTACTTCTGACTGTACAAATAAAGTAGCTTTTTCAGGATCGATACCGCATGCTACATAAAGTGCAGCAAGACTGCGGATGTTTTTACGAAGCCCGACGGGATCTTGAGGTACTGTAATCGCATGTTGATTTACAATACAGAAATAACAGTCGTGTTCGTTCTGAAGCTCTGTAAATTGCTTCATAGCTCCTAAATAGTTTCCAAGTGTAATCGTTCCACTCGGCTGAATACCAGAAAAGATAACTGACATAAGTAATTCCTCCTAAATTTGAATGCGTGATAGGGAAGAGAAAGCAAACAAAAAAAGCCCATTCATCCCAAAAAACTATAGGGACGAATGGACCGCGGTACCACCCTAATTATTTCACTACTGTGAAATCTCTCTAATCCATAATAACGTTTGGATATAACGCCAAAGCCTACTACTTTCGGTTCGGTTTGGAGCTCAAAAGCCCATTCCATACTGTACAATTACTTGTTCACACCAGCCACAAGCTCTCTGAAATTGCCTCAATATGTACTCTTCTTTATCATCGCATACATATAAATTTATTTATTGTTACCTGAGCTCTTTAAATATGAAAGAACTAAAGTTTTATAACAAAATGTTTTGCTGATTATTATATCATATGGGATAGTGTTTGCAAACTACATCAAAATAGTAAAGCTAATGAAGGTCGAGAACAACCCAAGAACGATACCGGTAATGCAAATTGGATACGTCCATTTGAATGAATATGTTTTATAAATACGTTCTTTCTTATCGATAGGTTCCTCTACTTCTTCAATTAAAGAGTCGATTTTTTTATTCGTACCAAATACTCTTTGGAAGGCGTAAATTGTTACATTAAAAAATCCATTTTGAAATATGAATAAAAAACCGCCTATAAGAATAAAAAATAGTGCGATATAGAACGAGATGTTGACAAAATTCAACAAAAACTGCGATGAAACAAGGAATGCACCAATACTAGAAGCAATTATCGCTATGAAAATTAGTATACAAGTATGAAAAAAAACTTTATTCAAAATGTTCCCCTCCGTCAAAATATTACTAGAATTATTATACTATAAAAGCTATAATATGTACTAGAATTAATTTTTTGAAAATTATACGCAATTAAAGGTCTGATTGCAAGATGATGGTAGCAATGTTAACGTATCCCTTTACAAAAAAATAAAAATATAAACATTTTATTAAAAATTTTAACAAAAAAACAAAAAACTATATTCACAATTGTTATATTATATGTATAATGAAAATTGTAGAAACTTGGAGATTATTCTTTCAATTCTACTTTTTTACAAGTGAGGGTACAGGAAGTGCAATTAGGGGAGGCAACACAACATGAAGAAAAAGATACCGTTATTACTTGCATCGACGTTGACTGTCAGTATGTTAGGAGCTTGTAGTTACCAAAAAGAGGATAATAAAGCAGGCGCAAAAGAAAAATCCTCAAACAAGCAAGTGCTAAATCTAACTGAGACAGCTGAAATTCCAACTATGGATACGACGTTATCAACAGATGCAACATCTTCTAACATCATGAATAACACAATGGAAGGGTTATATCGTCTGGGGAAAGATGATAAACTTGTTCCAGGTGTCGCTAAATCTTATGAGAAATCAGAGGATGGCAAAAAGTATGTGTTTAAGTTACGTGAAGATGCGAAATGGTCTAATGGTGAACCGGTAACAGCGAAAGACTTCGTTTATTCTTGGCGAAGAGCTGTAGATTCAAACACGGGTGCCAAGTTTGCTTACATACTATTTGATGTTAAAAATGCGGAGAAAGTTAACAAAAAAGAATTACCAGTTGAAGAACTTGGTGTAAAGGCAATTGATGATCATACACTTGAAGTGGAATTAGATAACCCTGTTCCTTATTTTGTAAGTTTAACAGTCTATCCAACATTGTATCCTTTGAATGAGAAGTTTGTAACAGAACAAGGAGCAAAATTTGGATTAGAATCCAATACGACACTTTATAATGGTCCATTCGTATTAAATGAATGGAAGCATGAACAAAGTTTCCAACTTAAGAAGAATCCATCGTATTGGGAAAATAAAGAAGTAAAACTTGAGGAAATAAACTTCAATATTGTTAAGGATCGTTCAACTGCTATAAATTTATATGAAACAAAAGCAATTGATCGTGTAGTCTTAACATCAGAGTTTGTAGATAAATACAAATCAGATGCTGACTTTAAAACGATTAAGAAACCATCTACACAATTTATTCGCTTAAATGAAAAGAATAAATTTTTAGCAAATAAAAATATCCGAAAAGCAATTGCAATGTCCTTTGAACGTCAAAACATTGGAAAAGTGATTTTAAACGATGGTTCAGAGGGTATATACGGTTTTGTTCCGAAAGGCTTAGCAAAAGGTCCGAATGGAAAAGACTTCCGTGAAGAAAACGGAAAGCTTATAAAAGAGGACATGAAAGAAGCGCAAAAATACTGGGAAGCCGGTAAAAAAGAACTTGGTGTAGACAAAATAGAGTTAGAGCTATTAAACTTTGATACTGATGATGCTAAAAAAATTGGAGAGTATTTAAAAGGCCAATTTGAAAAGAATTTACCAGGTTTAACAGTTCCAACAAAAATGCAGCCATTTGCACAAAAATTAAAACTGGAAGCAAGTGGAGATTATGCAATGTCATATGCGGGATGGAGTCCAGATTATATGGATCCAATGTCATTCCTTGAAATGTATACGACAGGTAATGCGCAAAACAAAGTACATTACGCAAACCCAGCGTATGATGATTTAATTAAAAAAGCAAAAACAGAAGTTGATGTACAAGCTCGCTGGGATGCATTATTACATGCGGAAAAACAACTGCTTGAAGATGCAGCGATTGCTCCGGTATATCAACCTGGAAAAGCATATTTACAACGTGGCTCAATTACTGGCCTATTAGAACATAAATATGGCGGAGAATTTAGCTATAAGTGGGTTGAACTTAAAAACTAAAAATGGTTTCCATCATGAATAAGGGTATATGCCTATGATGGGCATGTGCTCTTATTTTAAAAAAATAAAAGTAAGAATATTTTAAACTATCTTATTGCTTTTGAGAAAAACGGGGAGGTGCTTGACTATGGGACGTTATGTATTAAAACGTTTCGTGTACATGGCTTTGACATTATTTTTAATTACTACACTGACTTTCTTTTTAATGAAATTACTTCCGGGTTCTCCGCTTAAAAACCAGGAGAAGTTATCACCGGCACAAAAAGAAATCATTCTTGAAAAATATGGCTTAAATGATCCAGTACCAGTTCAATATGCACGTTACTTAGGTAACTTAGCAAAAGGTGATTTAGGGGTATCATTCCAATATGATAACCGTCCAGTAACAGACATGATTGTGGATCGCATTGGACCATCAGCACAACTTGGTTTACAAGCGATTATATTAGGTACATTTATCGGTTTAATTTTAGGAATCGTTGCGGCACTTCGTAATAATACGTGGGTCGATTATGGGGCGACAATTATTTCCGTACTCGGGATGTCGGTACCATCATTCGTATTCGCCGCATTACTACAATATTTCGTAGGGGTAAAACTTGGATGGTTCCCAGTAGCATTCTGGAAAGGACCAGAGTTTACAGTAATGCCTACAATTGCTTTATCGATGGCAGTTATTGCAACAATCGCACGTTTCGCTCGTGCAGAGTTAATTGAAGTTATGCAAGCTGACTACATTTTAACAGCGAAAGCGAAAGGAATTAGCCAAGGCGTTATCATTATTAAACACGCACTTCGTAACGCATTAATTCCAGTTGTAACAATTTTAGGACCAATGGTTGCAGGTTTAATTACAGGAACATTAGTTATTGAGCAAATTTATGCTGTACCTGGACTAGGGGAACAGTTCGTTAAATCTATTACAGTGAATGACTATACAGTTATTATGGGAACTACAATCTTCTATAGTGCGATTTTCATCTTAGTTATTTTCATTGTTGATATTTTATACGGAATTATTGATCCTCGAATTCGTTTAGCGGGAGGGAAAAAATGATGAAAGATGTACAAAAATTATCTCCAGATTTATTTCAACAAGCCAATCAAAATAATGTGGATAATGAAGTCATTGCCCGTCCAAGCTTAACGTTTTGGCAAGATGTAAGAAGACGTTTGTTCCAACATAAAGGAGCAATGTTCGGTTTAGTTTTATTAACGCTTATTATCTTACTAGCAATTTTAGGACCGATGGTAAGTAAGCACTCGTATAAAGAGCAAGATTTAGGACGTGCGAAATTACCACCGAAAATTCCTGTTATTGAAAATGTTCATTGGCTACCATTTGACGGTACAGATCAATACGGTGTTGACCAATATGAAAAACGTGATATTAAAGAGTATTTCTGGTTTGGTACAGATGATCTTGGCCGCGATTTATGGACAAGAACATGGGAAGGTACGCGCGTATCATTATATATCGCTCTTTTAGCAGCAGCAATTGACTTAGTAATTGGGGTTGCATATGGAGGTATTTCAGCGTTCTATGGCGGTAGAGTAGATAACATTATGCAACGTATTATGGAGATTATTAACGGTATTCCATACTTAATCATCGTTATTTTAATGGTAATCATTATGGGATCTGGTATATGGTCAATTACACTCGCAATGGCAATTACAGGTTGGATAGGGATGTCGCGTATCGTTCGTGGACAAATCCTAAAATTAAAAAATCAAGAATACGTATTAGCATCGCGTACATTAGGTGCAACAAATACACAATTAATTGTAAAACACTTAATCCCGAACGTAATGGGACCAATTATCGTAATGACAATGTTTACAATCCCAACAGCGGTGTTTGGTGAGGCGTTCTTAAGCTTCATCGGTTTAGGTATTCAGCCACCATTCGCGTCACTTGGTTCTCTTGTAAATGACGGTTATAAATCAATTCAAACGTATCCGCATATGATGTTCATTCCTGCGGTTGTTATCAGTATATTAATCTTAGCGTTTAACTTAATGGCAGACGGATTACGCGACGCGTTAGATCCAAAAATGCGTAAGTAAAAGAGGGGAGAGGCAAAGATGAAAACATTGTTAGAGGTAAAAGATTTACAAGTCTCCTTTGATACACATGCAGGTGAAGTACAAGCTGTCCGCGGCGTTACTTTTGATTTGAAAAAAGGAGAAACATTAGCGATTGTAGGAGAATCTGGTTCTGGTAAATCAGTTACTTCTAAAGCGTTAATGGGATTAATTCCGAATCCTCCTGGACGCATTAAAAATGGTGAAATCGTATTTGAAGGTCGTGACTTAACGAAATTAACAGAAAAAGAAATGCAGCAAGTACGTGGTAAAGATATCGCGATGATTTTCCAAGATCCAATGACATCATTGAACCCAACGATGACAATTGGAAATCAAATTATGGAAGGCCTTATTAAACACCAAGGGATGAGTAAAGCAGACGCACGTAAAGTTGCGTTGGAATTAATCGACCTTGTAGGTATTCCAAATCCAGAAGCTCGTTTAAAACAATATCCGCACCAATTCTCTGGTGGTATGAGACAGCGTGTAGTTATTGCGATGGCGTTAGCTTGTAACCCAAAATTATTGATTGCCGATGAGCCGACAACAGCGCTAGACGTTACAATTCAGGCGCAAATTTTAGAGCTTATGAAGGACATTCAGCAAAAAACAGAAGCAGCAATCATTTTCATTACGCATGACTTAGGTGTAGTGGCAAACGTTGCGGACCGCGTAGCAGTTATGTACGCTGGTAAAGTTGTTGAAATCGGAACTGTAGATGAAATTTTCTACAATCCAAAACATCCGTATACTTGGGGCTTAATCGCATCTATGCCAAGTTTAGATGGCTCAGAGGAAGAGTTATACGCAATTCCTGGAACGCCTCCAGATTTATTGAAGCCGCCAAAGGGAGATGCTTTTGCACCACGTAACCCGCAGGCACTGAAAATTGATTTTGAAATGGACCCACCTTTATTTAAAGTAAGTGATACACACTATGCGGCAACTTGGTTACTTCATGAGCAAGCTCCAGAAGTAAGACCGCCGGCAGTCGTTGAAAAACGCATTCTTCAAATGAAAGCAGGTGAACAACATGACTAAACAACGTGAGAAATTAATTGAAGTAAAAAATGTAAAGCAGCACTTCGACGTGAGTGGTGGTGTTGTCAAAGCGGTTAATGATATTTCATTTGATATTTACCGCGGAGAAACATTTGGTCTTGTAGGAGAATCGGGTTGTGGTAAATCAACAACTGGAAGAACGATTATTCGTTTATATGATGCAACTGCTGGTGAAGTGTTGTTCGACGGTGAAAATGTACATGGTAAAAAATCACGCGCAGAACTGAAGAAATTCAATCGTAAAATGCAAATGATTTTCCAAGATCCATATGCGTCATTAAACCCACGTATGACAGTAGGGGATATTATTGCAGAAGGTATTGATATTCACGGATTAGCGAAAAACAAAAAAGAGCGTATGGACCGTGTTCATGAATTATTAAACACAGTTGGCTTAAATAAAGAGCACGCAAACCGTTTCCCGCATGAATTCTCAGGTGGACAACGTCAGCGTATCGGTATCGCTCGTGCACTTGCTGTAGAGCCTGAATTTATCATTGCCGATGAGCCAATCTCAGCACTTGACGTATCAATTCAGGCGCAAGTTGTAAACTTACTGAAAAAGTTACAAAAAGAAAAAGGTTTAACATACTTATTCATTGCCCATGATTTATCAATGGTAAAATACATTAGTGACCGCATTGGTGTAATGTACCGTGGTCAAATCGTTGAATTAACAACAAGTGATGAGTTATATGCGAATCCAATTCATCCATATACTAAATCACTATTATCAGCGATTCCACTTCCAGATCCAGATTATGAGCGTAATCGTAAACGTATCGTATATGATCCATCTCAGCATAATTATGGTAGTGAAGAACCGACAATGCGTGAAATTCGCCCAGGACATTTCGTACTATGTTCTGAAGCGGAGTATAAGAAATATAAAGAGATTTATCAATAATAAAAAAGGCCATTCTTCTATTATTACTGAAGAATGGCTTTTTTCTACTATATAAAAGAGTTGTCAATATTTCTCGGTAAGTCGATATATTTAAAGAATCGCAAATATAAGTTTCCTATACGAATGACTACACCTTAATTAAACGAGTATTATTGCGCCTGAACAGAAACAATCTCCTCTTGTTCTTCAGGTTTAACAAGTGCATAACGCTCCCACGCTCTACTTTTCCAGCGGAAGAACATAATAATGGCGCGCGTCCATTCATCAATAGCAATTGCTAGCCAAATACCAACGAGTCCCATATCTAAATGGAAGGCGAAAAAATAACCGAGTGGTAAACTCATTAACACCATAGAGAATGCGCCGATTAAAACTGGGTACTTTGCATCACCAGCTGCGCGAAGTGAATTGATGATGACGATGTTCATCGTACGCCCTGTTTCAAGTAGTACACTTAGTAATAGAACTGACGCACCTAACGTAATAATGTGCGGATTATCTGTAAATAGTCCCATTAATTGTGTGCGGAATGTAATAACGAGAGCAACCATACATAAAGTGACACCAATCGCCCACTTTACACTTTTCCATACGCGTTCATACGCTTCATCTTTTTCACCACCGCCAACGAGGCGTCCGATAATAATTGCAGTTCCCATACCGATTGCAATAGCGAATAAATAAGTGAACATAGAAATGTTCGTAGCGTATTGTCTAGCCGCTAACGATTCCGTTCCTAAATATGTTGCATAGTATAAGAAGACAATTTGGCAAGCTTGATACATAACCTGCTCAAATGCAGATGGAATCCCGATTTTTAAAATTTTTCCGATATATTCTTTTGATAAGGTGAAGTAGTATTGTAATTTCACACGGTACTCCATAACGCGGTACAGTAACCAGAAGAAAACGATAAGCGCGATTAGCCTGCTGACAGCAGAAGAAATGGCAGCCCCTTGTACACCGAGTTCTGGGAAACCAAATTTCCCGAAAATGAGTACGTAGTTTCCAGCGATATGAATAATATTCATTCCAAGTGAAATAAACATCGCTTGCTTTGTGAAGCCATGTACACGGATAATTGCGGCTAATGAATTAATAATAGCTTGAAGGAAAATAGCTCCCCCGACGATAGATAAATAGCTTTGTGCATACATAAGTACATCGCCTTGTAAGTTCATTGCCATCATCATATGTTTTGAGAATAAAAGAAAACCAGCGCTTATAACGAGTCCGACCACTAAATTTAATGTGACGGCTAAAGCTGATATTTTAGATGCTTCCATAAAACGTTTGGAACCGAGGTATTGAGATACGACGATAGCTGCGCCGTTCCCGATGACTTCTAGTACCAAAATAGCGATATGGAGATATTGATTCGCTGCACCAACCCCAGATACAGCATCGTCTGATAATGCACTTAACATGAAAGTATCAGCGATCCCCATTAACATAAATAGAAAAACTTCTAGAAAAATAGGCCATGTTAATAAGAATAAACTTAATTTCTCAGTAGGCCCGTTTTTTGCCTGAATTGCTGTCATGTCCGTCCCCTCTTTACCGATATCTATTTTTAGCAAAGTGTATCGTAACATACTTTCTTAACCTTTGCACTCATTTTAACCTACATATCTTTATTATGAAGGGAGTGCTATTTTATGATAAAAAGAGAAGGATAATTATGCATAAAGTATTATAAAATATAAAATTCATTTTTCTCTGATAATTTAGAAAAATCTAAAAATAACTATTTTTAACACTTTAGTAAGAGAAACTAGCAATATGAAACGTTTACAAAGGTTTAAGTTTTAACAGAAAATTTTAATAAAATAGGAATATAAATATACAAAAAATATATTTGTGTGTATAATATGAATTGTTAGAACATATATATATTTCTTTTTGTTTGAAAATGAAAGGGCTAACATTTTTGTGGAGGGTGGAAGTATGAAAAAAAAGATGCCAGTTTTTGTAGTATCAACAGTAGCAATGAGCATGATGTTAGGGGCATGTAGCTACCAAAAAGATGAGCCGCAAGCGAACGCAAAAGGGGATAGCGGGAAAAGCGGTGCGAAGCAAGTTATTAACTTAATTGAAACGCAAGAAATTCCAACGATGGATCCAGCGTTATCAGCTGATGCAGTTTCTTCAAGAGTAATGACTAATACGATGGAAGGCTTATACAGTTTAGGAAAAGACGATAAGCTAGTTCCTGGTGTAGCGAAGGAATTCAAAAAATCAGAAGACGGTAAAAAATATACATTTAAATTACGTGAAGACGCAAAATGGTCAAATGGTGAGCCTGTGACGGCAAAAGATTTCGTATACGCATGGCAAAGGGCAATTAACCCAGATACAGCTGCGAAATCAGCGTACATTATGTATGATATAAAAAATGCAGAGAAAATTAATAAAAAAGAGATGAGTCCAGATCAATTAGGGGTAAAGGCGATTGATGATTATACATTAGAAGTGGAATTAGACAATTCCATTCCATACCTTGTAGATTTAATGGTATATCCAATCTTCTATCCTGTGAATGAAAAGTTTGTGAAAGAGCAAGGTACGAAGTTTGGTTTGGAAGCGAATACAACGCTTTATAACGGACCATTTACATTAAGTGATTGGCAACATGAGCGTAGCTTTAAAATGACAAAGAGTACGTCATATTGGGACAATAAAGAAGTGAAGATTGAGGAAGTAAACTTTAACATTGTAAAAGATACGTCTACGCCAATTAATTTATATGAAACAAACGCAGTCGATCGAGCGACGTTATTAGCAGAGTTCATCGATAAATATAAAGGAAAACCAGATTTCCAAACAGTAGAAGATACATCTGTATTCTTCCTTCGTTTAAATCAAAAAGATCCAGCTTTAGCAAATAAAAATATTCGTAAAGCAATTTCACTTGCTTTTGAACGTAAGCCGTTCGTTGATACATTATTAAATAACGGTTCTAAGCCAGCAACAGGATTAATACCTGATAACTTCATTAAAGGACCGGATAAAAAAGACTTCCGTGCTGTAAATGGAGATATTGTAAAACCAAACGTGAAAGAAGCGAAGAAATATTGGGAAGCTGGTAAAAAAGAGCTTGGTAAAAATGAAATCGAATTAGAACTATTAAATGAAGACGTTGAATTATCGAAGAAAACAGGTGAATATTTAAAAGGGGAGTTAGAGAAGAATTTACCAGGTTTAACAGTGAAAATTAAACAACAGCCATTCGCGCAAAAACTAAAATTAGAAGATGCGGGCGATTATGTCATGTCATTCTCTGGATGGAGTGCAGACTTCCCAGATCCAGTTACATACCTTGATATGTTTGTGACGGATGGATCGCAAAATAAAATGAAATATTCTAATCCAAAATATGATGAAATTATCATGAAAGCGAAGAAAGATGGAAGCGATGTAAATGCTCGTTGGAAAAACTTACTAGAAGCAGAGAAAATGTTACTTGATGACGCTGCGATTGTTCCAGTATATCAACGCGGTAGAGCATACTTACAAAGAGATTCAATTAAAAATATGTACAACCATAAATATGGCGGCGATTTAAGCTTTAAATGGGCATCAGTAGAGAAATAAGAAAAAAGCAGGTAACCACCTGCTTTTTTTAATACGTACGTTTCTTATAAATACCTTTCCCGCCGACCTCGTTCCAGCCGGATTGGACATCCAAACTTTTATTGACAAACTTCATCTTTTCTTTTCCGCCAAAGAGTTTTTCACCAATGCTATTTGTAATGACACCAATCAATGCTGTTATTCCGATGATGAGGGTAGCAACAGTGACAAAATCAATAAAAAAAGCAATCATTTGCAAATTCCCCCTTTGCCTGTCTGTATTTTTATTGTATGAGATAAAAGATAAAAAAGAAAGAAATGTCAGAAAAATAATGGATTTATTTTAGAAATCGTATAGACATGAATGAGAATGTTTGTTAAAATAAGAACAAATGTTCTTTGGAATTCTCACTTATATAGTCTTACATTTCTTAATTGATTTATCAAGAAAAGGTAAGAAAACGTTCTCGTTTTCATAGAAAAGGTTATGGGAAAATAACTATATATCATATGAAAAATCTATGAAAAGCAAGCTTTAAGAGGATTGAGGGTTATTGTTAAAGAACAGTTAATGTAAGTACAAGCATGTTACATAGCAGTGGAATGCACAGAAGAGTTTTCTCAATTAGAAGGAAATTTACTGTATATTTCTTGCAAAATCTATTGTATAATGATTATAGAAGTTACTTATTAAAAGTAATTGTTGTTTACTAAAAGTTGTTGCTTACATGAAATGCAATTTTTTACTTTGTTTTAAGACAAGGTATCGTGAAAAATTGCTGAATTTAGAAATTTAAACTGTAATTAGTACAGAATTTGTACTCTTTAAGGAGAGTGAGCTTTGTATGGTAACATTATATAGTTCTCCAAGCTGTACGTCTTGTAGAAAGGCGAAATTATGGCTAGAGGAAAATCATATTCCTTATACAGAACGTAATATTTTCTCAGATCCATTAACGATTGAGGAAATTAAAGAGATTTTACGTATGACAGAAAGCGGAACGGATGAGATTATTTCTACTCGTTCAAAAGTTTTCCAAGAATTAAATGTAAACTTAGAGTCTTTACCACTTCAAGATTTATATAAGATGATTCGTGACTATCCAGGGATTTTACGTCGTCCAATTATGATTGACGAGAAACGCCTTCAAGTAGGTTACAATGAAGACGAAATCCGCCGTTTCTTACCACGTACAGTAAGAACGTTCCAATTGCGTGAAGCACAGCGTCTTGTAAATTAATTATAATAATATGAAAACCTTCTACCTATTATATAGTAGAAGGTTTTTTTTAATGTTTCAAATTGCGTAATCGAACTTGTTGTACGATAAAGCCGATGCATAAAATAGTGAAAATGAACAAATAGGGAATGCCTGCAGTGAAACTTGGATTGTTATGAAAAAAGGTTGCAAGTCTATCTTCATGTGTGACCATTTTGCCTGCTGTATAAGCGAGAATTGCTGCCCCGCAATAAATGAGGAATGGAAAGCGTTCCATAAGCATTAAAATGAGTTTGCTGCCCCAAATAATAATCGGGATAGAAATGAGCAAGCCGATTATTACGAGTGAAAATCTTCCGTGAGCTGCCCCTGCAATGGCAATAACGTTGTCAAATCCCATAACAAGGTCCGCGAATACAATTGTACGCACAGCTTGAAATAAAGTTGTTTTTCCTTGAATAGAAGAAAGATCATTGCTATTATCAGTTAGTAAATTTACTGCAATCAATGTAAGTAAAACGCCCCCAATAAGTTGCAGAAATGGAATGTCGAGTAAATAGACAGCTAGTATAGTAAGGACAATTCTAAGTACGATTGCTAAAAGAGTACCGATCAAAATGGCTTTATTTCGTTTTGATTCAGGTAAATTTCGGCTAGCTAGTGCGATGACAATTGCGTTGTCACCACCTAATACAACATCGATACCGACAATCATTAGTACAGATGTTAAAAACTCTAAGTCCATTCGTCTGCCTCCATTTATGATGTTTTAATAAGCGAACTATATGTATGTGGTGAATCTTCTCTAATAAAAGTTTCACTTTATTACAGTGTACGGGGGAAGGTGGAAATGTATGTCCAAATTTTTTAGGAGTGAGAAATCGCTATAATGATATATTTGTGTAGATGGTCGATTAAAGATAGGCATATAACTATTTTTGTAAAATAAATCGATTTTATTTCCATTCTGGAGAATCTTATCATAAAATGAGAGTACAAGAATCTATTGATTTGTCATATGAGTGGGGAATCCCTTCATAACAATTCTAAGCAGGAAGGGAGAGTTGTATTTTGGATATTGAAAGAATTAATGATCATACGATGAAGTTTTTTATTACGTACATTGATATAGAGGACAGAGGCTTTAATCGTGAGGAAATTTGGTATGACCGCGAAAGAAGCGAAGAGCTCTTTTGGGAAATGATGGACGAAGCTCGTGATCATGACGATTTCTTTATTGATGGGCCGTTATGGATTCAAGTGCAAGCAGTCGATAAAGGGATTGAAGTACTTGTAACGAAAGCAGAACTTTCAAAGGATGGACAAAAGCTAGAACTACCAATAGGTGTAGATAAAATTATAGACATTCCTCTAGATGAAGGCATTGAATCATTATTCCAGCAAGAATTAGTGGAAGAGGTAGAAGAACAAGCAGGAACAAACTTTAACGAAGATGGTACGTTTGGCTTTTTAATTAAGTTTAATGATTTTGAAGATGTCATTTCATTAAGTCATCGTCTTATCTTTGAAGATATAAAAGATGAGCTGTATTCATTTGAGGACCGCTATTATGTATATGTGGAATTCGATGAAGTGCTACATGATGAGGAAGAAATTGATCGCATTTTAAGTATTGTTTTAGAATACGGAGAAGAATCAACTTTAACAATTCATCGTGTAAGTGAGTATGGGAAACAAATTGTGAAAGAGCATGCGCTTGAAACAATTCGCAATAATTTTCCTGCTAAAACGTAGGCCGATTTCTGTAGTATGAAATCGGCTTTTTATATGAAGAATAGGAAAGCTTTCTTAGCAAGGAGGTAAGAGATGAAAAATACGTTAAAGTTGATTTTCTTTGTTTTACTATTGTTCGCATTATTTGTTTCATTACGTATGTTTATTGATGTGGCATTTTATTCGGATGTAATTGGGATAAAAGATGTTTCGATTTTAGGTATTATTAGTATTTTATTTACGGTATCTGCATTTTTAATTGGCTGCGTTATTTTCTTAGAGAACCGTCATCCGTCAAAAACACTTACATGGCTCATTGTGTTAGGTATTTTTCCGGTATTTGGATTCTTCGCTTATTTATTATTCGGACAAAACTTTCGTAGGAAGAGAATGTTCCAAAAGAAGGCGTTGCTCGATGAACAAGCGTTTTTACAATATAAGGGGCATGAAGATTACGAAGAACGGATTTTGCGCAATCATAAGCATCAAGAGCTGTTATTTCGTTTAGCGGATCGCTTAGGCGCTTTAAATATTTCATTTCAAACTGAAACGAGAACATTAACAAATGGAGATGAAACGTTTCAGGCCATTTTAGATGGATTAAAACGAGCGAAACATCACATTCATATGGAATATTACATTGTGCGTGATGATAAGCTTGGAACAGAAATTAAAGATATTTTAATACAAAAATCAAAAGAGGGCGTAGTCGTTCGTTTTTTATATGATGCGGTTGGAAGTTTTAAATTATCAAAATCGTATATTGAAGAATTAAACGATGCAGGTGTCGAAATGATTCCGTTCTTCCCTGTGCGCTTTCCGATTTTAAACGATAAGATTAATTATAGAAACCACCGAAAAATCGTTATTATTGATGGAAATGAAGGGTTTGTAGGTGGATTAAATATTGGTGATGAATATTTAGGGAAGGATAAGTACTTCGGCTTTTGGCGAGACACACATTTATATTTGCGTGGTGAAGCTGTACAAAGTTTGCAACTTATTTTCCTTCAAGATTGGTTTTATATGACTGGTGAGGCTGTGCTAGCCCCTGAATATTTACAAGCGAAAGCAGTTGAGGGAGAGCATTGGGGAGGCGTGCAGCTCGTTGCAGGTGGGCCGGATAATAAATGGGAAACAATCAAACATTTATATTTTGCTATGATTGCTTCTGCGCGAAAATCCATTTGGATTGCAACGCCGTATTTCATTCCGGATGATGATATTTTATCCGCATTAAAGGTAGCTGCACTTGCTGGTATTGATGTTCGTTTGTTAATGCCGAGTAAGCCTGATAAGCGCACTGTCTTTTACGCATCGAGATCGTATTTCCCAGAGCTTTTAGATGCAGGGGTAAAGATATATGAATACGAGAAAGGTTTTCTCCATAGTAAAGTTGTCATTGTCGATTCTGATTTAGCTTCAATTGGGACAGCGAATATGGATATGAGAAGTTTTCATTTGAACTTTGAAGTAAATGCCTTTTTATATGATACAGATAGCATTCGAAAACTTGTTCAAGATTTTAAAGACGATTTAGAAGAATCGAGTGAAATTCATGTCGATCGTTTTCATAAAAGGCGTCTTCATAGACGAATTGTTGAATCAACGTACCGGTTATTATCCCCTTTATTATAAAGAGAGATGTCCGAAATTGGGACATCTCTTTTTTAAAAAGGAATTTGTAATAAATTGTAGAATATAAGGAGCTGAAAGGGTGTGATTCCGATATTTATCGCAAAAAGAGAAAACGGAGAAAAAATTCATCTACTCGATCATCATGATGAAGAGCTTTTACACCATATGCGTAAAAGGGAAAGTTTCTTTTGCATAGCTTGCGGGAAGGAAGTACTAATGAGATTAGGAAAACAAAAAAAGTGGCATTTTGCTCATAAGAAAGTAGATTCATGTTTAGCCTTTTATGAAGCAGAATCCACATATCATATGTACGGTAAAGAATTGTTATATCGGTGGTTCAAACGTCAAAATGTTCATGTAGAGATAGAACATTATCTGCCAGAGATTCAGCAACGACCGGATATTTTTATAGAGAGAGCAGGGAGAAAAATTGCGATTGAATATCAATGCGCAAATCTTTCCATAGAACAGCTCTGCAAACGAACCTATTCGTATTGGCAAGCTGGTATACAGGTCATTTGGATTATTGGTGGAAATCAATTGAAAAAGCACTCTGCATACTGGATGAAATTCTCCTCAATTATGGCTTTCTCCTTACAATCTTATCCTCAGCCACTTCTTATTTTCTTCTGTTCGAAACAAAAATCATTTATGAAATGCGCGTTTATCACTTCATTTTCTACAAGCGTCTCTTTCTCACACATTATATATTTACCAATTGAAACGACTACTTTTGAAACGCTCTTTTCCTCCGTTCCTTTCCGAAAAGAAACATTAGGTCAAGAATGGAAGAAGCGAAAGGACTATTTTCGTCAAAACGCTTTGCCCATTTGGAATTATAATGATAAGTCACTATTACGCCTCTTATACCAATGTAAATGTAACCCAGCAAATTTTCCTTCAGAAATCGGTTTGCCGCTCCCGTCTTCATTTGCTTTTCAAACAAACCCATTTATATGGCAAGCTTTTCTATATATGAAGTGTATAGGTGAGCTTGCGGTAGGGGATTGTATTTCCCTCAAGTACGTGTGTAGTTATATAAAAAAGTATACGAAAAGGCGTATGCTCCCGTACTTTTCACAGCATATATGGAAAGTGGCAGTTACTGAATATATGACATTTTTATGTTATACAGGTGTGTTGTATAAGGTAGGGACGTATACGTACCGAAAGATAAGGGATGATGTTCCGTTAAAAACAGGGGGAGAGATTATGAAGCATGATGAAATATGTTTAGCGCATGCGCTATCTTTATTTGAGGCAAAATTTAACATGAGAGGAGGAAAAGGGGATATAATAAAGACTGATCGTGAAGGAATTACATAAGAGAAATCGAATTGTATGTAAGTAGAGATATTTAAAGGAGGGCTTAAAGGATGTCTGAACAAAATACAGCAAAAACATTACCAGATCGTAACGAGATTGAAGAATCAAGTACGTGGAGATTGGAAGATATTTTCCAAACGGATGCAGAATGGGAAAAAGAATTCCAAGCTATTAAAGAGCTATTACCGAAGTTAACTGAATTTAAAGGGAAACTTGGTGACTCTGCGAACAATCTACTTGAAGCATTGCAATATGAAGATGAAATTTCAATGCGATTAGGTAAGTTATATACATATGCACATATGCGTTACGATCAAGATACAACAAACTCTGTGTATCAAGCGTTAAATGACCGCGCGACAAATTTATATTCACAAGTATCTAGTAGCACAGCATATATTGTGCCTGAAATTTTATCGATTTCAGAAGACACACTGCAAACATTCTTAAAAGAAAATAGAGACTTAAGTGTATATGAACATGCATTAGAAGAAATTACGCGCCAACGTCCGCACGTATTATCTGAAGCGGAAGAGGCTTTATTAGCAGAAGCATCTGAAGTAATGAGTGCGTCAAGTAATACATTTGGTATGTTGAATAATGCGGATTTGAAATTCCCATCTATTAAAGGTGAGGATGGAGAAGAAGTAGAGATTACACATGGTCGTTACATTCAGTTTTTAGAAAGTGATGATCGTCGTGTGCGCGAAGATGCATTTAAAGCTGTATATGAAACGTACGGAAAATATAAGAACACATTTGCAAGTACGTTAAGCGGAGCTGTGAAGCGTAATAATTTCAATGCGCGCGTTCGTAAATATGATTCTGCTCGCCAAGCTGCACTAAGTAATAATAATATTCCGGAAGCGGTATACGACCAACTCGTTGAAACGGTAAATGACAACTTACATTTATTACACCGTTATATCGATATTCGTAAGCGTGCACTAGGGCTTGATGAGCTTCATATGTATGATTTATATACACCACTTGTACCAGAAGTGAAAATGAACGTGAAGTATGAAGAAGCGCAAGACATGTTATTAAAGTCTTTGCATGTACTTGGTGATGAGTATGTTGATATTTTAAAAGAAGCATATGAAAATCGTTGGGTAGATGTGTATGAGAATAAAGGAAAACGAAGCGGAGCATATTCATCTGGTGCATATGGAACAAATCCTTATATTTTAATGAACTGGCATGATAATGTAAATAATTTATTTACACTTGCTCATGAATTTGGTCATTCTGTGCATAGTTACTATACAAGAAAAACACAGCCGCACGTATACGGTGACTATTCAATCTTTGTTGCGGAAGTAGCATCAACTTGTAATGAGGCGTTGCTAAACGATTATTTATTAAAAACGACAGAAGATAAGAAAGAGCGTCTATACTTATTAAATCATTATTTAGAAGGATTCCGTGGTACTGTATTCCGTCAAACGATGTTCGCAGAGTTTGAGCATATTATTCATAAGAAAGTACAAGAGGGACATGCGGTTACGCCAGACATGTTAACGGAGATCTACTATGATTTAAATAAGAAATATTTCGGTGATGCTTTAGTAATTGATGAAGAAATTGGTTTAGAGTGGTCACGTATTCCGCACTTCTACTACAACTATTACGTATACCAATACGCAACAGGATTTAGTGCAGCAACTGCTCTATCTAAACAAATTTTAGAAGAAGGGCAACCAGCAGTAGAACGCTATATTAATGAGTTCTTAAAGGCAGGAAGTTCGGATTATCCAATTGAAGTGCTGAAAAAAGCTGGAGTAGATATGGCATCTCCAGAACCGGTAAAAGAAGCATTGCAAGTATTTGAAGAGAAATTAAATGAATTAGAAGCATTATTATTTGAAGAGAAGTAATAAAAAGACGAGGGATTTCCCTCGTCTTTTTGTTTACATGTTATTTTGTCGATATTTGTCGAAAAAATAAGACGGATTTTCTTTCTTGTTTCTAAATTAGAAGGCAGTTTTACAGTTTATTAAAACCCTTTAAATCGTTTTTTATGGTTGAAATACGAGAGGGCGATGACAATGACTCCGAATAAAAGAGGAAAGGCAATAATTTTAGGAAAAGCTTGTAGTAGAGAGAGGATGTACAAGAAAAAAGAAACGATGACAGCTAGAATGATAAGTAAAATATATGTTTTTTTCATACAGAACACCTCCAAAATAGCTTTTTTATAGCTTATTCAAAAATGAAAACGTTTAGAATGTGACAAAAGTGTGAAATTCGACAAAAGGGGTTGTCATCTGACGTCGAATCTTGTAATATAATAAGCGTGAACGAATTCACATACAAACATATACCCCTTTGTTTGAACGTGAAAATTTCTCCCATCCCCTTTAATATTTTTATAAGCCGTAAAGAAGAAGACCTGGTGTTTACACCAGGTCTTTTTCTTTTGCTATCCATTTCCAATAACGCTCACATTTTACGTCAATCATTTGTACTTTTCGTTTCAGTTGTAATTTTTTTAATTCACGCTCAATTTCTTGCTTCGAGCAGCCATATATAAAGGCTACTTCTTTTGAAGATATAAATTGCGTCGCTTCTAGTAATACTTCTAAAGGGGGTAATGGTTCTGGCTCAATTTCACATTTTACAAGTTCTTTTAATAATTGTACGTACACATCATAGGAATAAGTTCCAGCGATTTTAATACCTTCTTCATCTGAATTCGCATGAAAAAATACGAGAGAAGGTATTTCGGTAATATGCATCTCATTTGTGAATTTCAAGTCACATTGGAAAGCTTTTTTTGCGCTAGCGGAATATAGGTCTTTTTTAAATTCTTCTACATCAATATCGCTATCTTTTGCGCATGCAAGTAATAATTCGCAGTCGGGATTTGATACATTTTCAAGGAAAATGTATTCTTGGAGTTTTCGCAAAAACTTCGAACCTGCTTTTCGACCCTGCAACTCCGCTGCCTTAATTGCCATCGAAACTAAATATGGTGTTGATGATGCCTCTTGCATATGTACCTTCCCATCACATGAAAAACCGTGTAAACTTGTCGTCTTTTCCCACACAAATCGAATATTAGCAGGTTTATTCCATTTGTGTGAGGAAGCGTTCGTTCCGTCCACTTTTCCTGTTACGATATGACGAATAGAAAAGTATTTCCCGTATTCAAGCCATAGTTTAATAATAAAGGGCTCAATTTCCCAGCAATCTTTACAAAGTGGATCAATAAATAAATATGCTTCTACAGACTTATGCTCACATGCGGAAGGAGATGGCATATTGATATGCTTTGCTTCCTGTTTATCCATTATATTTCACCTGTTTCATTTGGAGTATTAACCATATGCTGAGCAGTTAATGCTAAACGTTCAAAAACGAACTCTCTTATATGACCGTGCACTCCTGTGTCATCCATTGCTTGCTCCATGCATGATAGCCAAGCCTCTGCTCGTTTTGGAGTAATCTCAAACGGGAGATGGCGTGCTCTTAACATAGGATGACCGTGTTCTTCAGTGTACAAATTAGGACCACCTAAATATTGTGTTAAAAATTGTTTCTGCTTCCTAGCTGTTTCTGTTAAATCATCCGGGAAGATGGGAGATAGGTCAGGGTGCTTACTGACATAGGAATAAAATGTGTCTACTAATATTGCAATGCATTGTTCACCGCCAATTGCTTCAAATGGTGTCATCGGTTGCTTGCTCATCCTTTTAAACTCCTTTTTCCATGAAATGTATATCTATTGTAGCAATGGAATGTTAGGGAGGGCAAATAAACAGCCTTCATAACGTTCTTTGCTTATTCTACAGTTGTAAAAGAATCTTTTCCTTTTCAAAAAGTGAGATGTATCCACTAGTAGAACGTATTCACTAGTGGAATTTTCACTTTAGCGTGCTTTGTTTTGTTTGGCAAGGAAAAAGCGTTTTACTTTGTTATTTGTATGACGGATAGGTATGTTATGCTGCTTTAATAAATGAATAAAGGCAGCTTTTCCTGTTTCTTCATCTTGCACTTCAAATTCAATTTCATAATCATCGTGATTGTAATAGAAACTATGATCAAAGACAAGCGTTCCGCCTTCAAATAACGTTTCAGCTCTTTCAGTTGTTAAACTACCCATATAAGTTAGAGCAGAAACAGGAATTTGTAGTTTGCATAGTTGATTCATTACAGCCCCTGAAATAATTACGTTTGTCTCCATCATCATTTTTGCTTCGTTTTCTGTTACAACTTGATGTGTTTCCAACAAGCCGACTTCTGCAGGTTGTTTCAATGTTAATGTATAAGTTTCTCCTTTATGACGAATACGAAGTGCAGAGCCAGCTTCCTTTAATGAGAAGTTCGGTGTTTCAAAATAGTGATTCACTTGTTTCGTAAATACCTCAATAGAAAATGATTTACATAATGCATGGAATTCTTCTTCTGTAACAATATTTTTAAATTCAATTTCAATTTCTTGTGTCATTGTATGCGCGCTCCTTTTGAAAAATAATTCTTTACACATTATCGCTTTTTCACAAATTTGGTTCAATGTTTTATTTGTTTGCGTCCATGTTATGATACAATAATACTGTTAAGTAAGACAGGAAGTTGAGATGGAGGAGTTAGAGCATGCAAAATAAAATCCAAGTTAAGAGCGTAGAAAAGAGAGAGAATGCTCTTATTTTTTGTGCGGAAAATAGTGAAATAGAGGTAAAGGGGTTAAGTGCGCGTAATCACGTACTTGTAGACTCAGACAATTTATCATTTTTATATATCTTAGAAAACGAATCATCTTTCATTTATGTAAGTATTCCGCACACATGCTGGGAAGCGATGCATGAAGCGATGAATAACGATGTGGTTATGTTTGTTCGCGTGAATGACATTGAAATGGAATTAGAAGGATTAAAAGAAGAAGTAGAATATTTAGTTGAAAATATTGAAGGTAATGCAAATTACGGAGAAGAACTAGTAACTGCTGTAGAAAAAGTATTTCTATAAGCAAATGGATTGATTTTGGTGGTGGTTGAAGTGAATCGAAATTGGGAAGAATTTTTAGCACCTTACCATCAAGCGGTGGCAGAGCTGAAAGTGAAACTAAAAGGAATGCGTACTCAATTTGCAATGTTAACAGAGCATTCTCCAATTGAGTTTGTAACAGGGAGGGTAAAGTCGGTTGCAAGCATTATTGATAAAGCGGAGAAGAGAAATGTACCGTTAGACCGACTGAGAGAAGATATGCAAGACATCGCAGGTCTTCGAATGATGTGTCAATTTGTTGATGAGATTAAGCCTGTTGTAGAATATCTTAGAAAACGAAATGACTTTGAAATCGTGGAAGAGCGTGATTATGTCACGCAAAAGAAAGATAGTGGTTATCGTTCTTATCACGTTGTTATTAGTTATCCTGTTCAAACAATTCAAGGAGAACAAAAAGTGTTGGTAGAAATCCAAATACGTACGTTAGCAATGAACTTTTGGGCAACAATTGAGCATTCTTTAAATTATAAATATAGTGGACGTTTTCCTGAAGATATTAAAATACGCTTGCAACGTGCAGCAGAAGCAGCATTTTTATTGGATGAAGAAATGTCTTCTATCCGTCTTGAAATTCAAGAAGCGCAGAAAGCTTTTTCAAGAAAGCAAGAAACGAAAGATTCTGAATCATAAACTAAAGGGTGTTGGGCGATGAAATTTACAATTATGTCAAAGGGAGATCAATCATCAGATACACTGGCAAGCACGATGAAAGAATACTTGCTAGATTTTGGATTTATAATGGATGAACAGGAACCCGATATTGTAATTTCTGTTGGGGGAGATGGAACGCTTTTATATGCGTTTCATCGTTATTATAATCGATTGGATGAAACAGCATTTGTTGGTGTACATACAGGGCATTTAGGTTTCTACGCAGATTGGTTACCGACAGAAGTAGAAAAATTAGTAATTGCAATTGCTAAAACACCATTCCAAGTGGTGGAATATCCACTTTTAGAAGTGATTATTCGCTATATGAATGGGAGTAAAGAGTCACAGTATTTAGCGATGAATGAAGCGACTGTGAAAAGTGCAGAAGGTACATTAGTAACAGAAGTAGAAATACGCGGAGAGTACTTTGAAACGTTCCGCGGGGATGGCCTTTGTATTTCTACTCCTTCGGGAAGTACTGCGTATAATAAGGCGCTTGGCGGAGCAATTATTCACCCTTCTATTGAAGCGATTCAAATTGCAGAAATGGCATCGATTAATAACCGTGTGTTTCGTACGGTAGGTTCGCCACTCGTATTGCCGAAACATCATACATGTGTGTTGAAGCCGACTGCAGGAATGAACTTACAAATTACGGTGGACCATTTAACGATGGTTCATCAAGATGTGAAATCAATTCAGTATCGCGTGGCAAACGAGAAAGTACGATTTGTTCGTTTCCGTCCATTTCCGTTCTGGAAACGAGTTCGTGACTCGTTTGTTGCAGATAAATAGAAAGGGTTTATATATTTGAACAGATTTACATTGAAATGGGATATAGAATCGGCTGAAGAAGGAACTTTAGTTAGAGAATTTTTAAAAACAAAAGGGATCTCCAAAGCTGCATTAACGGATATAAAGTTTCACGGCGGAGCTATTGAAGTAAATGGCCAACATACGAGTGTTCGTCATCAGTTGCAAGTTGGTGAAGAATTACGTATCTTTTTTCCAGTGGAGGAAAGAAGTGAAGGGATGATTGCAGAAGATATTCCTTTATGTATTGTATACGAAGATGATGCAGTTCTTGTCATAAACAAAGAGGCGAACATGTCAACGATTCCGTCTAGAGAACATCCGTCCGGAAGTGTTGCGAATGCGCTTTTATCTCATTATGATAAGCAATATCTTGCAAGTACAGTGCACATCGTAACGAGGTTAGATCGTGATACTTCAGGGCTTATGCTTATTGCAAAAAATCGTTTCGTGCATCATCTTTTATCGAAACAGCATCAACAAAAAGCTGTGAAAAGAACGTATGAAGCGATCGTTCACGGTGAGATGGTAGAACGAGAAGGAACGATTGATGCACCGATTGGACGAAAATCGGATAGCATTATTGAGCGAACCGTTTGTGAGGAGGGGCAAAGAGCCGTTACTCATTTTAGAGTGATTGATAGTGCCAATCATAAGACGCATGTATCGCTTGAGCTTGATACAGGAAGAACGCATCAAATTCGTGTGCATATGGCACATATAGGACACCCGCTACTTGGCGATAATTTATATGGTGGAAAAAGGGATGAAATGAAACGACAAGCACTTCACAGTACATCTTTGACGTTTTATCACCCTATTTTAGAGAAGGAAATGTCTTTTACTGCAATGATTCCAAGTGATATGCAAGCGGTATTAAGACAGACTTAAAAAGGGAACAAAATTCTTATGTAATGAAGAATTTTGTTCCCTTTTTTCTTAGCGGAATAATATTAAAATTTGATTATCACCCGTGCGCTTTATAACGAAAAAGCCACTTTCGGATTTTGTAGCAATACCATTGTCATTTGGACGACAATATCCATGTGTTTCGCAAGTGCCGTCATCACGTACTAACATTTGTCCAATTAATCCGACAGGAAGCCACTCGGTACGATCTTTCCTTGCTATATATTTGCAAGCTGGATCCCATTCTGTATTTAAAAGTGGTTGTATGTCTTGCGATTCCGTACGTACATATTGACGTTTTCCGAAGCTATCTGTTTTGTAGCGTTTTTGCCAACTTAGAGCACCGCTATTTCCTATAAGGGCCGGGGTAGCACTAGATATTCCTAAGATGAATGAATCGTTTGAAGTAGCGATTCGAATCTTTTCTTCGCTACTAAATGTAACGAAATAACCTACATCAATAAGAGTATTGTCTACTGCTTCAAACATTTGTGCAAAATCAGTTCCGCTTGCATTATAAGAAGCCCCATCAATGTACATTTCTCCATTATGAGCAAGCCACTTTGCACCGATATTATGATCGGTTTCATTTGTGCCGTTTGCAATAAACCAAGAATAAGATTCTTCTGCTGTACCGAAGCGCCCCATAATATGGCTACCTGCAAAGTGAGCTGTTGATGTATGATTACCTTCCGCATGAGAAGAGAATCCGTTAGCGATAGTCGCGGTTCCTTCTGCATGTGCTGCTTCGCCTAAAGCGATTGTATGATTACCTTCCGCATGAGAAGAGAATCCGTTAGCGATAGTCGCGGTTCCTTCTGCATGTGCTGCTTCGCCTAAAGCGATTGTATGTTTACCTTCCGCATGAGAATAAGAGCCACCTGCTGTCGTTTCACTTCCTTCACTATGGGAACTATGTCCAGTTGCTTTCGTTTTTGATCCTTCCGCATGAGAGAAAGAACCTTTTGCATGTGTAAGAAGCCCTTCTGCATGTGAAGCTGTACCCTCTGCATGAGAGTGAAGCCCCTCTGCATGTACATACCGTCCCCCTTTTTTTACTTTTGAATTTTCAGGTGTAGGGGGGTGAATGATGATAGTTTTTTCTGTTTGTCTATCACCTGATGGTGCTAATGCTTCTTTTATTTTTTTTACTTGATTTATAATAGCAGCTGGAATTTCTGATTCCGCTTTTTTATTTATTGCTACAGGGATATTTTCTTCTGTCTTCTTCTCTGCTTGCTCAGAAGGCACAACCTGTTCAGTATGAGTAGAGAGAGGTTTGTTTTTTTGCTGCCTCTTTGTTATTTGATTATCAATGATGCGGCTCATTACAGCATTTTCTAAAGAGACATATTTTGGTCGAGCTTTGTTTTTGGGGGATGCCTCTTGTTCTTCCAGTTCTTCTAAAGCTGCAGCTCGAATGCTACACCAGTTGTTAATTCCGTACATAGGCAGATAAAAAGGCGGGCATTTTCTTTTTTGTTTAGAAGATTTTTTCTTCATTCTGTCACCTCCTGCGACAGTATATGCCGTGTCATTAAAAAAAGACGCACTTTATTGCATCTTTTTTTAATGACTCTACCCATTTTTTATATGAGAGACGCCTAAATGATACGGTAATCCTTCGTAAGTATTACATATGGATTATGAAATTGGGCGAAATTTTTCAGGGACAAAAGGCAGGGAGGAAGGAACGGAAACGGTCTCCATTTCTGGATAACGTAGCGCAGTTAGTCTGCCACCAAATACAGCGCCAGTGTCAATATTGACTGTATGATTTACAAAGCGAGGTTCTTTTACCGGTGTATGTCCATATACAATCCAAGCTGTTCCTTTATACTCCTTCGCCCAGTCGCGACGGACAGGTGAGCCGTCAGCATGTTTTTCTCCTGTAATATCGCCATATAATACAAAGGTTTGTACTTTTTTATCTTGTCTTCCTATGTAATCTTGCCGAATGCCAGCGTGACATACAAGTAATCTTTTCTCATCGAGTACGTGATATAAAGGGGATTGCTCGTAAAGTGTGATGAATTTTTCTTTTATCATGTTTTGTTTATGAGAAGGAAGTGCCTCATATTCAGCGACAGTTGTTTCAAGTCCGTGAGCGACTGTCACATTACGCCCAAGGAAAAATCGGTATAGTTTATTACAGTGGTTTCCAGGAGCGTAATAAGCTTCTTTCTTATGTATGACAAGTTCCCATACAATTTCGATCATACGCAATGAATGAGGACCACGGTCTGTAATATCGCCAACGAATGCAAGTTTACGTTGGTCAGGGTGAACCGGTAGACCGCTACTCCAGTTATACCCTAGCTTCTCTGTTAAATTTTGAAACTCTTGTAAGCATCCATGTATATCCCCTATAATGTCATATTTCATATTTAAACCTCCATCATATTTTTTATTAGTATATCTAAAAAAGGATAGAGATAAAAATATACGGTTTTTGTGCCTTAGTTAAACATAAAGATTTTCGTTCTTGAACGAACGTTTAAAACAAATCCGATCGCTATCATATATGTGAGTAAGGAACTTCCTCCGTAGCTCATAAGAGGTAATGTGATTCCTGTAATAGGTAGTAATCCGATAGTCATCCCGATATTTTGAAATACTTGAAAAGTAAACATTCCGATTGTACCAGCACAAATGTAACTACCGAAAGGGTCGTTACTTTCTAAAGCGATATGAATCATGCGGAAAATAAGTAGGAAAAAAAGTGTAATAATGACACTTGCGCCTAAAAAGCCGAATTGTTCAGCGACATTAGTGAAAATAAAATCTGTATGTGGTTCTGGAAAGTATACTTGTCCATTTTCCCAACCTTTTCCTTGCATTTCCCCTGATCCAGTAGCCAAGAAAGCTTGCCTTAATTGATACCCTTGCGCATCATATTTGTATGGTGCTAACCAGCCGTAGAAACGGTTTAGTTGATATTCTTGTAAAATATGTGCTTTAAAGAATTTTGTATGAGTAAAAAAAATATACGTTAATGTAACGGCAGTTGCAAAAATACCGGAAACTAATCCGAAAATAAAACGCCAACGTATACCAGAAACTAGTATCATTGCTGCGAGCATAGCTGAAATTACCATTGTGTTTCCTAAATCAGGTTCCTTTGCGATAAGTAGTAGGGGCGGCAAACTTGTTGCGCATATTTTTCCGAGTAATAAAAAATCGTCGTGTATTGTTCGATAAAAATATTTCTCATTGTGATTTGCTATAATTCGTCCGGTGACGATAATTAAAAACAATTTCATAATTTCGGAAGGCTGGAAATTTCCGATGCTTGGGAGCCTGTACCAAGCGGTAGCACCTTTTATTGTAATGGCACCTGGTACTTGAAATTCTAGTCCAATAAGTAGTACCAATGCAAAGCTATATAAATACCAAGCAATTTTTTGATAACGATCGAAATCAATAATCATAATGATACCAATGGCTATAAATCCAATGAAGTACCATTGGATTTGCTTTAATACAAAATTTACATTTTGCAAAAATGGTGGTAAAGAAACTTGTGCACTTGCAATTGCAAAGCAACTAACAGTCCCAATGGCAAATAAGATGAATAGTAATACGTAGTCTATTTGATATTGAGAATTTGGATCTTTCAATGTATGTATTCCTTTCTACTGCTCTTTATAGTAATGGATTTTATAGTATGAGAAAAAATGTATGGACTATACGAATAATGCACAAATAGTCCATACATTTTTGATTTTGCAGAGTAGTTTAATTGTTTAACTCTTTAATAATTATAACCAAACAATGGGAAAGACGTACATGTGCGTCAGGAAAAATATCTAGTTGATGAAGGTAGTATTTTAAGGAACTTTTACACCATTTGTAAGCACTAAGTAGGGCTGTTCTATAGTCTGTAGTATTTTGTAAAAATCCATATTCTTTTGCCGTTATGACGAGGTGTGTGAAATCTTCACACCCTTGAAGGAGCTTATTGTGTATTTGTTGTCCAGCGTGATATCGAAATTGACTTAAGGGCTCGGAAATGTATACTGCATCTCCTTTAGAAAGTAAAGAAATCCATGAGGCCATATCAACACTACAAGAATACTGTCGCTCTTTAAGCGTGCCAAAAGGTTCAGTAAGCAATTCTTTTCGGAACAAAGTAGTTGTAGGTTCACCGATAATGTTGTGGCCCTCCTTTAGCATCCAGTCGCCTAAAAACATTCCGTTTAATGGGGTATCTTCGCTATATAACCTTTGTGTTGGATGGGCATCGCCTATTAAGTCGCCGTGATCATCAATACGTACTCGGTAAGAAGTAACAAGAGCCAGAGCTTTATTGGTATCTTGCTCAAAATAGGCCATCATTTTTTGTATTTTATGTTTATAAAATACATCATCGTCCATTAGAAAATTTATATACTCACCATTCGATTTCTCTAGGAGCATAAGGTCATTGTGAAATTGTCCTAGGGAAGGGGTGTTTCGAATGTAGGTGACGTTTTTATAATGTGGTAAATACTGTTCATGTATTAAAGTTTCTGTCTCATCATTTGTACTATCATCACCGATGATGATTTCAATATTTGAGTAAGTTTGTGCTAAAGCACTTTCTAGAGCGATTTTGAAATAATGAGGCCGATTATAAGTGGGAATAAGAATGGAAACAAGCGGTAGATCCTTTTCGCTCGTCATACGTAACTTCCTTTCAGACTCTTTTTTTTGTAATAACAATATCTTGATAACTTGTATATTCATGTCTACCGCACCATAAACCGTAATATGGTTTATTTATTACTTCTAAGCCGTATTGATTTAATAGAGAATAAATATTTGTTTCAGGATAAGCAACTGCAAAATTAGGAATATCTTTATTTACGACATAACAATTTTCAATTTGATGATAAAATCCTAATGTACTTAGTCCTGCATTCAAATAATAGGATGACTCCGGGTTTATTAAAAAGAACGTAATAAAACATCGCCCGTCTTTTTTTAACACGCGTACAATCTCAGATAGGTAATGTTCTAATTCTTTTGGAAGAAGATGCGTAAATACAGAAGTTAAAAAAATGAAATCAAATGTCTCATCTTCGTATGGAAAACGATATTGAGAGGCATCTTCTTTTCCTTCTGGATTATAGAATTGATTATATATGTCAACATGTTCAAAATGAAAATTATTACGTATAGTTGCAATATTATTTTGACACCAAGTAATTCCATCTTTAAATAAATCAAATCCATAATACGCTCCATCATCAGTTAAATAATTCATTAATGGTACAGCCATGCGACCGACACCACAGCCTACATCTAATACTTTTTCATTTGATTTTAAAGCGCCAATTTGAATAAAATGTGTTAGGAACTCTTTTCCAACTTCTTTGAAGTCGCCACCTACATATTGGACGAGTTCAGGAGGAGGGAGCAAAGTTATTTCTTTGTTAAGTTCGCTCATGAGTATACCCCTTTCTTGTGTGAAAATATGCAGCAAACAGTATACGCTTCATCTATTTATTCCCAGTAATGCTATTGATAAAATTTTCAATGTGTAGTGAGAGAACACAGGGAAACAATTGTAATATGTAAGGAGATTCCGAAACAAATATTTTATTAGGTTAGAAGTGAGAGAGGGATGAGTAAAAATGGGATCTCCTATAGATTAAATCTTTTTATTCTTTTCTCCAATAAACTCCAAATACATCAATTTTAGTAATAGGGGCTTTTAAATTTCGGTGATTTCTAAAGTCTGTCACAGCCTCAGCGCATGGCGGTAGCCCATAGTCATCGATAATTATATAGCCCCCTTTAGAAACTTTATCATATAAGTTCACGAGACCATCCATAGTGGATTCGTACATATCACCATCAAGCCGTGCAATTGCTATTTTTTCAATTGGTGCTGTTGGTAAAGTATCTTTAAACCAACCTTTTAAAAATTTCACTTGATCATTTAGTAAATCATATTTTTTGAAATTCTCTTGTACTTGTTCTAAAGAGACGCGTAAGTAATCGAATGTGTGTAAATAATCACCGTAATCTTTTGGATATTGTTCTAGATTCGGTGCTGGTAAACCTTCAAATGAATCTGCGACCCACACATTACGATCCGTAATGTTGTTTGCTTGTAAAAACCCATTCATAAAAATGCATGATCCTCCGCGCCATACACCTGTTTCAATAAAATCACCTTCTATATTTTCACGAACAACGGTTTCCATCGCCTCTTGTAATTGGTTCATACGTTCTCGACCAATCATGCTATGTGCTGCTCTTGGCCAATCCATTCCATCATGACGTTCACTTTTTGAGACATTTGGTTTTACAATTTTTAAGTTATGGTTTTCGGCATATTGCTTAATGAATAAAGGGAGAGGGACTGTAACTGGTTCGAATTCTAGTTCTTTCGAAATATGTAGAGATGCCGGTAAGTATGCCTCATATTCTAACCATATTTCAAATAAAATTGTCTTCTTTAGCAATTCGAGATAAAGCTGAACAGCAGATTTACTTTCCATATTTGTGCCTCCTGCAAAATGTCATACAACAATATGATTATGTAGGTACTGAATGTTTCATGATTGAATTTGAAATTGAAAAAGCAGTAAAACTGATATCAGTTTTACTGCTAAGTAAAAAATTAAGCGATTTTTTCAATAATAATAGATGCACTCGTACCAAGAGCTAATGATAGCCCAAGCCCTGTAACAATTACTTCAACTAATGATGGAGTTGTCGTAATTTGTGTAATCGCTTGAATAACGATAGGTGCTCCAAGTGAGATTAAACTTGTTCCAGTACCTGGTACAGGTACTCCATTTACTTGAATTGTAAGACCACCTAATAGGCTGACTGCCGCAGTATATACGATAACAGTAATTTTATAGAATCCAGTTTCACTAATTACGAAAGTATCAGCATCTAATTGAGAAATTGCTGTACCAAACTGAGATCCAACAGTATTAAATGGTACTGGATCATTAATTCCTAGATCTAAAGAAATCCCACCGGAGTTAAATGCATATAGTCCTGCTGGAAGTCCTAGTCCGGATGGCCCAGTCGGCCCAGTCGGTCCAGTCAGTCCGGTAGCACCAGTTGGCCCAGTCAGTCCAGTAGCACCAGTGTCTCCAGTTGGCCCAGTCAGTCCAGTAGCACCAGTGTCTCCAGTTGGCCCAGTCGGTCCAGTAGTACCAGTGTCTCCAGTTGGCCCAGTCAGTCCAGTAGCACCAGTGTCTCCAGTTGGCCCAGTTGGTCCAGTAGTACCAGTGTCTCCAGTTGGTCCAGTTGGTCCAGTCGGTCCAGTAGCACCAGTTGGCCCAGTTGGTCCAGTTGGTACAGTTGGCCCAGTCGGTCCAGTCGGCCCAGTCGGTCCAGTCGGCCCAGTTGGTACAGTTGGCCCAGTCGGTCCAGTCGGCCCAGTTGGTCCGGTAGGAAGGGTAAACGGTGGTATCGGTGGTAATGTAGGTCCTACAAGATTAGGGTCAAATGCACTAGCTGATAAAGATTCATCGGGGTTTAATCCATTTGAATAATTATTATTTGACATAAATTCACCTCCATAAAGCGTTCATTATATAGTAGATGCAAAACCGAAAGAAAATGACACGGACATTTGAATTATTGAAAAGAAATCTTAAACTACTTGAACAATTTAAAAAAATGGAAAGTTTAGTATATGTATAACATATGATTGATTTGGAAGAGGGTGATTATGTTGAACAAGCAAGGAATTACAATTAGTTTATGTATGATTGTTCGAGATGAGGAGAAGACAATAGCCCGTTGTTTAGACTCAGTTGAAAAAATTGTGGATGAAATTATAGTGGTTGATACAGGTTCCGTCGATCGAACGAAAGAAATCGTAGAGAAATACACTTCTAACATATATGATTTCCAGTGGATTGATGATTTTGCAGCAGCAAGAAATTTTTCTTTTTCAAAAGCGACGCAAGAGTATATATTGTGGCTAGATGCAGATGACGTATTATTAGAAGATGCTCAAGAAGCATTGAAACTTTTAAAAAGAGAAATAGATCCTAAAATTGATGCTGTTTCGATGCCTTATCACCTTGCAATGGATTCTAACGGGAAACCTTTATATTGTACAAAAAGAAATCGACTTGTAAAGCGTGAAAAACAATTTCAATGGTTTGGAAAGGTTCATGAGTATTTAGCTATCTCTGGTGAGGTTTTTAGTAGTAATGTTGCTATTACACATAAAAAAGAAAAAAAAGTAACAGATCGTAATTTGAAAATTTTTCAAAATACTGTAGCTGCAGGTGAAGAATTGAGTCCGAGAGATTTATTTTATTACGCAAATGAATCTACGGATAACCAAAAATATGATGATGCAGTTCTTCTATATGAAACATTTCTTAATCAAGACGAAGGATGGTATGAAGAAAAAATTTATGCATGTGGTAAGCTAGGAGATTGCTATGCGAAGCTCGGAATGTGGGAGAAGGCAATCGAATCTTGTGTGAAGTCGTTTCGGTATGACGTCCCTAGAGGAGAGAATTGTACAAGAATAGGATATATATATATGGAACAAGAAAAATATAATGAAGCGATATTTTGGTTTAAACTTGCAACGGAAGTACCAATGGCAACGGAAAGTCCTTTCCATAGTCCAGCTAGCTACACATGGCTACCTTATTTACAAATGTGTATTTGTTATAGCAGGTTAGGAGAGCAGGATAAAGCGTATTATTACAATGAATTAGCAGCTTCTTATGTTCCGAATAATGCTGCAATTGAATATAACCGTAAATATTTTCGGGGGGTTTTTGATAAACCATATAAAGTGTAATAGGTTTCATTTTTTAGAAATGATTTATCTTTATTCTAACTCTAATAGATTGGTTATATATTAGAGTATCAGTAACGTAACCAATATAGATAAAAGATTTTATACTGCTATTTGTGGGCTAATAATCAGTGGAGGATGACAAAATCTGCACTTTATAGAATTCATATGAGATTTATATTTCTAATTCAATTTGCATAAGGAGTGTGTGAAATGAATCGCGAAAAAAGTTCTTTATATGAAGAAAAATCTGAGCATTATTATAATGCAGCGAATCCGAATTTATTAAAGCATATAAAAAAGGAATGGAAAGAAGTTCTTGATATTGGTTGCTCGGGCGGTGCATTGGGAGCAGCTATTAAAGAAAATGGTACACGTGTATCAGGAATTGAGGCATTTCCAGAGGCGGCAGAAAAAGCGAAAGAAAGACTAGATCATGTTATTTTAGGGGATATAGAAAAAATAGATCTTCCTTATGAGGAGGGACAATTTGATTGCGTCATATTTGGAGATGTATTAGAGCATTTATTTGATCCGTGGGCTGTGATAGAAAAAGTAAAGCCATATATAAAGAAAAATGGTGTGATTTTAGCAAGTATACCAAACGTTGCTCATATTTCAGTATTAGCTCCCTTACTTGCCGGAAACTGGACGTATACAGAATATGGTTTATTAGATAAAACACATATTCGTTTCTTTACATTTAATGAAATGCTCCGAATGTTTTTAAAAGCAGGATATATTATTAGTAAAGTAGATCGTGTATATGTTGATCATAAAATGTATGAACCGCTTATTGAGGAGTTATATGGAATTTGTAAAAAATATCGTCTTGGAAGTGGCTTCATGGCTGAGACAGTTGTATTTCAGTATATTATTGAAGCTGAAAAATCACAATTATGAGTACTGCAGACAAAACAATATTATTTGTTACATGTATAAATGATCGGAAATTGTATGCAAACTGCGTGCGACATATATTGCAATTGTTAGTACCGCCAGGGTATATTGTACAATTTATGCCGATTCGAAATGCGAAAAGTATGACGAGTGGATACAATCAAGCTATTTCGCATCCAGCGAAGTATAAAGTGTATTTACATCAAGATGTTTTTATTATAAATAGAGCTTTTTTATACAGATTACTTCAATTATTTGAGGAACATGAACACCTTGGTATGATTGGGATGGTTGGAGCGCAATATGTTCCTCCGACTGGTGTATGGAACGAAGGGCGTGGAATTGTAGGAAAGGTCATTGGTTATATGAATGATTTGTTTTATATGGCAAGTTTAGAACAACCGTATCATGAATCAAAAACATTTATTCCTGTAGAATGTATTGATGGTTTATTAATGGCGACACAATATGATGTTCCGTGGCGAGAAGACTTATTTGACGGATTCGATTTTTATGATGTATCTCAATCATTTGAATTTAAAAAAGCAGGATATACAGTTGGTGTACCTGTACAGCGCGATGCTTGGTGTATCCATTATCATTTTGATGTGAATATGACGAACTATGAAAAGTATCGGAAAATATTTGTGGAACAATATATGTCAGATGTAAATAAGGAAGAATAAAAGGGGGGACAAAAATGAAAGATCATACAATATTAGTCGTTGTTTGTGTAAATAATGAGGAGCTTTTCAAACAATGTGAGAGCCAAATAAGAAACATTTTTGTTCCCCCAGGTTATGTGGTGCAAATTTTTCCGATACGAGATGCACAAAGTATGGCAAGTGCATACAACCGAGCCCTTTCATATCCAGCGAAATACAAAGTGTATATACATCAAGATACATATCTTATTAATCGAGACATGTTTTCTACACTTATATCTCTTTTTAAAGAAAATGAAAAGCTTGGTTTAATAGGAGTCGCTGGGGCTCAGTTTTTACCGAATAACGGGATATGGTGGGAAGGGAAAAATTTAGTAGGGAAAGTGATTGAGTATAGAAGACGGAATTATCAATTATTAAATTTAGATCAGGTTTTTTATGGTAATCAACCATTTTTGTCAGTTCAGGCAATTGATGGCTTATTCATGGCAACGCAGTATGATATTCCGTGGCGAGAAGATTTGTTTCAAGGGTTTCACTTTTATGATGTATCACAGTCTTTAGAATTTCAAAGGGCTGGTTATTTAATCGGTATTCCAAATCAAGCGAATTTATGGTGTATTCATTACAACGGGGATGAGTTTGATGCGGATACATATGAGAAGTACCGGAAAGTGTTTGTAGAACATTACAAAGATATATTATCTCCATCATAAAGGAGAGATGCAAAGTGAAAGGAATTATTTTAGCAGGTGGTACTGGATCGAGATTATATCCAATAACAAAAGTAACGAATAAACATTTACTTCCTGTTGGTCGGTATCCGATGATTTATCATGCGGTATATAAGCTAAAACAATGCGAAATTACAGATATTATGATTATTACAGGTAAAGAACATATGGGAGATGTTGTTAGTTTTTTAGGGAGCGGTCAAGAGTTTGGCGTGTCCTTTACGTATCGTGTGCAAGATAAAGCTGGCGGAATTGCACAAGCATTAGGGCTTTGTGAAGATTTTGTTGGGAATGATCGCATGGTAGTTATATTAGGTGATAATATTTTTTCAGATGATATTCGTCCGTATGTTGAAGAGTTTACAAATCAAAAAGAAGGTGCGAAAGTACTGCTGCAATCTGTAGATGATCCGGAGAGATTTGGCGTGGCAAATATTCAAAACCGAAAAATAATTGAAATTGAAGAAAAGCCGAAAGAGCCGAAAAGTTCCTATGCAGTTACAGGAATTTATTTGTATGATTCGAAAGTTTTTTCTTATATAAAAGAATTAAAACCTTCCGCAAGGGGAGAACTTGAAATTACAGATATCAATAATTGGTATTTAAAGCGAGGGGTACTTACTTATAATGAAATGAGCGGTTGGTGGACTGATGCGGGAACTCATGTTTCTCTTCAAAGAGCGAATGCGTTAGCACGGGATATAAACTTTGGTAAACAGTTTAACGGAGAATAGGTGAGAATATGAAAGTTATAGAAACAAACTTTACCGACGCAAAATTGTTGGAACCGAGGTTATTTGGAGATGATCGTGGCTTTTTTACTGAAAGTTATAATAAGAAGGTGCTAGAAACATTAGGGGTTACGCATTCATTTGTACAGGATAATGTTTCGTATTCAGCGGAAGCGGGAACGATTCGCGGATTACACTTTCAAAAAAATCCGAAAGCACAAACGAAACTTATTCAAGTTATGCAAGGGGCAATCTATGACATTATCGTAGATTTGAGAAAAGATTCACCAACGTTTAAACAGTGGAGAGGATATATTTTAAGTGCGGATAATCATCGGCAATTATTAGTGCCAAAAGGATTTGCACATGGTTTTTGTACACTTGTCCCGCATACGATTGTTATGTATAAAGTAGATGAGTATTATAGTGCCGATCATGACTCAGGGGTACTTTGGAACGATAAAGAATTAGCAATTCCATGGCCGGTAACAAGTCCTATTTTGTCTGATAAAGATCGAATATTACCATTACTTCAGGAATGTGAAGATAGTTTTTGAGTAGGAGAGTTGTTATATGAATATATTAGTAACGGGTGGGGCCGGATTTATTGGAAGCAATTTTGTACATTATATGTTACAAAGCTATGAAACATATAAAATTATTAATTTTGATGCATTAACATATAGTGGAAACTTAAATAATGTAAAGTCTATTCAAGATCATCCGAATTACTATTTTGTAAAAGGGGAAATTCAAAATGGAGAGCTGCTGGAGCATGTTATTAAGGAACGTGATGTGCAAGTAATCGTCAATTTCGCAGCTGAATCACATGTGGATCGTAGTATTGAAAATCCAATTCCTTTTTATGATACAAATGTAATTGGGACGGTCACCTTACTAGAATTAGTAAAAAAATATCCGCATATTAAACTCGTGCAAGTATCAACGGATGAGGTGTATGGCTCGTTAGGAAAAACAGGGCGATTTACCGAGGAAACACCGTTAGCTCCAAATAGTCCATATTCTTCAAGCAAAGCGAGCGCCGATATGATAGCTTTAGCTTATTATAAAACATATCAATTACCAGTTATAGTAACGCGTTGTTCCAATAACTATGGGCCGTATCAATATCCTGAAAAATTAATCCCGTTAATGGTTACGAATGCGCTCGAAGGAAAAAAATTACCGTTATATGGCGATGGATTAAATGTAAGAGATTGGTTACATGTAACAGATCATTGTAGTGCGATTGACGTTGTTCTGCATAAGGGCCGTATAGGAGAGGTATATAATATAGGCGGAAATAATGAAAAAACAAATGTAGAAGTTGTGGAGCAAATTATTACTCTCTTAGGAAAAACGAAAAAAGATATTGAATATGTGACAGACCGTTTAGGACACGACCGCCGTTATGCGATTGACGCAGAGAAAATGAAGAATGAATTTGATTGGGAACCGAAGTATACGTTTGAGCAAGGATTGCAAGAAACGGTGCAATGGTATGAGAAGAATGAGGAGTGGTGGAAACCATTAAAAAAGTAAGGGGCATATAAATGAAAGAGCGGGTTATCATAACAGGAGCAAATGGTCAATTAGGAAAGCAACTACAAGAAGAGTTAAATCCTGCAGAATATGACATATATCCATTTGATAAAAAGTTACTAGATATAACAAATATATCCCAAGTGCAGCAAGTGGTACAAGAAATAAGGCCACATATCATTATTCATTGTGCAGCCTATACGAAGGTTGATCAAGCTGAGAAAGAGCGAGATCTTGCTTATGTAATAAATGCAATAGGGGCTCGAAATGTAGCGGTTGCTTCACAATTAGTTGGGGCGAAGTTAGTTTATATTAGTACGGATTATGTATTTCAAGGCGACAGACCGGAGGGGTACGATGAATTTCATAATCCGGCGCCGATCAATATATACGGGGCTTCTAAATATGCGGGAGAGCAGTTCGTCAAAGAGTTACATAATAAATACTTTATCGTTCGTACATCGTGGTTATATGGTAAGTATGGAAATAATTTTGTGAAAACGATGATACGATTAGGGAAAGAAAGAGAAGAAATATCTGTTGTAGCGGATCAAATCGGTTCTCCTACGTATGTGGCGGATTTAAATGTGATGATTAATAAGCTCATTCATACTTCTTTATACGGTACGTATCACGTATCCAATACAGGATCATGTTCTTGGTTTGAATTTGCAAAGAAAATATTTTCGTATGCAAATATGAAGGTGAATGTGTTACCTGTTTCAACCGAAGAATTTGGGGCTGCAGCAGCAAGGCCGAAATATTCTATTTTCCAACATAACATGCTACGATTAAATGGTTTTTTGCAAATACCTTCTTGGGAAGAAGGATTAGAGCGTTTTTTTATAGAAACCAAAAGTCATTAACAATTTTAAGTTAATGACTTTTTTGTTTGCCTTTAAGAGGTTTTATGTTACTATAATTATAGTATCAGGTACTAATAACAAGTATAAGTATTTCTGGGAGGATATATCATGGAACTATTACAAGGGAAAACATTTGTTGTTATGGGCGTTGCGAACCAAAGAAGTATTGCATGGGGAATTGCTCGCTCTTTGCATAATGCAGGTGCAAAATTAATCTTCACATATGCAGGAGAACGTTTAGAGAGAAATGTTCGTGAATTAGCGGATACATTAGAAGGACAAGAATCACTTGTATTACCTTGTGATGTAACAAATGATGAAGAACTTACAGCTTGTTTTGAAACAATCAAGCAAGAAGTTGGTACAATTCACGGTGTTGCACACTGTATTGCTTTTGCAAATCGTGACGACTTAAAAGGTGAATTTGTAGATACTTCTCGCGATGGATTTTTACTTGCACAAAATATTAGTGCATTCTCTTTAACAGCTGTAGCAAGAGAAGCGAAGAAAGTAATGACAGAAGGCGGAAATATTTTAACGTTAACATATCTTGGCGGCGAGCGCGTTGTGAAAAACTATAACGTTATGGGTGTGGCGAAAGCTTCATTAGAAGCGAGCGTGAAATATTTAGCTAACGATTTAGGTCAACATGGCATTCGCGTTAATGCTATTTCTGCAGGTCCAATTCGTACGTTATCTGCAAAAGGTGTAGGCGACTTTAACTCAATCTTAAGAGAAATTGAGGAGCGCGCACCACTTCGTCGTACAACAACACAAGAAGAAGTTGGGGATACAGCAGTATTCTTATTCAGTGATTTAGCACGCGGCGTAACAGGAGAAAACATTCACGTTGATTCAGGGTATCATATCTTAGGATAAATATAATATTAATTTTTAAAGGACAATCTCTACATGTTGAGATTGTCCTTTTTATTTGTTCTTAGAAAGAACGATTTTTAACGAAAGTTCTTACCACGTTATGAATATAAGTATAATAGTACACGATTTATTCAGCTACGTATGGAAGTGGGAGGGACGAGTGTGAAGAATAAAAATAAAAGTTCAACAGTTGGAAAACCGTTGTTATATATTACGCAAGTAAGTTTGGAACTTGCTGCACCGAAAATAAAAAGAATTATTTTAACAAACTTTGAAAATGAGGATCGAAAAGAGGAAAGGAATAGAAACGAAAATGTTGTAAGTAGTGCTGTGGAAGAGGTAATAGAACAACAAGAAGAGCAACAAGAAGAACAAGTAGAAGAAAAAACAGAAGAAGAGGAACAAGTACAAGAACAGCAAGAGTCAGTGAGAACTGTCCCGTATAATAAATCATTTAAGGATATGAATAATGAAGAGAAGATTCATTTTTTATTAAATCGCCCTCATTATATTCCGAAAGTAAGGTGCAGAATAAAAACAGCTACAATCTCATATGTTGGATCGATCATCTCGTATCGTAATGGAATTGTAGCCATTATGCCGCCAAATAGTATGAGAGATATTAGGTTATCTATAGAAGAGATAAAATCGATTGATATGGCCGGCTTTTAAATATGTAAAGGTGGTAGAAACCTTCTACCACCCCAATAGTTTTTTAGTTTACTTCACTTATTAGATAGTAACGTCGCGTAAGCATTGAATCGCACAGAAACAGCTTAAATCTACAGTAATACAAGTAGATGTCGATACTAGTCTTGCATTTGGTACAGCTAAAAACGTACAAATTGGGTCATCAGTAGGTGGTACAGGAGAGCTATCACCTAATACTACACTTAATACACGTAGTACAGCACAGCTATCATCATCTACACTTTCCACACGGAAAATTGGAGATCGGCAGCTAGTAAGGTTTGCAGATGGTGCAAATGCTTCAAATGGTGCTCCAGCTTTTGTGTATAAAATAAAAGGGCGTGTATTTGCTACTGATGCAGTATTGTGTGCGCCTAAAAATGGAATTTCACAACCAGATCCACACGTTGTTGTAGAACAATCTTGTAATTCATTGATGAATTTTACAACGTCAACTACACAATGAGAAGAGCCATGGTGTTTATTTTCGTTACAACTCATTAATGTCACTCCTTATCTTCTTGTTTGTATTTACATTAATAAGATATTGGAGTCGAGGAGATTTGGTCACAATCTCAAGACCTTTTTTTTTAAATAGGCGAAAGAGGATAAGGGAAGGTGGAATTATGCTGTTTACAAGCTGGCTTTTATTTTTTATTTTCGCGTTAGCTGCTTTTAGGCTCACTCGTTTAATTGTTTATGATAAAATTACAGGCTTTTTGCGAAGACCATTTATTGATGAATTAGAGATTACAGAGCCGGATGGAAGTGTATCAACTTTTACAAAAGTAAAAGGTAAAGGATTAAGAAAGTGGATTGGCGAATTATTAAGCTGTTATTGGTGTACAGGTGTATGGGTTAGTGCTTTTTTATTAGTTTTATATAATTGGATTCCGATCGTTGCAGAGCCGTTACTTGCATTATTAGCTATTGCAGGAGCAGCAGCAATCATTGAAACGATTACAGGATATTTTATGGGAGAATAATATACTTTCATAGTACGAGAAAAAGCGGAGTTTAAAAGAATGAGGGAACGGAAATAAAGAGTTGTTCATATAGTAAATAGACAGAATTGACAGTAGAGGAGATGTTTGCTGTGAGCAATAATCCAAGGCGAAATTCGTATGACCTGCAGCAATGGTATCAAATACAGCAACAACACCAAGCACAACAACAGGCATATCAAGAACAATTGCAACAACAAGGGTTTGTGAAGAAAAAGGGATGTAATTGTGGGAAAAAGAAGAACACAATAAAACACTATGAAGAATGAAACACTCATGTTATTGTGAGTGTTTTTTATTATACATATAAAAAAGCGGTATTTCTGAATCAGAAATACCGCTTTTTACTAGCTAATTTGTGCAACTGTTAATGCTGCTGCACGGATGTCTACAGTTCCAATTAATTCAACTGGTACGATTTGAATTAAGTCACCAGGGTTTAAGTTAATAAGAATAACACCGCTGGATACGTCTACTTCACCAGTACCAATAACGTTAGAACGAACCGCTGTACCTGATCCAGGAATAATGTTAGCTGGTGTATTTAATGATAAGAAGAAACGACCAGCTTCTGGTGCAACAGGTGCGTTATCAAGACTAATTGTTAATGTATAACTGATTTGATAAATACCAGCTCGTAGAATTCGAATGCCATCTCCGACACTTACTGTATCATTTATTACAGGAACAGTAATATTTGGGTTTGGACTTACGCTAGGTAATAGTAGTGGTGTAAATAATGAAGCGAACTGAGGTGCAGACGCGTTGAAAGCAAAACCGAAGGCAGGTAGTGTACTAGCTGGTTTTGCCTCGCAATCAATTTTAGTAAATTCGCAATCAGAAGAGAACATGTTTTTCACTCCTTTATCTGTTTCTACTTTCAGTTAATGAAAAGGACAGGTTCTATGTTCTAGACAAGTTCCCAATTTTAAGAAATTTACATAATAATACTCTTTAAGCATGGATTGGGTGGCAGATAATTCTGCCACCCAATCCATGCTTAACTCATTATTTAGATTTAAATCGTAACATCGCGTAAGCATTGAATCGCACAGAAACAACTTAAATCAACAGTAATACAAGCGGAGGTTGATACTAATCTTGCATTTGGCACAGCTAAAAACGTACAGATTGGATCGTCAGTAGGTGGTACAGGGGAACTATCACCTAATACGACACTTAATACACGGAGCACAGCGCAATCATCATCATCTATACTCTCGACACGGAAAATTGGAGATCGGCAGCTAGTAAGGTTTGCAGATGGTGCAAATGCTTCAAATGGTGCGCCAGCTTTTGTGTATAAAATAAAAGGACGTGTATTTGCTACTGATGCAGTGTTATGTGCTCCTAAAAAGGGAACTTCGCAACCAGATCCGCATGTTGTAGTTGCGCATTCTTGTAATTCATGTATAAAACGAACGACATTTGATACACAGTTGAAATCACAATCATGGTGATGATGGTCTTCGTTACAATTGCAGCTCATTATGTTCACTCCTTCTCGTGAGTTCTGACATACACTACTACAATATGAACGGGATATGGTTGATATTACGTTAATTCTTACGATAAAAGCAGGGAATTTATATAGTAGGGATGTACATAATGCAATATAAAAAAAGACATCCTTATTTAGTGGATGTCTTTTTAGGTAAATCTTTTCGCACAGTGTATAAAAAACGAGATATGTCTAATTTTTTTCCTCTAAAAAATTGCGGAGAGGAAATGTACAGTTCTTCCTTTGCACGTGTAATCGCGACATAAAGTAGTCGGCGTTCTTCTTCTAAAGCTTCAGAAGTCTCTGTAACACGGTCGTTAGCATCTTTTAAAGAAGAAGTGTGGGGCAGAATACCATCGCTCGCTCCAAGTAAAAAGACGCATGGAAATTCAAGACCTTTTGCGTTATGAATAGACATAAGCGAAACAGCATCTTTTTGCGGCATTGTTTTTAATGCTTCCATTTCTTTTTGTCCTTGAATGGCTTCATCAACAAATTGTAAATAAGCTGGAATGTCGGTGAAACGATTTGCCGACTCCATTAATTCTTCTAACATTTCTTCTTGTATATCTTTATGCATCGTAAAGGAAGAACGATCGTTACTTTGTAAGTACTCTAAATACTTTCCTTTACCATGAATAATTTCTTTTAATGCTTTTTTCGGTTCTAATTCTTTTATAAATTTAATAAAATCGATACGCTCATTTACCTTTTTCACTTGAAAAGGTTTTAAGCTTGGATTTAATAATAAGAAATGAAGAAGAGAAGGAAAACGACCTTCACCATATTTCCATTGTTCACGTTCAATAAATGAAATACAATCATCACGCCCGATATACATCGTTGGTAATATATTTGAAAGTGATTCTAATCGAAACGGCTCAATTACGAGTCGTAAATGATCTAATACAGGCTTAATTAAAGAATGTTCATAAAATGACTGACTCGCGCCGTGCTTAATGAACGGGATTTTATGAATGGTAAGCTGATCAAGTAACGAACGGCTTACAGAATGTGTGCGATATAGTAAACAAAAATCTTTATAGTTTCGTTCACCGCTATCTACCTTTTCTTGAATGAGCTGCAAAATTTGATTTGCTTCATCAAGAGTCGTAGCCGGTCTTGCGTAAAAAGGTTGTACACCTTCTTCGCGTACAGAATATAGCTCTTTATCAAAACGCTCTTGATTTAGTTTGATAACTTCATTTCCAAGTCCGACAATAAAAGGATTGGATCGATAATTCGTATTAAGGGCAATAATCGTAGTGTTATCAAATTCTTTTGGGAAAGATAAAATAATTTGGTGACTTGCTCCTCGCCAGCCATATATCGCCTGATCGTCATCACCTGCGATAAACAAATTATTTCTTGGCGAAGCTAACAATTTTACAATTTCATATTGTGCATACGATGTATCTTGGAACTCATCTACTTCAATATAGTGAAAACGTTGTTGTAATTGGGTAAGTAAAGGAGCATTATTTTCTAACATATAATATGTTTCTAATAAGATGTCATCGAAATCGATATAGTTATATCGTTGTTTCACTTCTTCAAAACGCTCGTATACTTCTTTAAATTCTTGTTCAACGGGTGTTTTTGCTTTTACATCTTTCGGGCGATTCAACTTGTTTTTCTCAAGTGAAATCATTGCGAGCATCGTTTCAGCATCATAATCGTCTTTTAAACGCAATTCTTTTAAAATTTTCTTTATCATAATTTGTTTATGTTTTTCGTTTGCTAAAATTTGCTGATTATATCCTTGACTACGAAGCAATTTTAAAAAGACAGAGTGGAACGTACCGGCAACAACATAGCTACTTGCCGCATGATTCATACCTGGTAAATTGGCTACGCGATTTCGGATTTCTTCAGCCGCTTTTTGTGTAAATGTAAGTAATAAAATATTTCGCGGATGAACTTGTTTTACATTTACTAAATAACCTACGCGAGTTGTTAAAACAGATGTTTTTCCACTTCCGGCACCAGCCAATGTAAGAACAGGACCTTCTGTCGTTCGTACGGCCTCTAATTGTTTTTCGTTTAAAAATACATTTTGCTGTTCGAGAGCGCGGAAATACGCCGCATCTGCATCTTCTTCCCTAATTAAATGGGTAGATGTTTTCGGAATATGATATGTTGCACGTGGAATATCAGCGTGCGTTAATGATTTTTGTGAAAATTTTTCTTGTGTCATATATTCACCTTCAAAACTATAGCATCAACATTTAACTTTAGCGGAAGAAAAAGAAAATAGCAATGTAAAAAACAGGAGGGGATACCTCCTGTTTTCAAATTACAATTCTTTGATCATAACGATATGAGGAATATTTGCTTCCATAAATACATCAGAATTCGTTACATATCCAAGTTTCTTATAGAAATCTTCAGCATGTGTTTGGGCATGTAGCTTCAATTTTGATAGCGAGTTTTCCTTCGCATATGCTTCAAGTGCATCCATAACAATTTTTCCAATACCTTTTTTACGATGGGAAGCTAGTACGCAAATGCGTTCCATTTTTCCAATTCCATCAATGGTGCGAAAACGCCCAGCACCAACGGGAACATCATTATCATATATAACAACGTGTATGGAAGTTTCTTCAAACTCATCATACTCTTCTTCAGCAGAAACTTGCTGTTCCTTCACAAATACTTGCTTACGTACAGAGAATGCATCTCTTAGTTGTTCGTCCGTTTGTACGATCTGTGCATGCAAATTAGTTGTTCCCCTTTCCAAGGCGGAATGTTTCGTGTACAGTCCATGTTCCATTTTCTAATTGATATAGTAGGTGGAAACGGTCAATTGGTTGTTCGTAATAAAAATCTTTCATACGTAATCGACCTAGTACATCAGCATGCTCTGCATCTGATAAGCCTTGTCCAATTGTTAAATGAGGTACAAAAGCGTATTCGCGTTCTTGTGTAAAGAATCCGCTATGCATTTCCTCATTTAAGAAAGTAAGTTCAGGCGTTTTTTCTACTTTAAAATAAATAACATTATTAACAGGTGCAAATGAACCAACTTTTCCAACATGAAGGGTGAAAGGGTTCGTTTTACTTGCGATTGTATGTAACTCGTTTACAATCGATTCTAATTGTTCATCTTGCGTCTCAAAGGGTGTTTTCAATGTAATATGTGGCGGAACTAATGCGTAGTGCGGATCATAACGTTTACGCAATCCGTTCGCTTTATCTTGAATCATTTTTGATGGAAAAATTACAATGCCTAATTTCATGTTCCAATTCCTCCCTTTGTAAGTCTAGTTAGGTTTTGAGAAAATAACTCTCTTAATCTATTATATCAAATTATTCTGAATACTGCTCTCTATTATTTCATTGATAGCATATGAGAGAAAGCTTTCGGTAAATCAGTTTGCCAATATTTCCACGTATGATTGCCTTCAAACTCTTCGTAATGCGTGATGAAATTTCTATCTGTCAGAAGGGTATTAAGCTCACGGTTCGGCCCTACGAAATCAGATACTTGTCCATCAGTGCGCTTTACAGCTGTTTCTTCTGTCCCAATAACGTGATAAAGCTCCAGCGCCTCCGGATTTTTGAAGTCTTTTGCTAAGTTCATTACTGTTTCATCCACAAATGGTGATTGCATAACGACTTTACCGAATGTATGCGGATACATAAGTGCAGTCATGAAGGAAACTGTTCCGCCGAGAGAATCTCCAATTAGCACACGACCTTTTCCCATTTGGTACGTTGGATAATTTTCATCGATATATGGTGCAAGTTCATGAGCAAGGAAACGAATATACGCAGCGTTTTTTACTTCATTTGGGAAATATTTTTCTTTACGATCGTGTACATTTTTATATGGAATACCGACAATAATTGTACGGTCAATTTCTTCAGTTTCACGAAGGCGCTCAATTACACGGTGTGCTTTACCAAGCTGAAAATAATCTCTGCCATCTTGTGCAATGACAACTGTATGTTTGTGCAGCGGTGTGTAATTTACCGGTAAGTAAACGAGAAGTGTAACATCTTCTTGAAGTGATGCACTATAAAATGAAATTTCTTCAATTCTCCCAATTGTTTGATTCATGTAGATCCCCCTAAATAAAAATTTACTGTAATGATTGTAAGAGCGACGCTTGTAGTGAAAAAGAAAGAAATATTCACTAATAGGTGCTTTCGTTTCTATTTTACCATAATGGTACGAAGAATCTAAAAAATTAGTATTTAAGTTAGGAAAGAAAACGGATATAATGAAGTGGGATTTTTGACAGGTGAGAGGGGAGACGGAATTTGAAACAAGAAAGGTCAATCGCGCTACCATTAGCTATTTCCATTATAGCCATTTCATTCGCAGCAGTTTTTGTAAAGATGTCCTCAGCACCATCTTCCATATTAAGTATGTATCGCTTATGGATTATTGTACTTATAATGCTGCCTATCGTTTGGAAGAAACGGGAAGAGTTTAGTAAGATTCAAATAAAAGATTGGGGATTTTTAATTGGATCTGGTTTCTTTTTAGCACTTCATTTTCTTTTATGGTTTGAATCTTTAAAACATACAACAGTTGCGAGTTCGACAATTATTTTAGCGCTTCAACCAATCGTATCTTTAGTTGGCGGTTTTTTCTTATTTAAAGAAAGAACAACATACTCAGCCATTGCGACAATGGGAATTGCGATATTAGGTGTAGTGTGTATTGGTTGGGGAGATTTAGGACTAAGTGAACAAGCAATTTATGGAGATATATTATCCTTTTTAAGTGTAATAGCGGTTGTTGGTTATTTATTTATCGGCCAAACGACAGTAAAGAAAGTATCACACTGGATTTACAGCTTTACAGTTTTTGCATTCGCAGGTATTTTTATGGGAATGTATAATATAGTACTGCAAGTGCCTTTTACAGGTTATACGAAGTGGGATTGGACCGTTTTTCTTTTACTTGCGGTCGTGCCGACAGTGTCACATGTCATTAATAATTGGTTATTAAACTACGTAAATGCAACAACAATATCGATGAGTATTTTAGGGGAACCAGTTGGAGCATCTATACTAGCGTTCTTCTTACTTGGGGAAAGATTAAATGCCATGCAGATGATTGGTAGCATGCTCGTATTGTTTGGTGTATCTGTTTTCTTATTGCAGCAACAAAAACGAACAGCAAAAGATATGGTGAACGAACCGGCGTATACACAGGAATTATAATGTTAAGAGAGAAAAGAGAAGTTGGTGGTACTTCTCTTTTTGTTTTACCCCGCCCCGCTATTTGAGAGAGCTGATTATAGTATTACTTTATAGAAATTTGGGTGAAGAAAGGAGAGAGTACAATGGAATTTCCATCAAAAAAGGATGCATGGTTATACCCAATCTTGTTTATTGTTGTAGGTGCCTGCTTTGCTCCAATATTTGCAGGAAGAGAATATTTTCTGTTATTTTTCACAATCCCATTAGCTATATTATTTATGTGGAGTTGGTTTTCAACAAAATATATTGTCGGAGAAGAAACCATTACTATTAGATCAGGTTTCGTTAAAAAGCGCATATTTATACGAGATATAAAACAAATTTCAAATACGAAAAATCCAATAGCAGCTTATGCATTGTCATTTGATCGACTTGAAATTGTTTACGGCGCACATCAAACAGAAATCATTTCTCCTAAAGATAAAGAGCAATTTATTAATCATGTAAAAAATAAAAATCCACACATTGAAATAAAGTAAAAGAGTGGCTACGAGGCCACTCTTTTACTTTCGGTTTGTCATATAAGGTTGTACGTGAATGATACATAGATCACGGAACTTTCCTTCAGCAGTTGTAACAATTACGACTGCCCTACCTGCACTTTTTCCAGTAATCGTTACCGTGTCACCTTTTGGATACAGTGTGATAACATCAGCATTCATATTCGTCCAAATAAGTTCTTTATTCGTTGCCTGCATTGGCAAAACGGAAGCTGATAACTCAGTGCTTTGGCCAGTTCTTACTTTTAACTTATTTTTCTCCATATGAACACCGATGACTGAAATAACAGAGGGAGCAATTGAAATTTTAGGTGGATTAGGTTGTATGTTCAAACAAGACGCAGAAGTATTGGTGATAGGTGAAAATTTTCGTGTTTGTTGTTGCTGGAAAGCTGCTAACATGTTGGAGTCCCCTTTCTGTATAAGTGCTGATAGTATTACTATAAAGGAGTAGTGTTACGTTTAATTTAACGAAACATAAAGAAATTGTTAAATTCGAGCAGAAGATTGTCGAACATTGATAAATTGCAAATTTAATTAGTTCTTACCAATCGGGCAGTTATTTCCCACCTAACTCCTTCGTATTCACCGAATTTTGAGGTGTGAGTCTTATTGCCAACAAATAGCGGGATAAAAAGAAAGCTCTGCTATCATAACAGCAGAGCTTTTCCTTTATAGATTATCACTATGTTGTTTTTCGAAATTCTCAAATTGCTCTTCAATTTCTTTTGAAGGCTGTGTTAGTAAACTAACAATTACGATTACTAGTAAACTAATAGTGAAACCAGGAATCATTTCATATAAGAATTCTTTTAAGAATTTGAATTGAGTCCAAATAATGACTGTAGCGGCACCAGAAATCATACCAGCAAGTGCGCCCCACTTCGTCATACGTTTCCAATATAAGCTTAATAAAATAGCAGGTCCGAATGAAGAACCAAATCCAGCCCAAGCGTATCCAACAAGAGCTAAAATCGTATCATTTTGTTTAAAAGCTAATGCACATCCAACTAATGCTATAACAAGTACAGCCATACGGCCGACAAATACAAGCTCTTTATCAGAAGCAGAACGTTTAAAGAAAGTACGATATAAGTCTTCAGTTATGGCACTAGAAGTAACGAGTAACTGAGATGAGATTGTACTCATAATTGCTGCTAAAATAGCGGCTAATAAAAATCCAGTAATAAGCGGGTGGAATAAAATTTTTCCCAGTTCAAGGAAAATTGTCTCTGGATTGGATAGCTTTAATCCTTTGTCTGAGTAGTATGCAATACCGATAAGACCAGTAAACATAGCTCCAACAACAGAGAAAATCATCCAGCTCATACCAATTCGTCTTGCACTTTTAATTTCTTTTACAGAAGAAATTGCCATAAAGCGTACGATAATATGTGGTTGTCCAACATAACCAAGGCCCCATGCGAATAATGAAATAATACCTAATACAGAAGTGCCTTTAAAAATGTCTAATAATGTTGGATCAATTGATTTAATTGTGCTAAATGCTGGACCAAGACCATTTACATTCATAATTGTAACAGTAGGAACAAGAATAAGAGCAATTACCATAATGATTCCTTGCACGAAGTCTGTCCAACTTACTGCTAAGAAACCACCAAATAACGTGTAAGCTACAACAACGCCTGCAACAATGAATAATCCAACATGGTAGTTCATACCAAATGAATTTTCAAATAATACAGCACCTGAAACTAATCCTGAAGCTACATAAAAAGTAAAGAAAATCATAATAACAAGTCCAGATACTAAGCGTAGCATATGGGATTTGTCTTGGAAGCGGTGTTCCAAAAATTCTGGGATAGTAATAGAGTTGTTTGCAATTTCTGAGTAGGTACGTAAGCGAGGAGCAACATATAGCCAGTTTGCGTATGCGCCTAGTGTTAGGCCGATCGCAATCCAACTACTACTTAATCCAACGCTAAACATTGCACCGGGTAAGCCCATTAAAAGCCAACCACTCATATCGGATGCTCCAGCACTTAATGCTGTTACTGCGGGGCCTAGTGTACGCCCGCCAAGCATATAATCTGTTAAGTTGGACGTTCGTTTATAGGCGAAATAGCCAATTACTAACATCCCGAGCATGTAAATAGAGATAGAAGTTAAAGTTAACATCTGCGTACTCATGTAGTTCCCCTTCCTTTTGTCATGTCTTTTGATGCGTTATGCATATTTATAATCTATCATGATTATTCTGAAAAATCCATATAGAAATATGAATTTTCAGAAATGTAAGCGTTTTTCGATGTCATTTTACTTTTTTAATATATAATATTCATACAAAAAACCTTATTTTTAATAGAGTATTTATTATATTTACATAAAAAGAGGTTGTTTTGTCAATATAATATTGAAAGGAGAGAAAAATAAAATTTTTTAAAAAGTATTGACTTGTTAAAAAAGTTAGGTCTATAATGAGTGCAACTTAAAAAAATGCAAGCGTTGATGAAGAAGAGTACACATGATGAACATGTCAGAGAGCTGATGGTTGGTGCGAATCAGTATGGAATTGATGTGGAATGGGCTTCGGAGCTTCCAAACCGAAACGAAAGAAGTAGGCTTTGGCGACATGATCTCATCGATACAAGAGACACGTATTGTTTTTGATACGGTAAAGTGCGTTACGTTCGTAACGAATTAAGGTGGCACCACGGGAGTACCCGTCCTTTCTATAGGATGAGTACTCCCTTTTTGTGTATAAAAAATTAAATAAATGAAATCGTTTAAGTAAGAAGAGTACGTATATTGGAGACGTTACAGAGAGCCGGGGATAGGTGGGAGCCCGGTGCGGTGCTATATACGGAATGGGCTTACGAGAGGTATGCTGAACAATTATTTTCAGTAGGCAACCCGGGTTCCGCCGTTACAAGGATAAGGTATATATTTTGTACCTGAATAAAGCGGGATGCTTTTGCGTCCAACATGAGGTGGTACCACGGTAAATTTATCGTCCTCTACATATTTTCAATATGTAGAGGACTTTTTTATTTTTCAGGATGAGGTGAAAGGCATGATGACAAAAGAGGAATTTATGAAGCAAAAAGAACAGGGAAGAGCATTTTTAGTAATCGCTGAAGAAGAAGGAGATAGTATTACGCCAATTTCTTTATATAGACGTATGAAAGGTAAAAAGAAATTTTTATTAGAAAGCTCACAGCTTCATCAAGATAAAGGGCGTTATTCTTACTTAGGATGTAATCCTTATGGAGAAGTGAAAAGCGTTGGTACGGAAGTGGAACGAACGATTTACGGCAGGGCAGAAAAGTTGCAAAGTAACGTACTACAAGTGTTAGAAGAAATAATCGCGTCCGCTCAAGTAGATAGTCCTTTTCCATTTTGCGGAGGAGCAGTTGGATACATTGGCTATGACGTCATTCGGCAATATGAAAACATTGGAGCAGATTTACATGATCCATTGAATATTCCAGAAGTACACCTTTTACTGTACCGTGAGTTTATCGTGTATGACCACTTACGCCAAAAGTTGTCGTTTGTATATGTATGCAGGGAAGATGATTCAGCAGATTATGAAGAAGTATACGAAAGGCTCCGAGTATACAAAGAGGAAGTGCTACAGGGAGAAGAAGCGGAAGTAGCTGAAATAAGATCAACATTATCATTCACTTCTTCTGTAACGGAAAAAGAATTTTGCGTGATGGTAGAAACGGCGAAAGAACACATCGGGGCCGGGGACATATTTCAAGTTGTATTATCTCAGCGTTTGCAAAGCGAATGTATTGGAGATCCATTCGCGTTATATCGAAAACTTCGAATTGCCAATCCATCACCATATATGTTTTATATCGATTTTCAAGATTATGTTGTACTCGGTTCTTCACCGGAAAGTTTGTTATCGGTAAGAGAGGGTAAAGTGATGACGAATCCAATCGCGGGTACGAGGCCAAGGGGAAAAACGAAGGAGCAAGATGCTGAAATTGAAAAAGAACTGTTAGAAAATGAGAAAGAGCGAGCGGAGCATATGATGCTTGTAGATCTTGGGCGAAATGATATTGGTAGGGTGAGTGAAATCGGCTCAGTTACGATAGATAAATATATGAAAGTAGAAAAATATTCTCACGTTATGCACATTGTATCTGAAGTTTACGGAACATTGCGAAAACGAATGAGCGGATTTGATGCATTAGCGTATTGCTTACCAGCGGGGACGGTATCAGGTGCTCCGAAAATTAGGGCGATGGAAATTATAAATGAGCTAGAGAATGAAAAAAGAAATGTATACGCCGGTGCAGTTGGATACGTTAGTTTTTCAGGGAATCTTGATATGGCGCTCGCCATTCGAACAATGGTTGTAAAGGATGAAAAAGCATACGTTCAGGCAGGAGCGGGTATCGTTTACGATTCAGATCCAGTAGCTGAATATGAAGAAACATTAAATAAAGCGAGAGCGCTATTGGAGGTAATGAAATGATTGTACTTATCGATAATTATGATTCATTCACATATAACTTGTATCAACTATTAGGCGAATACGAAGAAGATATTGTTGTCGTAAGAAATGATCAAATAACGATAGAACAATTAGAAGAAATGAACCCAAAAGGGATTGTGCTTTCACCAGGACCAGGAAAACCAGAGGAGGCTGGTATTTGTATTGAAGTAATTCGTCATTTTTATAAGAACGTTCCCATATTAGGTATTTGCCTTGGTCATCAAGCAATTATATCAGCATTTGGAGGAGAGATTGTAAGAGCAGAGCGCATTAAACACGGAAAAACATCGCGTGTGAAACATAACGGAATGTCAATCTTTTCGTATGTGACGCAGCCGCTAACAGCGATGCGCTACCATTCTCTTGTTGCCGCACAAACGAGCTTGCCACAATGTTTTGACATACTCGCAATAGCGATGGACGATGGGGAAATTATGGCAGTTCGTCACAATTATTACCCGCTCTTCGGATTACAGTTTCATCCGGAATCAATCGCAACAGAAGAAGGCGGAAAGTTAATACGTGCTTTTTTAGGCGAAGTGAAAGAGGAGGAAAGAGTATGAATAACTATCTTCGTAAATTAGTGGAGGGACAACATTTAACAGAAGAGGAAATGTATAAAGCAGGGCTTCTTTTATTAAATGAAAACATATTGGAAAGTGAAATTGCAGCTTTCTTAGTTTTACTGAAAGCAAAAGGTGAAACTGCAGAAGAAATATACGGTCTCGTTCGAGCTCTTCGCGAAAAGGCATTACCGTTTTCGAATCATATACAAGGCGCGATGGACAATTGCGGGACGGGTGGTGACGGTGCCCAAACGTTTAATATTAGTACAACATCGGCATTTGTACTGGCAGGAGCTGACGTAAAGGTTGCAAAACATGGTAATCGTGCTGTTTCTAGTAAAACAGGAAGTGCAGATTTATTAGAAGAACTCGGTGTAAATATTAGCAGTACGCCAAACGAAATTGATTATTTATTAGAGCATGTCGGAATCGCATTTTTATTCGCACCAGCGATGCATCCAGCATTAAAGCGCATTATGAAAATAAGAAAAGAATTAAACGTTCCGACGATCTTTAACTTAATTGGACCGTTAACAAATCCGGTGAATTTAGAAACACAATTTGTCGGCATTTATAAACGAGATATGTTACTACCAGTTGCGCAAGTACTACAGAAACTAGGAAGAAAACAAGCACTTGTCGTAAACGGAAGTGGGTTTTTAGATGAAGCATCATTGCAAGGAGAAAATCATGTTGTCATTTTAAAAGATAATGAAATAGTAGAAACGAGTATTGAACCTGAGAAATATGGATTCTCAATAGTGAAAAATGAAGAGATTAGAGGCGGGAATTCGAAAGAAAATGCAAAGATTACGCTCGGAGTATTAAGCGGAGAAAAGAGTGTTTACCGTGATACTGTTTTATTCAATGCAGGGCTTGCTCTTTTTGCAAATGGAAAAGCAAAGACGATTGAAGAAGGAATAACACTCGCAGCACATAGCATTGACTCTGGAAAAGCATTAGCGAAACTAAACTTATTAATTGCAGCAAGTAACGAAAAATTAGAAAGGGTGAATTAAAGTGGGGACGATTTTAGACAAAATTGTAGATCAAAAGAAAAAGGAAGTTGCGGCATTATATGAAACATATACACCAGTAAAAGAAAAAAGAAAAACGCGCTCACTTGTAAAGGCTCTAGAACAATTTACTGTCATCGCAGAAGTAAAGCGAGCATCACCATCAAAAGGAGATATTAATTTACACGTTGATGTACGAAAACAAGTGAAAACATATGAAGAATGCGGCGCTGGTGCAGTTTCTGTTTTAACAGACGGTCAATTTTTTAAAGGGTCATTTTATGATTTACAAACGGCAAGAGAAGAAAGTAGCATTCCGCTTTTATGTAAAGATTTCATAATCGATAAGATTCAAATTGATAGAGCGTATGAAGCTGGTGCAGATATTATTTTATTAATCGTAGCGGCGTTAACGAAAGAGGAATTAAAAGAGTTGTATAGCTACGTACTAGAAAAAGGATTAGAAGCGATTGTTGAAGTTCATGATGAACAGGAATTAGAAATTGCAATTCAATTAAATCCGCACGTTATCGGTATTAACAACCGTAATTTAAAAACATTCGAAGTCGATTTAAGTCAAACAGAAAAGCTTGGAAAACGATTAAATGAGGAGAAATTACTTTGGATTAGTGAGAGCGGGATTCATTCAAAAGAAGACATGATCCGCGTTAAACGAGCTGGGGCAAAAGGTGTATTAGTTGGAGAAGCGCTTATGACATCGTCTTCTATTCATACCTTTTTTGAAGATTGTAAGGTGAACATATGAAAGTGAAAATTTGCGGGATCACTGATATGGAAACAGCAAAACGTGCTTGCGAATACGGAGCTGATGCACTTGGATTTGTTTTTGCAGAAAGTAAGCGGAAAATTACTCCAGGGCTAGCGAAAGAAATTATTCAGGAACTTCCAGCCAACGTGTTAAAAATCGGTGTTTTCGTAAATGAATCAGTAGAAGTAATCCAGAAAATTACAGAGAATTGCGGATTAACACATGTACAACTACATGGGGGTGAAGACAATCATCGAATCAGAAGATTGAATATTCCGTCTATAAAGTCGCTCGGAGTAACTTCAGAGAGTGATATGAAAAACGCTCAAGGGTATGAAACGGACTATATATTATTTGATAGCCCAAAGGAAAAGTTTCATGGAGGAAATGGAAAGACATTTTCTTGGGAGTTACTTGCGCATATGCCAAAAGAATTACGAGAGAAAACGATATTAGCTGGTGGATTAAACACTCTTAATATAGAAGAAGCAATTCGAACTGTTCGGCCATATATGGTTGATGTAAGCAGCGGAGTAGAGACAGAAGGAAAGAAAGATGTAGAGAAAATAAAACAATTTATTATAAAAGCGAAGGAGTGTTCTAAATGAACTACGCATATCCAGATGAAAAAGGTCACTACGGTATATACGGAGGACGATACGTTCCAGAAACGTTAATGCAATCTGTATTAGAACTAGAAGAAGCATATAAAGAGGCGATGGAAGATGAAGCATTTCAAAAGGAATTAAATCATTATTTAAAAACGTATGTCGGAAGAGAAACACCGCTTTATTTCGCTGAGAATATGACGGAGTATTGCGGAGGTGCAAAGATTTATTTAAAACGTGAAGATTTGAACCATACAGGAGCTCATAAAATTAACAATACAATTGGTCAGGCACTTCTTGCGGTGCGAATGGGTAAGAAAAAAGTTGTCGCTGAAACAGGGGCTGGACAACACGGAGTCGCAACAGCTACTGTATGTGCCCTTCTCGGTTTAGAATGCGTCATTTTTATGGGAGAAGAAGATGTAAGACGTCAAAAATTAAATGTGTTTCGAATGGAATTACTCGGAGCGAAAGTAGAAAGTGTAGCGGCAGGTAGCGGTACATTAAAAGATGCGGTAAACGAGGCACTTCGTTACTGGGTTTCACACGTGCATGATACGCACTACATTATGGGATCTGTTCTCGGACCGCATCCATTCCCGCAAATTGTCCGTGATTTCCAAAGTGTAATTGGGAATGAGACGAAGAAACAATATGAAGAATTAGAAGGGAAGTTACCAGAAGCAGTCGTTGCTTGCATTGGTGGTGGGAGTAACGCGATGGGAATGTTTTATCCATTCGTACACGATAAAGAAGTTGCTCTTTACGGCGTAGAAGCAGCTGGAAAAGGTGTTCATACAGAAAAGCATGCAGCAACTTTAACGAAAGGAAGCGTCGGCGTTTTACACGGATCGATGATGTATCTTCTGCAAAATGAAGAAGGACAAATTCAAGAAGCGCACTCTATTTCAGCAGGACTTGATTACCCAGGTGTTGGTCCAGAACATAGCTTGCTCAAAGATATTGGCCGCGTTTCTTATCATTCCATTACTGATGATGAAGCGTTAGAAGCGTTTCAGTTATTAACAAAAAAAGAAGGGATTATCGCGGCGTTAGAAAGCTCGCATGCTGTCGCATACGCATTAAAATTAGCGCCGCAAATGAAGGAAGACGAAGGACTTGTCATTTGTTTGTCCGGCCGTGGTGATAAAGATGTAGAGAGTATAAAACGTTATATGGAAGAGGTGTAAAAAATGGGAGTTGAAAGAATTAAAGCAGCATTTGAAAATGGTAAGAAAGCATTTATTCCGTACGTAATGGGCGGAGATGGTGGCCTTGAAATATTAAAAGAAAGAATTCGTTTTCTAGACGAAGCGGGAGCAAGCATCGTTGAAATTGGTATCCCGTTTTCAGATCCAGTCGCAGATGGCCCAACGATTCAAAGAGCAGGGAAACGAGCGCTAGATAGCGGTGTAACAGTAAAAGGCATTTTTCAAGCATTAATAGAGGTAAGGAAAGAAGTGCAAATTCCGTTTGTACTCATGACATATTTAAATCCAGTACTTGCATTCGGGAAAGAACGATTTATCGAGAACTGTATGGAAGCAGGGGTAGACGGTATTATCGTTCCGGATTTATCGTATGAAGAACAAGACATTATTGCTCCGTTACTTGGAGAGGCAAACATTGCGCTCATTCCACTTGTTACTGTTACGAGCCCAATTGAGCGGATCAAAAAAATTACGAGTGAATCAGAAGGATTTGTCTACGCCGTTACAGTAGCGGGCGTAACAGGAGTACGTCAAAATTTTAAAGATGAGATTCATAGTTACTTAGAAAAAGTAAAATCGCATACACATTTACCGGTAGTGGCAGGGTTCGGTATTTCAACAAAGGAACATGTAGAAGAAATGGTTACAATATGTGATGGTGTTGTCATTGGAAGTAAAGTGATTGAGCTATTAGAAAATGAAAAACGAGAAGAAATATGTGAATTCATACAGGCAACAAAACAAAAAGAAGAGGCGTAAGTCTCTTCTTTTTGTTTTGTGTAATAAATGTTAAAATATACAGAAAATACATATAATTTAGAGGGTGAGAAAGCATGCTAAGACGGAAACTACTATATCTACTTTTAACTGTACCACTATACGCTTGGCTCATTAGCATGACGAAAATAAAAATAGAATTGATGGCTTTATTTTTAGGATATGTATTCATCTTTTCCAACTTAAATCGCATTCAAGAGCAATCTATTTTAGAAATATGTATATTTTCGATTAGTATAGAATTATTTAGTATCGTTTCGATTATATTGTTAAATGAATTATTCCGATGGATCCATTCATTTGAATTAATGAAATTTGGGAATGTTGTATTGCAAGTAATATGTGCTTATATTGTGTTTGTTGTGTTAGACAAAATAGTCGGCCAGCAGACAGTTTTTCAGGATAATAGAAAATGGGAGTGATCCAAAAAAGAGCCAAACGGCTCTTTTTTGAAACTGTTGTAAAAACAATTGAAAATTATGACATCTGTTATATAATAGTTAAAAATTGTATTTTAAACGAAATGAGATGATAACATGGCCATATTGTTGGCACTTATCCCAATTATGATGATTTTCATTTGTTTATTTTTATTTAAACAAACGTCATTAAGATCCTCGTTAATTTCTTATGCGGTATGTGTTGGAATCGTTTTACTCTCGCCAACGTTTCAATTAGGGATAAGTGAAACTGTGCACGCAACGATTAAAGGATGGTTAATTTGTTTTATTGTTGGGTATGTTTTATTTTTCGGTATTTTTTTATTTCACCTCATGAACAAAATGGGGTACATCGACCAAGTAGCACGTTTTCTAGAAGAAGTTACCCATGATCGTTTATTACAAATGCTGCTTATGTGTTTTGGTATTTGCCCACTAATTGAATCGGTAAGTGGATTCGGAATTGGCTTTATGGTTGCAGCACCTATTTTTCTTTCATTAGGTTATAAACCGTTTCAAGCTGTACTGCTCTCTTTTATCGGCTTACTAGCTAGTTCATGGGGCGCAATGGCAACTGGTACGATTATCGGTTCCCAGCTCATCAATATGCCGCTTACAACACTCGGTACAAATACAGCGCTATTAAGTATCCCGATGTTTGCTTATTTCGTCATTCTTTCTTTACACGTTGTTGGCGGCTGGCAAGCGGTTATTGAAAAGTGGAAGGAAGGATTCGGTTTCTTTCTATTATTTTCTCTCGGAATCTATCTTTCTAACGCATACGTAAGCGTGGAACTAGCAGGTATATTAAGTTCTATCGTTACCATTACATTTGGCTTTCTTATCATTAAACTAAAAGGGAAAAATGAACAAAATCTAATGACAGAACATGCTGCGGCAACGGAAAGAGAAGTATCTATTATAAAAATTATTAGCCCTTATATATTCTTAACCGTTTGTATTTTACTTTCTCGCCTCGTACCAGCATTGCATGATGTATTTAGATCATATGCGGTTCTTGATTTAAAATCATATTCTTACAAATTAGAAATGCTGTATTCACCAGGATTTTGGCTCGGTATGACTTGTTTATTTACTATTATTTTCTTCCGCATTCCATCTCATATTATGAAACAATCACTCTTACAAACGATAAAACAATGGATCCCGTTCGCTATTACAACGACAATGTTTATTGCTATTTCAGAACTAATGGGCGCATCTGGCATGCATTCATTATTAGCAAAAACAGCTGGTGACACATTTGGAACATTTTTCGTTTTCGTTGCTCCATTCATCGGTGGTATCGGTGGCTTTTTAACAGGTAGCAATGCAGGATCAAATGCGATGTTCATAAAACTACAAATGCAAACCGCACAAAACGTAGCGCTCCCGTGGCAATACGTCACAACACTGCAAAACACCGCATCGTCAGTAGCGACAATCGCTTGCCCGTCACGGATTACACTAGGTGCGTATTTATGTAACATCCCGTATCGTGAAAATGAACTATTAAAGAAGACGACATTAATGATTTTTGGTGCGGTATTACTTATGGTAGTGGAAGTTATTTTCTGGTATATGTTGAGAAATTGAAAATTCTCCTATATTTAGGAGGATTTTTTTTGTTACTGGATAATGCTTTAAATTATGAAAAGCTGCTACTAAATGAATAGGAGATGAAATGTATGGCCCTAAAAAACTACGGCGTGTTAAAAGGTACAGTTATACAATCAAAGATGGGAAAAGGGAAAACACCTCATTATCAAGTTCATTTACAAGGCGAAGCAGAAGTAGATTATCGCATTGCAATTAACGTAAAGTCGCAAAGTTATCCGTCAGAAGTGTTATATTTTGCGAGTGACAATATTCGGTCAGAGGCGATTCATATTTTACCGACGTTACCATTTGGTTTTACAGAAATAAAAAATAATGAACCGAAAGTAGCTTTAGACTACGTACGAGGTAATTTATTTGATTCGAAACAAATGATTCCTTTACCTGCTGAAAAAGCAGGAGTAGACAATGATTTAAATGAAAAAATAGAACGTTATATAAAACGAGCAATAGAAGAAAAAGCAATTATTTACGCGTTTGGTGAAAGATGGGGACCCGAAGAAAATACACCCGATTCTTACTTTCATTTCGAACCAGGAAACGGGATACACGATATTCACATGAATCAAGGAAATGTAGAGAAATGGAAAGGTGATAATGGTATATGGCAAGACGGAGGAATACTTATTCAATTTGAAAAGAAAGAAGAATGGGTCGGTATCTTTCTTGCCTTCCAATCGCAGTCATGGTGTACCGATGAAGAGGGACATGCTCGTGTGCCGGTTGAGCATTGTGATTATAAGAGGAATAATTGAGAAGAAGAGGGCGTTCAAAAAGAACGCCCTCCTCTTATTTTATAAAACCCAAAACTAACAAGTGTAGAAATACAAGAGAACAGCAGTGCTACGCTAGAAAACGCAATGAGGTACATATTATACTTCATCACTTTTCCAATAAGCTGGTTGCTATCATACTGAAAAAGTCCCGCTATAATATTGAATAAAAATAACACGATAAACATGACGATGACACCGTCTATTGATCCTTTAATGTCTGGTTTACTTAAAGCGATATGGGCAGAAATACAAATGGCGATAAATAAAAATAGCCAAAAGGAAGGATTCAATACATTACTTATTGTAAATAAGCTCTTTAATAATACGAACGTCGACAAGAGCATGTTTTGCACCATTTCTACATTAATAGAAGTAGTAGCGATTGTTTTTTCGAGAGTTGTATGAAATAAGAAATATGAATCTGGTACGAAATAGCGCATTAAAAGGATTAATGCCGTAATACCGGAAATAATAGGTCCTATTCCAATAAAGAAATTCCCGATTCGTTGATATACACTTTTTTGATTGTACTGATGTTGTACGTAGCCTAAAGCGCCTTGGCTTGTATCTGTTGGGAAAAACTGCGTTGCTACAATTTTATGACGGAATAATACACACATAATGGCGTGTCCAAGTTCGTGAATAGGAACTCCAATCCACGCCGTTAAAAGAAATCCTTTTCTTCCGAAAGCTCTCGACCAATACATTCGTGTGAGAGATTCTAAATAGCCTAATAGAAATCCAATTACAATGATAACGCCAATTAAAGAAAATAATTGGATTACGCTTGTAAGGAGTATTTGAAAAATTGAGTTTACAAATTCCATTGCCTTTCATCCAATCTGTTAATAATGTTAGTTGCTCTGTTTCATAATAACATTATTTTTCTATATTACTAGCAAGCATAGTTGTGTTTAAAAGAAGGATTTCAGAATCTTTTTCTTGTAGTCATGTTTTATGTACAAAGTCATATATTGAATTTGTAACACCCTATATGGTATATGCCTTAAGGAGGGATGAGAGAATGAAATGCCCGGCATGTCATACGGAAAATACAGCAGAGGCAAAGTTTTGCGGGAATTGTGGACATTCGTTAACGGAGGGGGCAGTAGCGAGTAGTTCACAGGAAGAAGGTGAGCAACAAGTACGCGTAGCACAAGCGAAGGAAACGGTAGAGAAAGCGAAGCGATTTGCGAGTGGGTATTTTCAATTTTTTAAACATGCTTTCAAAGCACCGACAGCGATTATGAAAAGCGGCAAGGTTGAAGTACGAAATGGAATTGTAAATCTTGTTCTTATTTGTTTTTTAGGAGCATGTATTTTTTATAGAATGATGAGTGCTGGGGCAGCACTTACGAGAACATTAGCGCCAGATTTATCTACTCCTTCTTTCTTTGGAGACTCTATAACGGTCTTTTTATTTTTACTAATTTTAACTTTATTTGTCGGATTTATTATTTTTGTAAGTGGAAAGATGATGAAATCTTCATTTTCATTTCTTGAAGTATTCGGTGTGTGGGGAACGATAGCGACGCCAGCTATTGCTATATTAGTTCTTTCTTTTCTGTTTAGCTTTTTATTAATCTTTTTCTTACCAATCTTATTAGGGCTGGCTACAACGTATATGTCAATTAGTATAATTGTCGCTATAGTAAAGCTAGATAACGGCGGATTAGACCTTATTTATACACTCCTTATCGCAAATGTTTTAATCGGAATTGCAACATTCATTGTACTGTGGTCTTACATTAGCACGATAATTCAAACCTTTACACAGGGATTCACTGGCTTCTAACGAAAAGGTGGATGAATGTATGTACAAAGTGTGGCACTCATTTTGAAGACGGTGTTCAATTTTGTCAAAACCTCAGTATGTATATAATGGCTTCATCTTTCCTGATAGTGATATCCGAAAATTAACGAGTGGGGACTTAACATATTTATCGAAAGAACAATTGAAAATAGAGAGAAACGAAATATACGCAAGGCATGGACATATTTTTCAAAGCAGTCTTGGTATAGAGAAAACAAGTATTATACAGGAAAGCTAATGGATATTGAATCTTATAATGTTGAACTCATTAAATCAAGAGAATAGAACACGTGAAAAAGGTACAGTGCGTAACTGTACCTTTTTTATGGTTATTTATCTGAACCAGGATCCCTTGAGAAAAAGATGTGAAAGAGAAATGTGACTTTACTGGATCCTCCTGATGTACTAGCTTGTATATGTGATAAAGGACCAGACGTTAATGCTGCCTCGGAATGGGGTGGTACGACTATTTTGAGCGCATGATCTGATTCTGGTGAAGCAGTAACAGTAATTGTATCATCAGAGAAGTTTATAATTTTAACAGAACCGACTGGAAAGATGGACTTGCCAGCATGTGATGCTGAAGCGAATTGGGTAGCTTTCCAAATATCTTGCGCAAATGTATCATCGTTAGATAGCCAAGCACGAGCGCTATATATTGTTGCATTAATGGAAAATTCTTGGTCAAGTGAGACGGCGGGTTTCGGTTCTTTTGGTTCTTGCGGTTCATCTGGAAGCTGGGCGAGAAGGCCGGCGCACATATATTTCACCTACTTTCGATAGTAACTGTTATAGCATATTAAACATGTTGTTTATAAGGCACGACGATTACCTATTCACGTATAGGTTTGTGCACTAAATTTGAAGATGAAATTCTCTTTCTTTACAATAGAAGTAGGTGTTATTTCTATAAAATATGGAAAACGTAAAGAGTATGTAAAAAAGAAGGAGTGGTAAAGTGAACTATGTCATTATTGGCGGAGATGCAGCTGGTATGAGTGCAGCTATGCAAATTGTTAGAAACGATGAAAATGCAAATGTTGTGACGCTAGAAAAAGGTGAAATTTATTCGTATGCGCAGTGTGGGTTACCATATGTCATTAGTGGTGCTATCGCTTCAACGGAAAAGCTAATCGCGCGTAATGTAAAGACGTTTCGTGATAAATACGGAATTGATGCGAAAGTACGACATGAAGTAACGAAAGTAGATACGGAAAAGAAAATAGTATACGCAGAGCATACGAAGACGAAAGATGTTTTTGAATTTTCGTATGACCGTTTATTAATTGCGACCGGAGTACGTCCTGTTATGCCAGAATGGGAAGGGCGAGATTTACAAGGCGTTCATCTTTTAAAAACAATCCCAGATGCTGAGCGCATATTAAAAACGCTAGAAACGAATAAAGTTGAGGATGTAACTATTATTGGCGGTGGTGCAATTGGGCTGGAAATGGCAGAAACATTCGTCGAACTTGGTAAGAAAGTAAGAATGATTGAGCGAAATGATCATATCGGTACGATTTATGATGGGGATATGGCGGAGTATATACATAAAGAGGCAGATAAACATCATATTGAAATTTTAACGAATGAAAATGTAAACGCGTTTAAAGGGAATGAACGAGTAGAAGCAGTTGAAACGGATAAAGGTACGTATAAAGCGGATCTTGTTTTAGTATCTGTCGGAGTGAAGCCGAATACTGATTTTCTTGAAGGAACGAATATACGTACAAATCATAAAGGGGCAATCGAGGTAAATGCATATATGCAAACGAATGTGCAAGACGTATATGCAGCTGGTGATTGTGCGACACATTATCACGTGATAAAAGAAATTCATGATCATATTCCAATTGGAACAACTGCAAATAAACAAGGGCGACTTGCTGGACTGAATATGCTAGATAAACGAAGAGCTTTTAAAGGAACGTTAGGTACAGGCATTATTAAATTTATGAATTTGACGCTCGCAAGAACAGGCTTAAATGAAAAAGAAGCAAAAGGACTACATATCCCGTATAAAACAGTCAAAGTAGATTCGACTAATATGGCGGGCTATTATCCAAATGCGAAACCACTTTACTTGAAATTACTATACCGTTCTGACACGAAACAATTATTAGGTGGACAAGTAATTGGAGAAGAAGGTGTAGATAAACGGATTGATGTAATCGCAATGGCACTCTTCAATAAAATGAGCATTCACGATTTAGAAGATGTGGACTTAAGTTATGCACCACCATATAACAGCGTTTGGGATCCAATTCAGCAAGCGGCAAGGCGAGCGGAATAGCACTTTTTAAGTGCTATTTTTTTCGTTAAAGGGTAATCATCATTTTTGTCGAATGAAGAGGGTTGGGAAATAGTTACATATAGGGAAGGGGATCATTAAAAATGTTTATAACACTTCAAGCAGTTCAAGAATCAGAAAAAGAGATATTACGTAATTTGTACGCACTATATCTTCATGACCTCTCTACATTCACTCCTCATATAACGATTGGGGCAAATGGATTTTTTGAATTCGAAGATTTGCATATGTTTTGGGTAAATGATGGAATTACTCCGTATTTTATTAAAGGTGATAATGATATTGTAGGATTTTTATTGCTACTGGAACGTCCATTCTTAAAGAAGGAAAATGACTTTAGTATTAATGACATTTTCATATTGAATCAATACAAGGGGAAAGGAATCGGTAAACAAGTTATTAAGAATGTACTAAAAGAGAAACGAGGGCAATATTTCGTTATCGAACTTGTGAAAAATGTACCAGCTGTTTCTTTTTGGAAGAAAGTATATAGGGAGCTAAACATCGAATTTGATGAGAAAATACAGTTAATCGACGATGAAGAATGCCTCGTGCAAACGTTTAAAATACAATGAGATTGGTGCTCCTAGTATATTACTTTGAAATTTAACTTTATTTTGAATATACCGTTCACCCTTGAAAACATAGTACGTATCGCTTATATTGTCATATAGTATTTAGTTTTTAAACAAAGCAATGAACGAACCAGGGGGCACAGTATGGCAATTAACATGAAAACAATCGAAGAATGGATTGCTGAATCAAACGCAAGACATGAAGAAGACTTTGGAAACGTTGTTGAAGAGATGAAAGAAGTATGCATTGGACTTGATAATGCGACATTAATTTATACGAAAAACGTATTTTGTTTCGGTAAGAAAGTAGAAGTATTGTTCTTCTTCCAAGACCATGTCGTGATCGGACAAGAAAAAAACGAATATGTTGAGATTGAAAAATTAAAGTATGATGCCATTACACATAGTAACTTAAAAACAAACGATAAAAATACAACGTTAGAATTAAAGTTTGCTAACGGACAATCTATCAATTTAGATAGTTTAAATGATAACTACGGTACGAAAAACTGGTTATTTGCGAGACAAATTAAGAGTATTTTTAAATTAATCTAGTAAAAAAGCACGCCGATAGCCGGCGTGCTTCTAATTACGCAAATCCCCTTTTAACCAATTCCGCGCCCGATACGCCCCGACAGGAACTTGAATAAGTGACGTTTCATTTCCAGCATCTATCCCGTATAACTGATCACATGAATTTGTATCAAAACTAAGTAAAGGATGCCCGCCCATCCCCATTGCGGTTGCTGCAAAAACGAGTTTGTGAACGAGTATACCTGCTTCCATTTGATGAATACGGTACCCTCTATAGCCTAATGCATTTGTATAGTAATCTTTCTTTCCGACTACATGTAAGCAAAGTGGTACTTGAAAAAGGTTTATGTTATCCATCGTCATACTAGATTGAAGGGGATAACGAAGGTCTCCGTACCGAATTGGCTGGATGGAATGAGTTTTACTGTTATAAGCGTAAGCACCGTTTTTTATATCTTTTACGTTATAGAAACATCCATATAATGAGACGCGCGCATTTTCATTTACATACGTACCATCAAGGTCGTTGGAATAAGGGAAGGAGAGACTCGCTTCTTGTAGTAAAGTAGCGAGCTCGGCCGCATCCCATTTCGTTAAAATAAAGTCAGCATCAGGGGAATACCGTTTTCTGCAAAGTTGTAAGAAATCATAAGATAAACGCTCTACTTTCGGCAGTTGTACAGCGTGCGCATGATGTTGATAGTGCTCTTCATGAGCTAGTGTTTGGAACGGTGCTGTCGATTCGATCATAGAAGCTTCATTTATTTTTGTTATCATCGGATACTTATTTATGTGCTTTGAGCGAACGAAATGTTCATGTGCTAAAGGCGGAATTTGTTGTAACAACTCATGAGAAGTAACTGTTTTAATTGCACGGTAATCATTGTGAAACCAATTAAATTGCGGTTCTGTACTGAAAGGAACGACAGCATACACACTTTCTTCGCCTTCTGATAGTCCGAGTAAATGATTGATTGCACGGTCTAGAAACTGAAAATATACACCATTTGTGTAACCAAATTGTTTGGCACATTCAAGTAATTGGCCGATGAGAACACCGCTATCTAACCCTTGAAGCCGATACGAAAAGTTATTGTATTTAAAGTAGTTTTTCCAAAACATAGTGGATACGAATGCAGCACCAAAACAAGATTGTATGTTACAACGATTGCCGAGTGCTTCTGTAATATAAGAATCGAAATTTCCTTCGCGAAGTAAGATAAGCCGGTGATGCGCAGCGTCGTAATGGTAAATGCCGTCTGGATAATCGTCAATTTTTAAATATATATACAATTCATTTGGATATAAAGCTCCGCCGGAAGGGATAGATCTTCGAAATAAAATTTTCTCGCTATTTAGCTGACATAACTGGGTTAAACCAAATGAACACCAAAGATAATGACCAATCTCATCTAAAGTAGGCGTAGTAGAAGAGTTAGGTAAAGATAATGGGATTTCTAAAGAGAGAGGGATAATAGGTAAGTTTCGATATAATTTATAAGGAAGCGGTGCATCTTCCCAGTCCACTTCATGATTTGGCATAATTTCATCGATAGAGAAATGGAGATGATGTAAAAAAGTATCTAGTTGCATGAAATCCCCTCCTTTACTATGGAAACGGGTGCGGATGTGGATTTAATTGTTCAGTCGTTAAAGGTTCGTCTGTATATCCAAGTGTCATCGGTACGGTATACACTCGATCTAGCCCTATAAGTCGAGTGAGATGGTGACCAAATGTCATCGGTAGCATGCCTGGAATAATGACTTTTACACAATGTAATCCGTTTTTTTCTATAAGAGGTACTGTTTGATCGACAACGATTACTTCAAGTCCAGATTGCCCTAGACGGTTTAAAAGTTGATGAAGATCGGATGTTAAATTTAGATCAACTGATTGTAATGCATTCATTTCTTGGAACGTTTGCACCGGGGCATCCCCGCGTAAAAGAAAGTGAAGACGTTCTTCTGCTTCTTTCAATCCATACAGCATACTATGGTCTTCCATTTTATTTACGAGATAAGGGTCTTGTAAGCAATTTTCGTAGTACTCTCTTTTTTCCTCAAGTTCATCGTCTGTTATAAGTAACATGCCTGCTATTTCGTGAATGGCACTTTTTAAAGCGCGGACTGGGTCCAAATGAGAGCCTCCAGCGCAAACGACGTTCATTCCATTTTCACGCGTATTTTTCGCAATTACCCATAAGCTCGGTATGCCGTGTTCCATCGTTGCGTTAAAAGCATGCAATTCATAACCAGTAATCGTGTACAGCCGCTGAATCATTAATTGTAATTCCGTATCATGTACTGAACTAAGGTCAAGGCGGGGAAGAGGTAATTCAGCGTACCAAGTGAGCAAAAAGGCGTCACGCTCTACAATTTCTAAAATGCCGTGAAAAATTGCTTCTTCTAAACTACCACCAATGGCACATCCATTTGATGTTTCATATACGTAAGCATCTCGATGACCGAGGCTATAATAAGCGATTGATTCAGGAACTAAAATTGGCCGGTTTTGTGATAGTGAATATCCCCATACCCAGTTTTGTTCATAGTCAGGATTAAACGGTTTAAATGGAAAACCATCACGATTATAATGTTCATTTGTATGTACACCGAGCGTAAGGGGATTCAGCGCGTGGTCCTCTACATCATGAAAACTACCATACACATTTGTCTTTTTCCCTCGAGGTGACATACCACAATATCGTTCTAAACCTTCTAAAATAGCAGTTGCTTCACTGATTGCAAATGAATGAGTGCGCCCTGCAACCCCTTCATTTCCAAACATTAATGGCATGTTTATAATAACGTCAGCAAATGGTAATAAAGAATGCTGCATTTTTCCATTCAACATACCGACTCGGTAATCTAAATAGTCTTTCGTTAAAAATGTGTTTAGTTCATGAATGGAGCGACAGCGATATGTTGCATCACTTGTTTTTAAGCTCGGTTGTAATAAAATCGCTGCTGCATCTGCCGTGTCATCAGGTAAATTACTACATACAGGGCAGATTGGATCTGGAAGAAAACAATGCCGCGTACATTGCAGTGTTTGTAAGTTTAGTAAAATGAGTTCATTTTCTAAAGAAGGATGATTATGAGTTAATATTTTCTCTGTTTCTGCGCAAATCAGATGGCACATTTGCAGAATGCCATTTTGGGTGGCACGTACATCACGCCTCGTTACGTTTTCTTCTTTTACCGCATATTTTCGTTGTAACTCCCACATTTCTTTTTGATCAAATCCAGCGATAAAGCGTCGTCCATCGGCACAATGAGTACATCCCGCTGCAGGAGGGTGAATATAAGGCCCGATAATCCCTTCACCAAATGAAGTAAAACCACGTAGCCACGGAATATGATTGGAGCGAAAAATTAGCTCAGCATCATGATGAATAGTAGAAGGAGAGCCGTCGTGTAATACGAGAGCGAGGTCGATATTTTCAGGGAGTTCATCTGCAATTGTATGTTGGCGAATGATGGAATATTGTTTGTATAATTGATCATGTACATAGTCTGCAAGAATGCCATCTCCTATAAGTAATATATTTTGAGTCATAGACCGTCCTCCTTTGCAATTAATACCCCGTACACACCATCTAAGTTTTCTTTCAAAAATGATTCAATTGCCAAATCAAACACGAATGGATAAAAATTATGTTCTTCTAAATGTTGCAAGGCAAGCTGTACAGATTGCGTACTTGGAAATTCTTCTTCTGCTTGTATTTCTAACCTAAAAGAATCCGTGTCATATAAAATAATAGAGGATTCCGGCAAGATATTAGCTCTGTATGGAGTCTCTTCATTTTGAATATGAAGAAGGGATAGTTGTAGGGCGCTTCGTAACGCTAACGTTGTATTAATATTAGATGCGCCGTACCATCGATCATTTATACCGACCCAAACGACTGGAAAACTGAGAATCTCTTCACTTACTGCTATTTTAGGTGCTTCATGAATGGTAGCGAGGGCATCGTAATAAAATCTACAATGTTTATCATGAATTTCGGTTAAGTCAACCGTCGTAATTTCTTCTAGCATATGTGCTTGTCGTTCATACAATTTATTATTTAAATGTTGTTGTAGTGCCCGATATACACCCTCTGTCATCGTTTCTCCAGCGCCAATACCGATATCATTATGTTCAGGGATAAGGCGGTGCATAATTTCTGCTACGTATGTTTCGATTCCTACTAAACCAGCTTCTCGGCGCGCTTCGTTATGAGTTAAACCACTGCAAGTTATAAGAGGCAGGAGGGAAGCTGGACCATCTGATAGAGGTGTAGCTACTTGAATATGGCATTGTGATAACGGTAATTGATGTAAATCTTGTTCATCCCATACATGGAATATACCAGTTTCTTTAGAAGTTAATGAATCGAAAAAACGGAATAAATCAGTTGAGGTATGTTGGTTAGACCGATGCTCAAGTTTTTCAGAAAGGTTTTCTATCGTATCAATTGTAAAACTTTCATCAGTGGCGAGAGGATGTTTTATAAAAGGATGCCATGTTCCTTCGAGTGTTTCATAATTTAATAAAAAGAATTGTGGATTCTTTTCTCGATGTGAATCATCAGCAACATGTTTAAATAATTCAAAAACGATTATATTTGCTAGCATTGCGGATGTAATAGGAGAGAAGGTGGCTGATGAATTTTCATTTTGTAAAGTCGTTTCATGTAGCCGATGCCATGCGGACTCCCAGCATTCTTCACGATTAGTTGTTACGACAGGACCAGCTAAACCAACTGTTGATAAACAGACAGCAGGTATGAAGTTCTTTCCTATTTCCTTGCAAATCGCATGAACTGCTCTTAGTCCTTCGATATCTCCATTTTGCGAAACGTATAAAATCCAGTCGAAAGGCTCGAACACTTCATGCAGGGGACGATCAATTGTTGTATCTATTTCTTGAACAAGTACAGCATCATCTACTTCGTGTGCAAGTTCTACTAGCTCGTGAATACGGTCGTAATTCGTTTCTTCATAATCTGTCACAAGGTAATGAAAGGTAGGTAATCCGGATTCTAATAAAGAAGAAACTAAGGAAGTAAGCATATCTCCAGAGCCGATTATAAGTACATTTGCATTGCGGTACGTTTCGAATTTTAAAGCGCCTGAATGAGAATCTGCTTCTAGAAATTCAATTTGCGAAGCATATCTATCAAGTAATGCACTGTTTAATTCATGAGGTGCATCTTGACTTACATCACGGACAAACCCATTTGTATATAAAATCTCTCCAATTTCAAATACACGATTTTGATAGGGGAGAGGGAGACCATCCGTTATTTCTGCTAAAGAATAATTACCGTTAAACATTGGCATTAATTTTTCAATCCAGTTATAAATTCCGTCACCGTCCATACGAAATGAACTGGCGTTATTTCGAAAATAGACACCCCCGTTTGAGTCGGGGAGGAAGAAAGTATCTTTATTTGCTTTTAGTTTTGCATGTGCTGGAAGGTTACTCATTTTAATCCTCCTTACGTTTTAGGCATACATTATTACCTTATGTCATGCGATTTGTCCCGTATGAATGCAATAAAAAAAGCTGTAGAATAATATATTCTACAGCCTGTAATAGATTATGAATCTATCAACCTTCTAATAATAATGATTTTGGATCTTCAAGCATATCTTTAACAGCAACAAGGAAGCTAACTGCTTCTTTACCATCAACAATACGGTGATCGTAAGATAAAGCGATATACATCATTGGGCGGTTTTCCATACGTTCGTTATCGATTGCAACTGGACGTACTTGGATTTTGTGCATTCCTAAAATACCAACTTGTGGGCTGTTTAGGATCGGTGTTGACATTAGAGAACCGAACACACCACCGTTTGTAATTGTAAATGTACCACCTTGTAGTTCTTTTAATGAAAGTTTGTTATCACGTGCTTTTTTACCTAATTCACGAATTTCGCTTTCGATTTCAGCGAAGTTTAATTGGTTCGCATCGCGTACAACTGGAACAACTAATCCATCTGGAGCTGCTACTGCAATACCGATATCATAGAATTTTTTAATGATAAGCTCGTCGCCTTGAATTTCAGCATTTAATAATGGGAATTGTTTTAATGCTGCCACAACTGCTTTTGTGAAGAATGACATGAAACCAAGACGTACATCATGTTTTTTCTCGAAAGCATCTTTACGCTCTTTACGTAATTCCATGATTGCAGTCATATCAACTTCGTTAAATGTTGTTAACATTGCAGATGTTTGTTGAACTTCTACAAGACGTTTTGCAATTGTTTGACGGCGGCGGGACATTTTCACGCGCTCAACTGGTTTTTCGAATTCAGTTTTTGCAACTGGAGCAGGAGCTGGACTTTTTGGAGCAGCTGGTGCTTCTTTTGGTGCTGCAGCATGAGCTTGTACATCGTGTGGTCTCACACGTCCAAGTGGATCTGTGCTACGTACGTCGTTTAAGTCGATTCCTAATTCACGAGCCATTTTTCTAGCAGCTGGTGATGCGATAGGACGGTTTGTATTTGGTAAACCTTGTAGAGTTGCAGTTTGTTCAGCACTTGGTGCCGCAGCTTTTGGTGCTTCAGCTGTTTCTTGTTTCGGTTGCTCAGCCAACGGTGCAGGTGTACTTACTGCAACTGGTGCTCCGTTTGCGTCTAAAATTGCGATAGTTGCGCCAACTTCAACTGTATCCCCAGGTTCGCCTAGTAACTTCGATACAATACCTGAATCTTCTGCAATGATTTCTACATTGACTTTATCAGTTTCAAGCTCAACAACGCTGCCACCTTTCTCAACTTTGTCGCCTACGTTGATAAGCCATTGTGAGATAGTTCCTTCAGTAATAGATTCTGCAAGCTCAGGTACTTTAATTTCGATCATTTTAAATGTCCTCCCCTTATTTGCCTAACGGTGTGTTTTTTCTTCTTTTGTCTTCGGTTATCTCCATTTGTTAGCCTGACCTTGGGCAGAATATCTGCCCAAGGAACAAGCTAGAAATCTTCATTGTTACTTTTTAGTTGCTGAAAACTTCAATTTCTAGTTTATCTTGACGGAAGTTATACTTCACATCTAAAGCGTGTGAAACAATTAGTTCTTGCTCAGCTTTATGAGCGAATGGATCGCCGCCAGATGGGCTAGAGCGATCTGGGCGTCCAATATACCCTGTTTTCACTTTATCTCCAGCTAGTTCGAACAGAATTGGAGCCATGTAATGCCATGCGCCCATATTACGAGGCTCTTCTTGAACCCAAATAATTTCTTCTAAGTTTTTAAAGCGTTTAATAATAGATTGAACTTTCTCAGCCGGGAATGGGTACAGCTGTTCAATACGAACGATATGAATTTCATCTAAGTTGTACTCATGCTTACCAGACTCGATTTCTGCTGCTAAGTCAATCGCCATTTTACCTGTACTTAAAACAAGACGTTTTACTTTGTTTGGTTTTGTACCAAGGTTTTCTTGTTCTAAAGCAGGTTGGAAACGTCCTTCGCTTAACTGACTAGCAGTTGAAAGCGTAAGTGGGTGACGTAATAAACTTTTCGGCGTCATCAATACTAATGGTCGAACAGCTTCTGTTCCTAAGATAGATGCTTGACGACGCAGGATATGGAAGTATTGTGCCGCGCTCGTTAAGTTTGCAACTGTCCAGTTGTTCTCAGCAGCTAACTGTAAGAAACGTTCAGGACGCGCACTAGAGTGCTCTGGTCCTTGACCTTCATAACCGTGTGGTAATAGAAGAACTAAACCAGATTTTTGACCCCATTTCGCTCTTCCAGCGGAAACATATTGATCAAATAATGCTTGCGCAGTATTTGAGAAGTCACCATATTGCGCTTCCCACATAACAAGCGTTTCCGGAGCGAATACGTTATAACCATACTCGTAACCAACAACAGCAGCTTCTGATAACGGACTGTTATGAACAGAGAATGAAGCGTTGATATTTGGTAAGCGATGTAGTGGTGAATATGTTTCATTTGTATCAGTATCGTGTAATACGATGTGACGATGTGCGAATGTACCACGCTGTGAATCTTGACCAGTTAAACGAATTGGTGTACCTTCTTGTAAAATAGAAGCGAATGCTAATGACTCAGCAAGTGCCCATTCAATTTTACCGTTCTCTTCAAGAGCATCTTTACGGCGCTCAAGAATTTTCTTCACTTTCGGATATACGTTAAAGCCTTCTGGCCAAGATAGTAGACCTTCATTAATTGCACGAAGTGAGTCAAGCTCAACACCAGTATCAATTGGCTGAATACCTTTTGCAACAACATCTGGCACTTTAACGTGAATTGTTGCATCGCTCGTATCAGCTGGCGGTACTTGTGCATAGTCAGATTTTAATTGCTCTTGCGTAAACTGTGTAATTGTTTCAATTTCATCTGCATTTAGAACACCAGCAGCTTGTAATTGATCTGCATAAATTGCTCTTACAGTTGGGTGATTTTTAATCTTTTTGTACACTTGTGGTTGTGTAACTGCTGGATCATCCATTTCGTTATGACCGTAGCGGCGGTAACCAATTAAATCGATTAAGAAATCTTTTTTGAACAACATGCGATATTGAATCGCAAGATTAGCAGCAGCAAGACAAGCTTCTGGATCATCAGCGTTCACGTGAACAATCGGAATATCGAAACCTTTTGCAAGGTCACTTGAATATTTCGTAGAACGAGAATCATAGCTATCAGTTGTAAAACCAACTGCATTGTTTGCAATAACATGAATTGTTCCGCCTGTTTGGTACGCATTCAATCTGCTTAAGTTCAGTGTCTCAGATACAATACCTTGACCAGGGAATGCAGCATCACCATGAACTAAAATTACGAATGATTTTGAAGTATCTTGTTCTGGAAGACCAGATTTTTTACGATTTTCTTGAGCCGCACGTGCGAAACCTTCTACAACAGGATTCACGAACTCAAGGTGACTTGGGTTATTTGCTAATGTAACGCGAGTGCTAACTTCTTCGTTACTAACGACTTGTTCTCTACCTAAATGGTATTTTACATCGCCAGTCCAACCAGAGTTTGCTACTGCGCCTTCTATTTTTGCATGTTTGAACTCAGCAAACATGTGACTATATGGTTTTTCTAATACGTGTGCAAGTACGCTTAGACGACCGCGGTGAGCCATACCAATCATGACATCTTCTACGCCGTTTTTAGCACCTTCTAGCACAATCTCATCTAGAACAGGTACAAGCATATCAACGCCCTCGATAGAGAAACGCTTTTGCCCAACGAATGTTTTATGCAAGAATTGCTCGAAACCTTCAACAGCTGTCAAACGTTTTAAAAGAGCAGTTCGTTTTTTATTTGATAGTGGTTGACGCAATGAATTTGATTCCACCATTTGATGCAACCACGCGCGTTCTTCACTATCTTGTATATGAGAAAATTCATAAGCTAAAGATTGTGTATACACTTCTTTTAATCTATGAATTACATCAAGTGCAGTGTGAATACCTTCTGGTGCATCTTGCCATACTGTTTTCGCTGGAATCGCTTTCAAATCAGCATCGCTCAGTTCGTTCATTGCTCTCTCAAGAAGAGATTGTCCATTTGCAGCATCTTCCATCGGATTGATGTGAGCCAACGTATGCCCGAAAGAACGAATCTGTTCAACAAGCTGAACGACTTTAAGAATTTTTTCAATGTTCCCTGTGTTTTGAGGAGAAAAATGTGTTGCTGTGTTGTCCCCTGTTACGACATCATCTTGAAACGAAGGAGCTCCAAAAATTTCAAAAAGCTCTTGTAATTCCGGATCAACAGAACCTGCTCCAGTTACGTAAAGATCATACTGTTCAATAACATAACCAAGGTTCGGACCGTGGAACTTGGCCCAAGGGTTTGTCGTTGTATTCTTCCTCGTCATTTGTTTAAACCTCCCAATGCATATAATCCTTTTTCCATACAAAAAGGTGCATTTTGCTCTTTTCAATAATTGATGAACCAATAATCAATGTAAATATTTTTCTTTACTCTTATGTTATTACAATAATTTACATAATACCAAACACTATTACTTATCTGTTTTGTAAAAAAACATTCACAATAACTTATCATCCAAGTTAATCTTTCATGTTATAAAGTAATTTTACAGAAAAATAGGGTGGATATATTTGGTATACCTATACGAATAACTAAAATTGTTGCATGTAAATATAAGTATAATAGTTAGAATGTTTCGATAAAAATGAGTTCGAATTATGTATATTGAAATAATAAGCGCTTTCATTGATATTATACAACAATATAACGGAATATAGTATAAAAAATAAAAAATTATGAATTTATCGTAAACTTTATTTAGATAGTGTTAAATATTGAAAGGAAAGTGAAGGATTTCTACAAAAAAAGTTGCTAAACATAAAAAATGCTTCATAAACAGTTAGTTTCTATAAATATGACGAAAAACACCGTAAAACCAATAACACATTTCGCCGAATAAAGGGATAAATGAAATATTTTAAAAGGATAAAACAAATATGGAGATATTAAATTTTAAAAAAAGAGAGGAGGAGATATAGTAACTGTTAGTTACGGTGTTCCGTATTTTGTTTCAAAATAGACGTGCTGAAATTAAAAGTTTCTTCTATATAAATAGGACGAAAAATAAACAAAAAGAATGTAAAGGAAGCTTGACGTAAAGTTTGCTTTACATATATACTCGATATAAGGAAGGAGGGAGAAATTTCCTTGGAAAATAAAATGGTCGAATACCGAAAAAAATTTGGACTATCACAAGAAAAATTGGCTGAGAAACTAGGCGTTTCCAGACAAACCATCATTTCAATTGAAAAAGGAAAATACGATCCGTCACTTCCGTTAGCATTTGAAATAGCAAAAACATTTCAGACAACGATAGAACATGTATTTATTTATGAAGGAAAAGAAGGGGAGGAGTAAAGATGAACTATTCACAAAAGTACTTTTTAATCATGGGAATTATTTTTTTTATTATGAGTGGAACTATGGTGTTTGCGGGGATAATGACGCATTCAGCACCACCGACTCCAACTTATACAGTTCTCGCAATGATGATTATGTGTTTTTGCTTAAGCTACTTACACCCACAATTTAAAGAAAAAGACGAGCGGATGAAATTAATTCGTTATAAAGGCATGTTCTTCAGCTTTTTTGCGTTAACAGCATATTATCTTCTTTTCTCTATCGGCTTAAACTTAAACGTTATTACACTATCTGCAGTTGAACTACTGAACATACTTATGGCACTCACAATGAGTACTGTCTTTATCTCGTTTGTTGTTTTGGCAAAAAGATATTAAGATGGAAGAGAGAAAGGAAGATTGACATATGCAAATGATGTATGCTTTTGGCATTGGGCTTGTATTATTTTTAGCCGTATTCTTATTTATTCGTAAAGACGTGCAAGGTGGGACGTTAACGAAACGAGGCTTTTATAAAATGATCGGCTGTTTAGTTGTTATGTTTATAGCGATTATCGTCATGATCGTTTTAATAAATCGGTCACTATAGAATGTAAAAATGTAACCTTACTTGAGTAAGGTTTTTCTTTTTAGTTTAAAATCCGAAAATTCCCACTAAATCCATTTACCACATATAATGGATATTATATAATTTAATAAAATGATGGACAGGGAGAATAGTATATGAATAAAAAAACTATCTTCTTTTTATTAACATGTTTATTACTTGTAGCTAGTACTACTTATATAATATGTAACAAACGAGAACAAGTGCCACCTATGTTAGTATGGGAGGGTCAAGAATATTATGTTACGAATGAACCTGCCAAAGCAGAAGAAGTCGGGCAAAGGCTAGGAGAAGTAACAAAGAAAATTGAAACAAGTGAAAAACCTATTAAAAATAGTGAATCCAACATATTAAACGAAAAAACAGAAGTATTTACAATGATAGAAGAAGAAAAAAATCCTCACTCACCTTTAATCATAAAGGAGCCTCATAGTGACGAATATAGGGTAGTAAGACCGATGTTAAAGGTACTATAAAGTGAAAAGGAGATTCATACGCAGACAGTAACTTCATATCCATGGTCGTTAAGAAAAATGTTTGTTTTTTTCCTTTGCTTCATTCTTCCACCAATCGGCGCCATTTATATTTTGAGGAATAGAGAAGCACTACAAAAGAGAGACTTTATTTTATATGTATTATTTGCTGCTATTAATATATCGCTTTGGTTGTCACTTATGATTTTTGATCGGGGCGTGTGGCTGGTGTCGGGGCATTATGTGCTTGGAGCAATTGTGATTGTTTTTTCGAATATAAATAAGAGATAACCTAGCAATCTTAAAGTTGCTGGGTTTTATTTTGCTATTTATAATGAAGAAACAAATTTTTAATAGAGGGTAGTGAGCGTTATGAGATGGAAAGAGGGAACGTTTGAAAAAATAGCAACGAGTGACTCAGCTATTGAGAAACTCATACATACATTCAAGGAACAAAACGTAAATGGCGGAGCGGTTATAAGCTGTTTTAAAGTACATAACGAAAATTTTTTCAAAGAAATACCACATTCGAAAGAGGGACACGAACACTTCTTTAGAAGAATCGTTAACTCTTTAGATATAATACATAACTTAGAAGAGTTAAAAATACATACGTCAGAAAAATATAAGTTTCGTTTTAAAGAGCAACTGGCAGTCATGCTTGATGGTAGCATTGCCGCTCAAATTTTGTGTGGCGGAGCATATGAAAGATTTAAGGAAAGACCAGTTATCGCAAAGCAATTAGCAGTCAATGTATGTCAATATATGTTCCAAGATCGATACGAAGATATTAAAGTATTTGAAAGCTATCGCCCTTGGACAGATTGGTTTTACGATGTTGCGTGGGATATTACTTGGATGGTGTTAGATAGTAGGGAGCAGAAAATGTGGTTCATTTGTGCTACTGATACGGATTGATAGAAAAGGGCCTTGTAGGAAAGCTGCAAGGCCCTTAATATTTTGGGAATGAATAGAAAATAAATCATATAAATGCTATACTAAAAAATGTTTGTAATGTCAGTTTCATACTATTATATAATGCTGACTTACTAGAAAAGATAAGAGGAGAATGGGCGTGCAAAAGATAAAGAAATTATTACTGTTAATGATGGTAGTAGGATTAACCGTAGGTGTTTTAGCAGGGTGTGCAAACCCGAAAGATACTACTGAAGAATTTTTAACAGCTATACAAAAAGGTGATGTAGAAAAAGCTCGTACCTTTGTTGAAAGTGACAAAGAGTTTAATAAACTAAATGAAAAAACAGATGATGCGGAAGCGAAAGCAATGCTGAGCGCCATTACGAAAAACTTTAAATTTGAAAAGCTAGAAGAAGTATCGAAAAAGGATGACAAAGCAGAAGTGAAAGTGAAAATTACATCTGCCGATCTATCTGTGGCTGTAACAAAAGCAGTAGGAGAAGTTATGCCAATGGCTTTCGCTAGCGCATTTAGTGAAGACAAGGAACAATCTGAAAAAGCAATTGAGAAAACAATGACATCAACTATCATCAAAAACTTAGCGGATAAAGATGCAGCAATGGCAACTCGCGAAGTTACATTGAACTTAAAGAAAGACAAAGATGGTGACTATAAAATCGTTGCAGATGATAACTTGAAAGAAGTATTATTTGCAAATGCGAAGTCTTTAGAGAAGATGTTTGGTGGGAAGTGATTGATTTAGATAAAAAAGAGAAGCCATATCACGTAGAAAGTTGATATGGTTTCTCTTTTTTTATGACCCCGGAGAGGCTCGAACTCAGGATCTCCATCAACAATCTTTCGTGATTATAGCAGACGATAGGGGATGAAAGTTGTTGTAGCACCGTTCCATAGAGATACTATACAGGAAACAGTTGATAGGCATACCTCTTTAGTTTTATTTAGAAAGATAGGATAGGTCTACGTCTACGTATTTAATAGTAGAAATAATTTTGTAGAATGGGACTAGATGATATTAGAGAGTTAGAGCGAATGCATAAGTTATAATTTCAAGTGCCATAAGAGTAACCCTGAGGAGAAAAAGACTTCGGATTTTTAAGATTATATAAAATATTCATAGTTGCGAAAACTCTATTGTGGTAAAATATTCTATATAAATATTTAAAAGGGGAATGGCTATGGGGGATATAAAAGTTACTCCTGAACAGTTGCGAAAAGTGGCAGGGACTATTAGATCAACTATCATGAATGCAACTGCAACACAGGAGCGACTAAAACGAGATATTGATATGATTTCTAGTAATTGGTTGGGCTCAACCTATATGAAATTTAATACGGATTTCCGTGATTCATCTTTTAAGATGGCACAATTTATAATCATATTAGAGCCACTTGAGAAGTTTCTTCTTGATTCTGCTAATAAATTTGAACAAGTAGATAACATGGATGTTGCTATTGCACTAGCCTCCAGTATTTTAACTGGGAAACCTTTTAAAGGGGATTATGAGGTATTAAAGGGGGATTTTAAATTTGCGGAAGGTGACCATACGGGATTCAAAGCAGAAGGGTCACTAATAGAAGGAGAGTATGAAATATCACAGGGGAACAAACTAGCATTTAAAGGTGGGTCAGGTTCTCTTGAAGTTAGTATTCCAAAGGATGAGAAGATATTAATCGGTGATGTTGCAGGCGGGGGGCTGGTTGGAATTAAAGCTGGCGGTTCTTTTTTTGAGAGTTCGATTCAAAAAGAAATGTCTATTGATTATGTAGGACAAGCAACAGTGACCCAAAAATATGGAGATGTATCAGGTGTTGCTGGAATAGATGAGTACACTTTGAAATTGGGGGCGGAAGTTACAGTAAATAAATATGAACTTTTATTGGAAAAAATTGATGTTCCAAATATTATCCCGTTTTTTGAAGATCATGACTTAACAGTTCGCCTAGAGTATGGATTTGGTACAGCTGGGGCAAAAATACACCTTGGTCAAGAGATGGGTGCATACTTTGGGAAGAGTCATGGTGGGGGATTTTTTGCTAAGTTTGAGAAGAAGGATGAGGAGTAGTAAAGTGATGAAGATCCCGAAAATTATAATGGTAATAATAGTTGTAATTTCAATCGCTGTCGGGCTGATGGGGCCATATTCAATAAAGGAAAAGATTGTATATACATTTGGTGTGGTCTTTTGGGGAGCAATGGCGATAGGAGCAATTAATTTAATGGAGTATATTAAAAGGAGAATGAGTAAATGAAACTTTTACCAATCGGAACAGTAGTTAAGCTAGAAGAGATAGAACAATTTGTTATGATTATTGGAAGAATGGTTGTATCAGCAGATAAACGTGATTTTGATTATGTGGGTGTTCCTTATCCAGTAGGCTATCTAGGTGATGAAAAAGTATTATGTTTTAATCATGAAAAGGTTGTAGAAGAAATGCATAGAGGGTATATGACTGAGAGTGAATTGGTTCTACGTGAGAAATTAGTAGAATTGTAAAAAGAAACGTAAATCTTAAAGATATGATAGGAGAAACAAAATGGGGAAGATAATGAGAATTATTGTAATCATTGGTATTCTTATTCCTCCAGCGTTACTGTGGAGTGCACCTGACATTCCTCTAAATGTTAAACTTCTGTTTACAGGTTTACAACTAACTGTAGGATTCATCGCAGTAGTAGTGTTAGAGGTAATATTTAGAAATCGAAAAAAGAAGAGGGCAAAATAGATATAAAATGTATAGACTGGCAGATAAGAATATTGGTGGTTAATCTTCTTAATAAAAGAAGCCAACAGAAGCAGGGAGAACTCCTTGCTTTATTTTTTGTATAGAATTACTAAGTAGAGTATCGTTAAATTAGGATACCTGAGGGGGATAGGGATCTGAGTTAAAGAAACAGTAGTCTTAAGAGTTATCTCACTGATTTCAACGAGTGTAAAAACTATAATTTTAATTACTATACAAACTTAAGTAGCATTTTCTTTTCAGTCCTTTCTCAGCTTTATGGAAACAAAAAGAGGACTCCCCCTGAGCCAGCTAGTTTGCTGACTAGAAGTAGTCCTCTGTTAACTTGTGGTGTCTGATGGAGGCCTCCACAGTTTTAGCTTGTGAGAATACCCTCTCAATCCTTGATACTATTAGGTTTTATGACCCCGGAGAGGTTCGAACTCACGACCTCCACCCTGTCAAGGTGGCGCTCTCCCTGCTGAGCTACGGGATCGGCTATATAAGTAGGCTGACTCGTTGTGAACCACTTAAAATAGTATTTGTTGAGTAAAATTCTATAGTAGTTTGAATTATAAGTCAATAACTAACGAGGAGCGACCTCCACAGTTACCTTTTGAGTTGGTACTCTCAAGGGAGATATTGTAAATGATTATTAACTAATAGATTCACTGAGATAGCAAACTAACAACGTGTACTATTCAGACAAAACCTGTGAGCTAGTATTCGACAAAAGTAGGAGACTAAAATAGGTGCCGTCTCAGGGGGTATTGATAGGGAAAACTTGGGAATAAATAGAATAACTATTTATGAAAACTAAGGGGAGGAATATAAAATGTTTAAGTGGTTTAAGAAGTGGGTTAACGGGCCCGATAATCTAGATCAGGCTGCTATTGAGTTTTATATCGGTGACGATAGAGTCGTTCTCATAGGTGCTGATGCAATGAACTTTGTAGCTAACTTTAATAAGAAATACCAGACTCTATATGTTGAAAATAAACTAACTGGAACGAATATACGATTTAGGGTGTCTCATGCGGGTACCTACAAGAGGACAACTTATAAAGCAGCAATGGGGAGGTAGGCAACTAATGGATATTATGGAGATAGTAATGAACAAGTGGTTTGCTGGCTCGGTCGCCTTGTTAGTTGTAGCTATAGGGAGTTGGTTCTTCCTATGGAGCGGTGTACCTAAAAAGAAGTGAGCGAGGTGCAATCTCTAACCGATTAAAGTAACTGTCAGGTGATACTAAATAGCAAAACCCCCACCTCGATGCGATCCCTTTTAGATATCTTCTACTTAGAATGAATGGTCATTCACCTCAGTAGCTTTCCTTATAGTCTGCTACCTCATTAGGTACTTCTACACAGTGTATACAATCATGCATAAACGAGTAGGGAATCCTTATAGATAAAGCATTCTTGTCTAATAAGTATGCAGCGAGATAGTATGAATCCTATGCAGATAAATATACAGAGGATACCTATAAGGGGTACAGAACTCCTTGTGGCTCTAAGGCTCAACCTCGTTTGGCTACCTCTAGAGTTACTTCTCATAATTGGTGTTATGTTAACTAGACAGTCATTACCCAACGAGCCAGCCTTAATTGAGGTAGACAATCTAGAATGCTCTGTAAGGCTTCTAACGATGCAGGTAACCCCTTTGTCTAACTAGGCAGTCTGTCTCCTTGTACAAGCCGCTGTGGAGCTTGTAAGGATAACCTTAGTGCGTTTCTGCCTCGTGTATGCGTGTGAGTGCGCCTACGTGGGGGAATCCCCTCCAGTATTATTACATAGGGGGTGTGTACCTACGTCGGTTGTAGCCATACAGAGAAATTATAGAGTGGAAATTTTTTCTCAAAAGTTTTCCTATTGAGATTGCTACCTCATTAGATTTACTCCCTTCCCCAAAGGAAGCAAGGTAGGTTTTAGCAGCACTCCTTTTTAGCTGACTCTAAGTGACAAAATGAAACTTAGAGACCGCCACTAATCAGCAGTACCAATTGAGATCGGCTGCCTCGATATTGGAGCTGATAAGCGACATACCATTAGGATATTGCTATCAGAGATTTTTATAAAATATATTTTCTGAAAGTTGTAACCCTTGAGCTGGACTATACGGTACGTAACTCAGGAGACCGCCATCTGTAACCTACGAGGATGGATCTCCTAAGTTTAACTTAGTCAGCTGCCTCTACGATTTTAAAATATTTTTCTCCATATAACGCCACCTCTTAGTGATTTATTCTCACTAAGAGACCGCCACTTTTGGCCGGCACTAATCGGTATCACCTAGCAGTTTATCTCACCTAGTTAACTTGATAGATGAGACAAAGTAGTAACATGACGGGTTTGCCTCCTAAGTTACTTAATAGCCGTCCTCAAGTGTTAATATCTAGTATTGAAATACATGAGATTTAGCTAAAAAGGTCACACAAGTACTACAATATCTAAAAAGAGTTTACTAGATAGGTAAAACTAATTAGTTCACCTAATAGAAATAATCACTAGAGTAAGAAATATAAAAGACTCTAGAGAAGTAACTATCAAGTATATCCTATCTCGGTAACGAGAAAGAATAATCCTGATAGAATAATCTAAGAGTTGCTTCCTCATAGATTCTGAGATATTGAAATAAAAAAGGTCTATAGTGAGCTGGGACAATAGAGCTTAATCTTTAAAGGCTTTTCTTTCTCGTTACCGAGAAGGCAGATCCTTAAAGCTACTCTCTATAGGTTATCCTTCTCAGTCCTTTATTTTTGTTTTGAGAAGTTAATACTATGAGGTAGCCTATTAGTTTCTTCTCTATAGTATATTTAGGTTATTGTAGATTATCTACATCACACTTATTGAATATAATAGAGTTACTCAGGAGATAGCCGATTGTAGGTTGTCTCCTTTTTGTTGTGCCTACATGAGGACGGACAAAGTAGTTTGACTCAGGAGGGGCCTTTACCGAGATAGCCTAGTTTGTTTCTATAAGATAGAAGAAGGGTTTCCGTGCCGAAATAGGCTTAATCCCTTGGGAGAGTAAGGGGTAATTCACTTTTAATCGACGCATTTTTTGACCGTGAAATGGAGAATCGACGCATTTTTTGACACTTTTTTAGACAACGCTATACTAGGATGTACACAGATGACTAACACTACATGTAGATTATAGTTGTAAATAAATCACTATATATTGACTTTTAGGCTATTTTATGGTAAAATATAGGGGTATAAACAAATGAGGAGGAAGCGAATGAGTAAAACTATTGGAGCATTATTAAGTGCAGGAAAGATCAACACAGAGGATATTCAGTACAAGCCATTTAACCAATTGAGCAACACCGAGTTAGATTATATTGCTAAGCTACACATTGAAACCCGAGGTGGAAAAGTAACCACTGGAGCACAACTGGAGCAGCAAAAGAAGTTCAGTGAGAAGAAAGCGAATCAAGACAAGCGTCACTTTAGTATGCAGATTAAGGAAAGATATGAAACTATCAAGGAGAACCTAACATTACAACAACATGGCTTACTCCTATTTTTGGCAACCTGTATGAGGTTCGGCGAGGACGGTAAACTCTTTACTGATAAGGGTAAGCGAGTTAACGTTAAAGAGCTAACAATCCAACTAGGGAAAACTCGGTCTCAGTTGAACAAGATTTTATCTGAGTTAGAAGCCAATGGAGTTATTCAACGAGTAACTGAAGGAAAGACAACCTATATAGATATGACTGATGCGGTTTACATTTGTGGCAAGCTCGAAGGAGATTACAAAACAGTTAAGTTATTCAAAGCACATCTACATGAGAAAGCAAAAGACCTACCATTGAACACTCTCGGATTATTCGCTCTATTGTTAACTCACATGAATTGGAAAACAAATCTAATTGTAGAGAATCCTGATGAGCAGGACACAAGAAAGCTTGTACTATTGAAGCGATCCCACTTGGTTGACTTATTAGGAATCTCAAAGAATACAATTAACAAGCTTATGGGAGAATTAAACCGAGCTAGGCTAATTGTAGAGGTGAAAACTATTACGGATGCTATCTGTTTAGATCCTAAGGCTGTAAGTAGGCAAGCTAAGAAGATTACTTTTGAGGAGCTTCTTGACAACATCGAAGAGGCTTCTCTTTCAGTAATGAGTTTTAAGAAAGCAAACAAAAAGGCTGTAACCTTTGCAGAGGCACAACCTATAAATGCGATAGCTATGTAGTTTTAAACTTGGTAGGCATTGGTAGTGCCTACCTCTATATTATCAGATAACTTGCGAGAATGCAATTACTTTTTGATAACACCGAGGAGGAAAACTAAATGATATACACTAAACAGTTTACTTTAGAGTTACTAGCAGAAATGAAATACCTTGGAAAACCTATCACAGAGGCAGGACTCTCCAGAGACCGTCCTCGTTTGTATAACGCCATTAGATGCTATTTTGAAAGCCTAGAAGATGCAATTTCACAGGTTACACCTATACCAGTACAGACTTACAGATGGACTATTAAGGAGGAATGCTAATGAGCAGAATCAAATGGAGTAAGGAATTAATCATTGAGAAGATACAGGAGTTAGAATCTCAAGGAGTTAACTTAGGAGGTGGATCTATACAGAAAACTAATCGCCCTCTTTATAGTGCTGGCTGCAGACTCTTTGGCAGCTGGTCTAGTACCTGTGAGGAAGCAGGTGTGTTAGTCCCAACTAACCCTAAAGTAACCAAGGCAGAAGTACTCAAAGTGTTTGAACCACCTCAAGTGAGCCAGTCTAATAAGGTATATGAGGACTTTAGAATAATAACTCCAGATTATGAAGAGTACACTAGAAAGCTAGCATGGAGACTGATAGGAACAATCGGATTAGCATCAGATCCATTTAGTTTCATCCCTGAGAAGACAGGAGTTAAGGTGAAAGTCTTCAATGATTGGCTAAGAGGAAGCGAAACAATGGGGTACGATGATATGATCACAATAGGAAAATACCTGAGAGAGCTGGCTCAATAGGAGTTGTTTCTCTTATTGGTATATACTTGTATATACAAGTATCACAACTGCTACTATATTAGTAAGGAAACAAAAGAGTTGCTTCTTTATTGTTTCCTCCATGGTTTTACTTATTGTATCACCCCCCTCTCAGTACCTAGTGAGAACGGAAAACTTACTAGGTACAACCTTAATCTTGTATGTTGCTAGTAAGGTGTATGCCTCCTCAGGGCTAACTCTCTCTTGACTTACTAGCAACATAGAGGGTTAAGCCTCTACCATTTATATGACCTTCTGAGGTGATGTTTTAAGGGGACATCTAATCGGGACTTACTCCTTGTTCTCACGAGCAGGGAGTCCTTTTTAAATGACTACTAAGTATCACTATATAGATTAACTGATTAGGAGCTGATAGTATATGAGACTATCTCACGAAGAAAAGGAAATTAAGACTTGCTTAAATGAAGCTACACGAGACCGCTACAAGAAGTATAAACAACTCACAGGTTGTTCTAATACGGCATTCGCTAACAAGATCGGTTTTAGTAGGTGTACATTCCAAAATTGGTTAGCTAACAAGTTCGACTTTAGTGTAGGAGCTTGTGAGCATATGCAATTCATCATGGGTTGTATCCATGACGAGTTAGCAACAATTAAGTAGCACTAACGAGGCGGATAACTGCTGAAGGTATAAAACTACCGGAGGTTACCGTCTCGTAGCTACTACAAAGGGAACAAACTTATATGATCTCCTGAGGGTTATATTCTGCTTTGTTTCTTTTGTAATAGTTCAGCTACTAAGTAGCACTTACTACGCTATTACCATAAAACTAACTGGCTCATACATAGTAGCCACACAGGAGGAATATACATGTCAGATTTAATCTTAGGTCAACATCCCTTATTGAAAAAAGTAATGCCTATGCGAGTACGAGAGCTAGCTGAGAAACGCTTTGTAGCCGATGCTTTACTAATGAAAGTATCTGCTGACTCATTAGCTGTAAAGTTCTTCAAGGATGCTGAGGGGTATGGTTCTTATGAGGATGTACCTGAAGTAGGAGAAGGCTCAGGATTCAAACGTATTGGACTTAGTGAGGAAGCTCGTTTAGAGATGATTCGTAAGTATGGCTTAGAGTTTACGTTCTCTTATGAGATGCAAAAGTGGGGTACTCATGGCCAGTTCGAACGAGCATTCCGTAAGTTATCTAACTCAGTAGTAGCTATGGTGAATAACCTAGTTTATGAGAAGATTCACGCAGCAGCTACAGCAGGAGAAGGCAACCGAGTTGTTAAATCAGGCAACTACTGGGATGCTCCTATCACAGCACCTACAGAGGGACAGCCTGTACCACCTACAGGAGCGGATAACATGATCGCTGATATCGTATATGCTAAGAAGAAAGCTAAGTCGAAAGGCTACAAGTTAAACACGCTAGTAATTGGTATCGATGTAGAAGCTATCCTTCTCTCTAGTAAATCTGTTCGTGATTCACTTAAGAAAGACAACGAGGACGTAGCTTTCTTAGAGGGTTACATTGGTGACTTCTTAGGCTTATCCGTTATTGTTGATGAGAACTACCCTAGCGACCTAGCGTTACTAATGGAACGTAATATCGCTGGTGAGATTGCTGATGCTGAACCGTTAGCTACTGAGACGTATAACCAACCTGAGGACAAAACGACTATTGGTCGTGTTACTCGTTATACTACTGCTTACATTACTGATCCAGGCGCAGTATTCGTATACGAGAACGTCTTATCAGCTTAATAATCCTATAGGGAGGTAGCCAATTGGTTATCTCCTTTTTTTATTTCTATCAGAGGTGATAAATATGGAACTAGTAAAGTTTAATCATACAGGTGAGCTAGTGGATTCCTTCTCAGAGGAAGGAAACGATCTAGTGAAAGATGCTGAGTTGTTCTATACAGGCAACCACAGAGGACGCAACTATACAGTTAAAGACTTACAGGCTTTGGCTAGCTCGTTCAACAAAGGGGATGAGATTCCTATTCAATTAGATCACTCAGAGTCAGCTAGAGACACAGTAGGATTTCTTGAAAGTGTATCTGTAATAGATGATAAGCTCTACGGAAAGTTACGTATTGTAGAGGATTCCATTAAGGAACGAGTACGAAAGGGACTAGCTAAAAAGGTGTCTATCTCGTTCTATACAGACTCTAGCGGTAACCCTACGAGACTAAGAGAGGTCTCCCTAGTAGCATTCCCTCAATTGAAAGGAGCTACTTTATTTAGCGAGCTGGACACTAACGAGGATGACCTAGAAATGTACCAACAGTATAAGCGATCGCTACGAGTATAAGGAGGAAAACATATGACTAACAAGGTGAAGATAGTTACCCACTCAGGTGGTGTACTTGAAGTAAAACTAGAGGACGGTAAACTAACAGATTTCATTCAGTGGATTGAGCAGGAGTCTAGCTCAGTGTTTCCTATCTCGGTAAATGATAAGAAGACAATCTACCTAACAAGCGTATCTGTAGAATTATTCTCAGTAGACAAGGAGGAGAAGTAATATGACTAGGAAAGGTGAGAAGCATAGATACTCCTCTCCAGAGGCAAAGGCTAGAGCGTTAGCGAATCTTCCCCAGAAGGGACAAAAGAGGACTTATTCCTCAGAGGAAGCAAAGGAACGCTCTCTAGCTAACCTTAAGAAGCCTGACGGGAGTGGACATCATTATATTCATGGGATCTACTCGAAGAACTTCCGCAATAGTTGGACAGAGGAGGAGCAAGCCTACTATGATGACTTCATGAGCCACTACAAAGAGGAATATTCTCTGAGCAAGATGGATGAGGATATGCTAGACCGCTACCTCGTAGCAATGATTAAAACGAGACGGATTGACTCTGTAGGAATGGAGTATGCTATGAATCGTAGCTCTAGTAAGATGAACTTTGACCAGGAAGCTGTTCGTATGGCCCAAGAGCTGGGACTGTCTCGTAGGTATCGACTAAGTAAGGGTAACGTAGAGAACAAGTCAGAGTTTGACGTATCAGTACTCTTTGATGGTATGAACGATAAGCAATAATAACACTAGGGGGAATGCTTATGAAGTGTAACGACAACGTAAGTATGAAGTACCGTTGTTATGTGAGATGGACACACTCAGGTAGAGAGTATCTCTCGGAGTTTACTACTGAGACCGCTAACCCTGAGGAGTGGCTCATACAGGATATTACCAAGTGTTATAACAAGCAATTCAGATACACTATCGATGGAAGACTAACAGGAGTGGAACTAGAAAGGATGTAATTATCTTGTGAGACCGAACTATTACTACTACAAGCTCATAGGAGCTCTCATGCTAATAATCTTTGGGGGCATTGTTATGATGCTCACGCTCATGAGCCTATAACTATATGTAGAAAACACGATACCGAGAGAGCAATTCTGAGGTGATTAACTTTACTTAGGTGAACGTAGGGTAGGGTTAACTACTGAGAATATGCTACCTCGGTTTTTTTTCTTTAGTGACAATTTGTCACCATAGAGAGCTTCTTAAAGGAGTTGTCTAAGTGTAAAAAATACACTCAGAGACGGCTACCTCGTTTTTTTTTGTTTGGCTGAGGAGGTGAAACAACTTCTACTATTACCTGAGTTGGAAATGGCTACCACACAGCAGGTTGCTGACTTTTATGAGGTAAGCGTAGACACAATAAAGATGGTTATCAAGCACTACAGAGAAGAAATAGAAGGTGATGGGTATTTAGTTTTAACAGGAAAAGAAGCGGTTGATTCTTTAAAGGTCAAAAATGACCTCAAGAGAATTGAAACTACTCCACATTTTAGATGGTTGCCAAAAGCAACTACCTAAAATAACACCTAAACGAGGACACTTTGTAGTAATAGTAAACGGAAAAGAGTTAGTAGGACGGTTAAAGAATCCTACTAAAATACAGAATATGAGAGGATTTAAAAGGTCACCTACAAAATGTAGGCAGCCTAGAGGAATACGAAAAGCAAGTTAGAGAGAGTTTAGAACGGGTGCATAATGCACCTTCTCTCAGTATCACACCTAAATTAGGGCATTTCATTATCAAATACAAAGGGCACGAAACAAAAGGAATCTTGGGGTGTAAGATTAGTAACACCCAATATGGAAACCGTGACCTGATGGGCTTAATGTTCCCCCCAGCTCTTTTTCGTCCTCATCTACCTCGAACTATACGAGAACGGGATGAAAGGGTCTAAACAATGCTTACACCCTAGAGGACGACAAAAGAGGCTACACTCACAATAGAGCATAGCCGCCTCCTAGTATCAACTATCTAGCAATACCCTTGAGAACGTCCTCTACATAGCCCTCTACCTCGTTAATTAAATCATCCCAAGCCTGAGCTAGTTCATCATCAGAGACAGTCAGGTCTTTGATAATATTATGAGCCTCCTCCTCGGGTACTTCCCCTAGTAGGTCTAGCTTAGCGGTAGCTTCACTATTAGAGTCATCTGCCTCCAGGAGACGGATAAGAGCTTCTTGTAGGGAATCATCAGGAATGCTTTCTATGAAAGTTGGTAACTTCTTAAGTAGCTCATACTCAGCTGAACCAATGGCTTCATCAATAGGTGTCCACACAGGTGGCTGATTAGGTGAGCGATTAAGTGTGATCTCTGTAGGTAACTCCGCTTCGGCAACCTTTAGAGCCTTAATGATTTGTACATATTGAGCTAGATGGATTTCTTCCTCTGTGAATAATACTTTAGTGTTTGTCATAATTAATTTCCTCCTCGATTATTGTTCTTTTTAGTTTTATTGCTGCCATTGTATTTCTTCGAGAGATAGCCACCAAACAGGGTTATCACAATGAGAGATAATACAATTACTTCGAGTATTTTCATGAGTTGTCCTCCTCCTCGTTTATCCTCCTTGTTACCATTCTGCTACGTTTCAAAATAAGACACAAGATATATGTAATCTCACGAGAAGAAATCTACAAGCTTGTTAGTAATCTGCCTTTGAGCTACTGATAGCTTGTTCACTAGAGTTGAATAGAAGTAGCCCGTAAAGTCTTTCCTAATACGATTCATCTTCTTAGCCAATATACTAGAATGCAAACTAGAGATAGCGAATTCATTAGGATTGGCAACTGAGTAGGCATGTTTCTTAATGACTAATTGGACTTTACTCCATAACTTGTACACTTCAGCAGTATCAAAATAGTTGAGAGCTAGTGTGCCGAACTCTACAGGGATATCGTTAGAAACTAATTGGTCTAACTCATGAGCCGTATCCTCTACGTAATCTTTTTTAATTGATGTTTTAGCTTTAAAAGTAATTGTTTTCCTATGAGTCAAATCCTCCTCAGCCCACTCCTTAGTAGGCTCTGTAGCTTCCTCGCAAGGTGTCTCAACGTGATGACTCTTGAAAGGATTAATCACCGTAATAGACGCACTATAGCCACCCTTAACAGGTTTAAATTGGTCAATACGAGTTAGGATACCTAGCTCAGTTAAAGACTTTAGAGAACGCTGAATAGTCCTCTTAGCGTAACCTGTTAGGTCTGCTAGAGTTTGCACTTTCAAGTATGAAACCCCTACGAATTTAACTGAGTAGCAAGCTACCTTCCACAGGACTGTACGATCTCTCTCATTTAGTGCGTACTCTGTCAGGTAATTCTCGATAGACTTGTCCATCTCAGCTACAGATTCAAACTGTGAATACTTACGTAATTCCTTCATTGTTATTCCTCCTATATAATTAGGAAGGAACACCTCTTGAGCTAGTACCGATAAACATGATACAATAGCAAACAAGAAAGCTCCTTCGAGTTTTCTTCCGAGAGAGAATCCTGTCAGGTCGCCAAACTAGAGCAGGGTTCTCTTTTTATTTGTCTTAAATCTCAAGTGAATTCAGTGGATTAAACTTCTCATTTTGCTCTCGTAGAGCTGTTCCCCACAGAGATAAATACCTTTCGGTCATTCTAAGGTTTGAGTGCCTGAGGAGCTTCTGCAAAGTAAATACGTCCATTCCTTGCATGATACATCTATGAGCAAAGCTGTGTCGGAAAGTATGGCAACTCAAACGTACGTCTTTGAAGTTCATCACCTTAGATAACCTTTGGAAGATTAACTTTACTGCATTAGGTGAAAGTTGCTTTCCTTCCCTCGAGGTGAACAGGTACTGAGGTATACTCCCTAGCTCCTTCTCTACAAAGATTCTCCATTCACATATTTCCTTTGTTAGCTTATCTGTGATAGGTATACTCTGTTGTTTCCTCGCTTTACCAAAGAGGACAACTGATTGATTTACTAAGTCGATATCCTTCCACTGTATGTTCACGAGCTCGCCTAGACGGATTCCCGTACTCAGCAGCAGCACAATGATAGCGTGATCTCTATAACCAAAGAATGATTTATCTCTAGTTTTTAACCTACGGTAATACCTAAGCATTTGCTGAATGTGATAATCTGTGAAGACTTCTATCTTAGTATCTTCCCTAGCAGGCTTGAGCTTTCTCACAGGGTTGTCCTTGTGTTCTATTACCTCCTCGTTTTGCCAGTAGTTAAAGAATATCCTCAAGTGGTGTAACTTTGAGTTGCAAGTGACTACGCCATTCCCTCTCGTTTTCTTGCAGTACCTGAGGTAGGACTTTACAGTTACCTCTCGAATGTCCCTTAAGTCAACTATTTCCAGCTCGGAGCAAAAGTTACGAAATTCATTTAGTGTAGCCATGTAGACCTCAATTGTCCTATGAGATAGGTTGTTGTATTCTTTCTCTTCCTGGAACTCCTTCATAGCAAAACGTAATAGCATAACTCACCAATCCTTTCTATGTAGTTGTACACAAAAAAGAGGACTACCTAGCTAACCTTCATAGGTTAACTTTAAGTAGTCCTCTTTACGAGTTGTGAGTTTATATAGAACTCCCACAGTTTCAGCTTTTGGGAATAGCCTCTCAAGTATTGATACCATTGAGATAGCAGACTAGACAGATTAAGAGCCTACGATGACGAAACTGTCAAGGTGGCGCTCTCCCTGCTGAGCTACGGGATCTTCAAAATGCTTATGTAACAGAATCTTTAATCATTATGTTAAAGCAATTATATATAATTAACTGAAATTTTACAATATTTTTATAGTAATCTTTTGAAAGGAAAGAATTTGGGATCAAGTTAGTAGTGTATTAAGGAATATATAAGTAGAGAATGTAATGAAAAGTGGGTTCAAATAGAGCGGTTATATTATTTTTTTCGATACCAATCCAAAGGGCTTTCATCACTCAAATCAACAAGAAAAGGGAATAAGAAGTGTAAAGGTAAGCTTAAAAGTTCTGGCATAGCGTTTACGGTTTTCTTTGATAAATATTGCCTTCCGAAACAATACGGACAATCTTTTTCAAATGCCATGAGTATCGACCATACATCTTTTACTTTCCATTTTGTTTTACAATACGTACAACGCGCCATGAAATTCCTCCTCGTTATAGTTGCTACCTAATATATTCCATTCCATTGTAATAAAGTCTAGTGTATTTGGTGTGGTAAAATGTGATTTGTTTGTGAAAAGATAATAAAGCTATTACATTTCATCACCTAAAACAAGCATAACCCCGTTATGAATTTAGGACGGGGGTGTGCTTGCTTAATTTTGAATATAGTGTACTGCATTATAAATTTAAGGTTTATGCAATGATCGTGCCCGATCGGTGAGGGCTAATTAAAGTTCTACTTTATGTCTGGTTGTTTACACGTTGCCCATATAGCTTCGCGTTAAGTTTGGGAGAACAATTTTTCCATTCTTACTGTATTTTTCGAATAGCTCTGATAGGAGAAAAATAAAGTTTTTATACTGTTCGTCATTTTCTTTCGGAGCATAAGATGCTGATAAATTCCTTCCTAAAAAGCTTTCATAATCAAAAAGTAAATCATTTTGATATTCTTTAAACTCATACTTTCCATCTTTAAAGAAGCTGTTAAATACTTCTGGAGTTTCATCAATTCCGCCGCTAAAGCCTTTAAAGGTTGGGCAGGTTTTCTGGCAAATTTCTGCGTTCTCTTTAATAAGTGGACTAGTTACATCTCTACTATTCCAAACAAGAGCAACATTTGCTTTCTGTTTTAAAATTCGTTGGCATTCGATTTTGAAAGCCTCTTTATCAAACCAATGAAATGCTTGGGCAACAGTCACTAAATCTACACTATTTTCTTTCAAAGTGGTATTTTCAGCAGTTGCTTTTATAGATTGAAAACGAGGATATTGGTTTAACGATTGTTCTGCCATTTTTCTCATGTCATCATTTGGCTCCACTCCAATAACATGTAAACCACTTTCAAGCAGCTGGCGGCTAAATATCCCTGTACCTGAACCAATATCGGCCACAATTTGATTCTCATTTAGTTCGTTAGCCGAAAGCAAATAATCAATATATTCATTAGGATAACTAGGGCGATATTTCGCATATATATCGGCCTTGTCAGTAAAATTTTCTGTTGTTTTCACCGTACTACCTTCTTTCCAAAGATATTATGTATAGAAATAGGAACCAAATAGTAATTTTCGCATCGGTCTCTAAGTCTACAACGTAAGAGTCCAGCTAAATGGTGCTGCCTTAGTTCCCGTATTTAAATTATACTATTTTGCGTGATATCTTCCAAAAGACCATGATTTCTTATTCATCTAAATGGTTTAATTATTGAATAATATGACCATTTGTATATGGAACGAGAGGTATGTAGGATAAGCGATTTCCATTTTTAATATCTAAATTGGCCAATATATCCTTTTTACAATTTACTTAAAATCATGTATAACAGAGATACAAGATTATTTTACCCCGCATTAACGGGCAGTAAGATCCCCGCTCAAAATTCAGCGAAAGCAAAGAATTTAGGTAGGAGATCAACTGCCCGTAAAAGCCCGATTGGTTCAACTAATAATCAGTGGGGAATGAAGACCCCCACTGATTAAAGTTTCACTTTATAAATATTCAGAAGTAGAGGGAGAATTATTGTAATGGTAAGGAAAACGTTCAAGATGCGCGTATCTAAAAATAGAACGATTTCAATTAATGGCTCAATTCTTGATGTGGATGTTACACATGATGAGTTTTTGCAAGAGTTTGTTGAGTGGGTCGATTCTAAAGGTTGGTCGTTTATGGGGATGACCGATGAGATTACACCTGAGGAAGCTAGTCAAAATTTAATAGATTCATTGATTGATGAGAAGGATAAGAAAGAATAATTCTTTCTTATTTTTTATTGTATATTTATGTTCTTCATCGTAAAAGTATGATATAGTAAAAAACAGTGAATGTTCTTCCAATTTAATACAAATTACATATAGATTGGTAGATGCAGTTTTTAAGCTGTGAGAGTATAGTGAAAAGGGAGAGTCATATGGTAAATTTTAAGAAAATTTTGGCTTTTATTACCGTTATTTGTTTATTTTTTTTGACACCTATGACGTTACGTGCTGAGATGAATATTGGGGTGAACCCAGAACAAGTGGCACCACCACCTAAGGAAGGGCCAAATGTTTTTAGTCAGTTTGCAACTACAATTGATGCGAAAACTGGAGATATTTTGTATGATAAAAACGCACATCACCGTGCATTTCCGGCTAGTATGACGAAAGTGTTAACGGCGATTTTACTTATGGAACATACGAAGCCAGAGGATCAATTTACATTTTCACAATTAGCATTAGATCAAGAGAAGAGTAATTATCAAATTGAGTTTCAACCTGGTGAGACGATTAATAGAAATACTGCACTTATGATTTTAATGGTGCTGAGTGCAAATGATGTGTCGTATGCGATTGCGGAGCGTATTGGCGGAAGTGTTGAGAATTTCGCTAATATGATGAATGAGAGAGCGAAGCAATTAGGCGCTACCGACAGTCATTTTGTAACACCAAACGGATTGCATGATCCGAATCATTATACTACGCCATATGATATGGCTATGATTACGAGAGGTGTGCAAAAGTATCCTGAAATTTTACAAGCGATGAATACGAAAAGAACAACAGTTACGACATCTAGGCAGACGGTGTCTATTTTTAATAAATCTACTTATTTTGAAAATCCATTTAGTATTGGTGGTAAGACAGGTTTTACAAATGAAGCGCGCAATACACTCGTTTTATTAAATGAGAAGGATGGAAATCGTATTATAAACGTAGTAATGGCTTCTCAAAGACCTGAAATTTATGAAGATTTAAAGCAGATGGCGGACTATTCTTTCGGTCAATTTGTGAAGCAAACTGTACTGGATAAACATAGTTGGCATCAAAAGACAACGTATTTAAATAAAGATATTGATAGTGAGCTTGAAAAAAGTGCAGAACTAATGCTTAAGAAAGATGAAGGGAAAAATGTGAAGACGACGTTCCGGGCGGCTACATTAGATAAAGATTCTTTGTATCATAAAGGAATTCATCGTGGTGAAGTAGTTGGTGCAGTTGATATTACGAAAAATAATCAAACAATTGCGACGGTAAATGTTCTTTCTAAAGAAGATGTTACTTTTGCGATGCCTAAAAAAGATACGATCGAGCCTGAAGTAAACGAATCAAACGTGAAAATAATAAGCATTGGAATAGGTGCCGCCATATTATTTGGAGCCATTTTATTTGTAGTACTACGCCGAAATACAAAAGGAATGAAATCAGAAGAAAAATAAATTACTAGTTTAAAAGGACTGTGAAGAGACTTCTTCACAGTCCTTTTTTTATATTGAAAATAACTAATAATTGTAAATTTTCTTATTGCATTTCTAATATGTTCGTTATATTATTTAGTTGTGTTCTTGTTAAAGAACGAAACTGAATATTGCATACTTCAAATAATATAAAACAACGGAGAGGGAGAGAAACGATGAAATTAATTTGGAAGGTGATTAGCAACGTTATCTCATTTGTTTTATTTGCGTTAATGGTTTGTTTAGCTTTTGTAGTTATTTCTTCAAAAGCGAGCGGTGGTGATCCAACGGTGATGGGATATCAATTTAAGAGCGTTCTTTCAGGATCGATGGAACCAACATTTTTAACAGGATCGATTATTGCGATAGAGCCGACGAAAGATGGTTCTAAATATCAAAAAGGTGATGTTATTACCTTTAAAGAGAAAGATGAAAAAATTATCACTCACCGTATTATCGGTGTAAAAGATACAAATGGAAAAGTAATGTATGAAACAAAAGGAGATAACAACAACGGGCCAGATTTAGAACCGGTACTTGCGGAGAATGTTATTGGGAAATATGCAGATATTACAGTTCCCTATGCAGGGTATGCATTAAATTATGCGAATTCAAAAGCGGGAGCTGCTTTGCTTCTTATTATTCCAGGAGTCTTTTTACTAGGTTATTCCGCTATTACTATCTTTAGTGCGATTCGTAGCATTGATGGAGAAAAGAAAGAGAAAAAAGTAGAACAATCCGTCTAATTATTTTGGTTATAGTTTCCTATTAGGAAATTAACAAATATATATTAAGGGGATATGGACATGACTTTAAAGAAAAAATTAGGAATGGGTATCGCATCAGCAGTATTAGGGGCTGCATTAGTTGGCGGAGGAACGTTTGCATACTTTAGCGATAAAGAAGTGTCAAATAATACATTTGCGTCTGGGACACTTGACTTAGCGCTGAATCCTTCAACAATTGTAAAAGTGGATAATTTAAAACCAGGTGATACAATTGAAAAAGAATTTAAATTAGAGAATAAAGGTACATTAGATATTAAAAAAGTATTATTAACTACAGAATATGATGTAGAAGATGTGAAGAAGGATAATAAGAAAGACTTTGGTGAAGACATTGAAGTAGTTTTCTTAAAAAATATTGATAAAAAAGATCAAGTAATTAAGAGAACGACATTAAAAGATTTGACGGATAAAAAAGTGACTGCTGCAGAAAATGATTTAGTAAGTTGGCTATGGCCTGAGAAAGGTATTAAAGCAGGAACTAATGATTCATTTAAAGTTAAATTCCACTTTATTAATAAAAATGAGCCTCAAAATGAATTCCAAGGAGACAAACTTCAATTAAAATGGACATTTGAAGCGCAACAAGGTGATGGAGTGGAGAAAAAATAAGCAGAAAAAGAGACTATCAAAAACGATAGTCTCTTTTTCTGCTAAAAGTGAAATGTAAAAAGAAACATAATTTTTATATCATTTTGTAATTCACTTTATTATAATAAAGATATAGTTCTTGATAAAGAACGAGTTGTTCGATAGGAGAGATTAAAATGCTGAAGCCACCTCGTAAATTCAAAAAGATGCTTATATTGCCATGTTTGTGTTCTATTACTTTTTATTTAGGCTCTCAAATGATGACTTATACAGAAGCAGCTTTCATTCATGAAACGAAAGTAGCGGCTACCATTTCTACAGCAAGTATTTTTCCAAAAACAGTTGATCAATTAATAGAACAAGCTAAGCAGCATAAGGAAGTTATTTTGCATGAGTATAAAGAGATGAAATCAAAATTAAATGTTAGATCCACTCAGGAGATAGAACAGGCGCTTGTTATATGGAAGCAAGGACGCGAGAAGATAGCTGCTGAGAGAGAATCGTTACAAAAAGTATATAAATCAATAGAAGAACCTTATAATCAAGTACAAGAAGAGTTAAAAGGACATACAACTGAATCGAATAAGCAAGTATTCTCGTATGTGAATGCTGGCTTCCATATAGTAAAAGAAAACTGTGAGTATATTGATAAAGAAGTTAATTTACAAGTGATTGATAAACAAATTCAAGATTTTGAGAAGTTACTAGTAGATGAAACAGCAAAACAAGTGAGTGAGGCTGAGAAGCAAAAGGAACTAGAAGAGAAGAAACAAGAAGAAGCAAAAAAACTAGAAGAGAAGAAACAAGAAGAAGCAAAAAAACTAGAAGAGAAGAAACAAGAGGAAACGAAAAAACTAGAAGAGAAGAAACAAGAGGAAGCAAAAAATCAAGAAGAGAGTAAGAAACAAGAATAGCAAGTAAAATACAGCAACATATAGAGAGAATAGCGGTTATAAAGCCGAGTAGGTGAGAGAGTATTGCGACTCACCTATTCGGCGTGTCCTCTTTATTTTAACAATGCATGTTAAAATAAAGATACGAGAAAATTAATTGGCGGTATGATGGTGAAGGATAATAATTAGTATAGATAAGGAAATTAATTAATGCTCTTTATTTCTCGATATTTTTTAGAAATTTCGGAATAATATTGAGAAATAAAAATAACTGAAAATATTAATAAATATTTGTTGTATTTATATAGGTATGTTCGTTATAATGAACATAAGGTTTTTAAAAAAGAACAAATATTAGCTAAGCTAATATAGCTTTAGTTATATCTCTTATTGTAAATAAGAGATAGCAATAAAAAATATAAAAAACAGCTAGGGGGAATTGATTGTGAGTCTGAAAAAGAAATTAGGTATGGGAGTTGCATCAGCAGCATTGGGGTTATCTTTAATTGGTGGAGGAACATTCGCATACTTTAGCGATAAAGAAGTATCGAACAATACATTTGCAGCTGGGACGTTAGATCTTACATTAGACCCTAAAACGCTTGTGAATATTGAAAATTTAAAACCAGGGGATTCTGTTAAGAAAGAGTTCTTATTAAAGAATACTGGTACGATAGCAATTAAAGACGTCCAATTAGCAACAAAGTATACTGTGACAGATGCAAAAGGTGACAATGCTGGTGTAGACTTTGGGGAGCATATTAAGGTGAAATTCATTTGGAATTGGGATAAACAGAGTGAGCCTGTATATGAAACAACATTAGCTAAGTTACAAAATGAAAAGCCAGATGTTTTAGCTAAAGCAATCTTTGCTCCTGAGTGGGGAGAAAATGGTGGCTTAGATGCTGGTACAGAGGACTATTTATGGGTACAATTTGAATTCACAGATAATCAAGAGGATCAAAATAAATTCCAAGGTGATGCATTAAACTTAGAGTGGACATTCAACGCTCATCAAGCAGATGGCGAAGAAAGATAATAAATCAAAAAGCGGGTATCCCCCGCTTTTTTTTATAAAGAAAAAAGAAGTGCGGTTTGTAAGCACTTCTTTCTATTATTATTTTTGATTTTGCTTCCATTTTGTAAATTCAAGAAATTCACGAAATTGTTCTTTGGAGACACCAGAGTTCATTGCATCTTTGACGAGCTGTGTCCATTCGGAGTCTAGGTTAGCTTCCTTTGTTGTTTCATCATGAAGTAAAGTATCAACTGGAATTTGTAGAACTGCTGCGATCTTTTCAAGAAACTGAATGGAAGGGTTCTTTTGTAAATTTCGTTCTATAGAACTAATGTAAGATTTAGCAACGCCAGCTTTTTCGGCAAGTTCAGTTAATGAAATACCTTTTTGTAAACGAAGGCGTTTTATACGTTCTCCAATCATATTTGCGCACCTTTCTATCAATATGTAGTTGTCTTATGATGTCATTATTATAACATAAACTTCGTTAAAAAGAACAAACCTATTGAGCCTGGCTGGATGGCTTCATACGTTTGAAAAAATGTTCGATATCTTGCAAGGCGATCCCAGCGTCTAGAGCTTCAAGTATTAAATCAATCCATTCTTGATCCAATGCGTCAGTCTTATCTTTGTACAAATGTAATTCCTCCCTAATTATCAATCATAACTGCTGCTACAGAATACGTGATAATACAATCGGATTTTGTATTTTTATGTAGTGAATTATCAAATATTTTGTAGATAAAACAAAGATAAAATCCCCATTAAACTCCCTCTATGGCGATTATAAAGTTTCTGACAAATATTTTCAATATTTTCAGAAAACATTGTTGAATTGTGATATACTCGTATGCTAACTATGGAATTTTTACAAATATATTAAAAACATTACATAATATGACTAAATATTGAAAAAATATTGAATTTTTAATAAAATTCAATTTGTAATACATATTATTTATTAGGGGAGGAAATAAGGGATGAACAAGAAACCGTTCAAAGTTTTATCATCAATCGCTTTGACAGCTGTATTAGGCCTTTCATTCGGAGCGGGTGGCCAGTCTGTATATGCTGAAACGCCTGTGAATAAGACAGCTACGAGTCCAGTTGATGATCATTTAATTCCGGAAGAACGTTTAGCAGATGCGCTAAAAAAACGTGGGGTAATTGATTCGAAGGCTTCAGAGAAAGAAACAAAGAAAGCTGTCGAAAAATATGTAGAGAATAAAAAGGGTGAAAATCCTGGGAAAGAAGTAACAAATGGGGACCCACTTACGAAAGAAGCATCTGACTTTTTAAAGAAAGTGAAAGATGCGAAAGCAGATACGAAAGAAAAGTTAGATAAACCTGCAACAGGAACACCTGCAGCGACAGGACCAGTTAGAGGTGGTCTAAATGGTAAAGTACCAACATCTCCAGCGAAGCAAAAAGCGTACAATGGTGATGTACGTAAAGATAAAGTACTTGTTTTACTTGTAGAGTACGCTGACTTTAAACATAACAATATTGATAAAGAGCCTGGTTATATGTATTCGGAAGACTTTAACAAAGAACACTATGAAAAAATGTTATTCGGTGACGAGCCATTCACATTAGATGATGGAAGTAAAATCGAAACGTTTAAACAATATTACGAAGAGCAATCTGGTGGTAGTTATACAGTAGATGGAACAGTTACAAAATGGTTAACAGTTCCTGGTAAAGCTGCTGATTACGGTGCAGATGCTGCTACTGGTCATGATAATAAAGGGCCAAAAGGACCACGTGATTTAGTAAAAGATGCATTAAAAGCTGCTGTAGATAGCGGTCTTGATTTATCGGAATTTGATCAATTTGACCAATATGATGTAAATGGTGATGGAAATAAAAATCAACCAGATGGTTTAATTGACCACTTAATGATTATTCATGCAGGAGTTGGACAAGAAGCTGGTGGTGGTAAATTAGGTGACGATGCAATTTGGTCACACCGCTGGACAGTTGGACCAAAACCATTCCCAATTGAAGGCACGCAAGCGAAAGTTCCATATTGGGGTGGAAAGATGGCAGCGTTTGACTACACAATTGAACCAGAAGATGGCGCAGTTGGTGTATTCGCACATGAATATGGTCATGATTTAGGTTTACCAGATGAGTATGATACACAATATAGCGGTCATGGTGAACCAGTTCAAGCTTGGTCTATTATGAGCGGCGGAAGCTGGGCAGGTAAAATCGCCGGAACGACGCCAACAAGTTTCTCACCACAAAATAAAGAGTTTTTCCAAAAAACAATTGGTGGTAACTGGGCAAATATCGTAGAAGTAGATTACGAGAAATTAAATAAAGGTATCGGTCTAGCAACATATTTAGACCAAAGTGTTACGAAAACGAACCGTCCAGGTATGATTCGTGTTAACTTACCGGATAAAGATATAAAAACAATTGATCCAGCATTCGGAAAACAGTATTACCACAGTACAAAAGGTGACGATCTTCATACGAAGTTGGAAACACCACTGTTCGATTTAACGAATGCAACGACTGCGAAATTTGATTTTAAATCATTATATGAAATTGAAGCAGAGTATGACTTCCTTGAAGTACACGCTGTAACAGAAGATGGTCAACAAACGTTAATCGAAAGACTTGGTGAGAAAGCAAATAATGGAAATGCACATTCGACAAACGGAAAATGGATTGATAAATCATATGATTTAAGCCAATTCAAAGGTAAGAAAGTAAAATTAACATTTGATTACATTACTGATGGTGGCTTAGCATTAAATGGTTTCCTACTTGATAATGCTTCATTAACAGTAGATGGTAAAGTAGTATTCTCTGATGATGCAGAAGGGACACCACAATTCAAATTAGATGGTTTTGCTGTTTCTAACGGAACAGAGAAGAAGAGCCATAACTACTATGTTGAGTGGAGAAACTATGCTGGTTCTGATAACGCATTGAAATTTGCTCGCGGCCCAGAATATAACACTGGTATGGTTGTATGGTATGCAGATTCAGCTTACACAGATAACTGGGTTGGTGTACATCCAGGACACGGTTTCCTTGGTGTAGTTGATTCTCACCCAGAAGCAATTGTAGGAACTTTAAATGGTAAGCCGACAGTTGAAAGTAGTACACGATTCCAAATCGCTGATGCGGCGTTCTCATTCGATAAAACGCCAGCTTGGAAAGTTGTATCTCCAACGCGTGGAACGTATACGTATAATGGCTTAGCGGGTGTACCGAAGTTTGATGATTCGAAAACGTATATTAATCAACAGATTCCAGATGCAGGACGTATTTTACCAAATCTTGGCCTGAAGTTTGAAGTAGTAGGACAAGCTGATGATAATTCTGCAGGTGCTGTTCGCTTATATCGCTAATACAGTAAAACTACCGAAAGATTCTCTTTCGGTAGTTTTTTTGTGAGCAATGAATTTTATATAAAAGAAGAAATTATATATAATGTAACTTTACGAATGAAAATTAGTTACATATAAAGTCTATATAAATAATGAAAGAATTGGATAAAAATAGTGGGGGAAGGTGAATGAATGAGCGTTTCTTCTATTGTAAATAAACAAAAGGCATATTTTTATAATGGCCATACGAGAAGTGTAGAAGTGAGAAAGAATAATTTGAAGAAGCTTTATGAAGGCATTCAGCGTTTTGAAGAAGAAATATTTCAGGCGTTGAAATTAGATTTAAATAAGTCAGTTCATGAGTCATTTACAACGGAAGTAGGATATGTATTAAAAGAGATTTCCTTTCAATTGAAGCATATTTCATCGTGGAGTAAACCGAAGCGTGTTCGAACAGCACTCACTCATTTTGGATCAAAGGGGAAAGTAGTGCCCGAACCGTACGGTGTGACACTTATTATTGCACCGTGGAACTATCCGTTTCAATTAGCAATTGCACCGCTTGTAGGAGCTTTGGCAGCTGGAAATACAATCGTTTTAAAGCCATCAGAGCTAACGCCAAACGTTTCTAAAGTGATTACGAGAATGTTAGCAGAATTATTCCAAGAAGAGCTTGTAGCGGTAGTAGAAGGTGGCGTTGAAGAGAGTACCGCTTTGCTGAAGGAACCATTTGATTATATCTTCTTTACAGGTAGTGTGGGTGTTGGGAAGGTTGTCATGGAAGCAGCTGCGAAACAGCTGACGCCGCTTACGTTAGAACTTGGCGGAAAGAGCCCATGTATTGTACATAAAGATGCAAAAGTAGATGTAACAGCGAGACGAATTGTGTGGGGCAAGTTTTTAAATGCAGGGCAAACGTGTGTAGCACCTGATTATCTGTATGTGCATGCTTCTGTGAAAGAGCAGTTAATCGAGGCATTGCGACACGAAATTGCGGAGCAGTATGGGAACGAGCCTTTGCAAAATGAAAATTACGTACGCATTGTAAGTGAGCGGCATTTTGAACGATTATGCCGGTTTTTACAAGATGGTCAAGTCGCAATCGGCGGTAACTATAAGCGAGATACATTACATATTGAACCGACAGTAGTGAAGGATATTACATGGCAAGATGCTGTCATGGAAGATGAAATTTTTGGTCCGATTTTACCAATTATAGAGTACGAAAACATAGAAGAGGTAATTGACACAATTCAGCAACATCCGAAACCGTTAGCGTTATATGTATTCTCTGAAGATAAAGAAGTGCAAAAGAAAGTAACGAGTAATATTTCGTATGGCGGAGGCTGTGTGAATGATGTTGTTTATCATCTTGCAACCCCATATTTACCTTTTGGAGGCGTCGGAAGTAGTGGATTAGGGAGTTACCATGGGGAAGAAAGTTTTCGGACTTTTTCACATTATAAAAGCATTTTAGCCCAATCTACGGCATTCGATATGAAAATTCGTTACTCTTCTACAAAAAGTGCTTTAAAATTCATACGAAAGTTGTTAAAATGATGATGGTGTTTATCAGTAGGCGTAGCCGTATGATAATAGCCCCTTCGCAATGGAAGGGGTTTTTCTGTTCGACATTATGTATCAGGCGAAAATGAATCAAACATACTACATAAAGAATAGAAGTGAACGTTTGCTAAATAACCATTTTTGTTTGGATCGAAACAAAAAATAGTCTATAGAACATAAATATTTATTCATGAATATAAAAATTAAAATTTAAGGTAGATTGGACGGGAAAATGAAAAAGATTATTAAAGTTGAAGCAGTAGAAAAACATTTTGGAAATCAAGTGATTATCCCACCGCTTTCTTTAGATATTAAAGAAGGGGAATTTTTAACGATTTTAGGGCCGAGTGGTTGCGGGAAAACGACGTTACTTCGTATGATCGCAGGATTTGAAACGCCAACTAAAGGGAATCTTTTATTAGATGATGAAAAGATTAACGATTTGCCACCATATAAGCGTCATATGAACCTAGTGTTCCAACATTATGCGCTATTCCCACATATGAATGTGGAGAAAAATATTTGTTTCGGTATGAAAATGCAGAAAGTACCGGCAGCAGAGCAGAAAGAGCGTGCTGAAGAGGCAATGCGTTTAACGCAGTTACTTGAGTTCCGTAATCGTAAACCTGCGAAGCTTTCTGGTGGACAGCAGCAGCGTGTAGCAATTGCGAGAGCGATTGTAAATAACCCGCGTGTATTATTACTAGATGAGCCACTTGGGGCGTTAGACTTTAAGTTAAGAAAAGACTTGCAACGTGAATTGAAAAACTTACAACGTAATTTAGGAATTACGTTCATATACGTAACGCACGATCAAGAAGAAGCGATGAGCATGAGTGATCGTATCGTTGTTATGAATAAAGGACATATTGAACAAATCGGAACACCGAAAGAAATTTATAATAAGCCGAAAACGTTATTCGTTGCGACATTTATCGGTGAAAATAATATTGTGAAAAACGGGGAAGGCTATGTAGCAATTCGCCCTGAAAATGTAAAAGTGCGTTCGGTTGAAGAGCCGATTTTAAAAGAATATCACCTTGGACATATTGAAGACATTGAGTTTGTTGGAAATATGGAAAAGCTTTATGTACGTGATGAGAAAACATCAGAATTACTAATGGCATATCAAACTGCTGAAGAAGCAGCGCAGTGGAGCATTGGAGATAATGTATACGTAGGCTGGGAGCAAGAGGACGAGGTGACCTTAAATTGAAAAAAGGGAAATTACTCGCACTACCTACAGTCGCATGGCTGTTAATCTTCTTCCTAATTCCCCTTCTGTTTGTATTGGCATTTGCCTTCATGCAGCGCGGGGCGTATGGAACAGTGGAAATGCAATTTACATTAGAAAACATAGCACGAGTATTTGACCCATTATATATGGGGACGTTATGGGAAACAGTGAAAATTGCGGTTATTACCACAGTAATATGTTTACTGATCGGTTATCCATTTGCATATACAATTACAATTGTTGATCGCAAATATCGTTCCATTCTTTTATTATTGGCAACGATCCCGTTTTGGATTAACTTCCTTGTTCGTTCATACGCATGGATTGTTATTTTACGTTCACAAGGTCTTGTGAACACGTTTTTATTAAAGCTCGGTATTATTAGTGAACCTCTAAATTTACTATATAATACACCTTCTGTAATACTCGGAATGGTATATTCTTTATTACCATTTATGATTTTACCAGTGTATGCAGCGATTGAGCAGCTTGATAAGCGTAAGCTAGAAGCAGCTTATGATTTAGGGGCAACACCAGTAAAGGCATTTTGGAATGTTACAGTACCAATGACGATGTCAGGGATTGCTACTGGTTCTATTTTAGTGTTTGTTTCTTCTATCGGAATGTTTGTTGTATCAGACGTTATGGGTGGATCGAAAGTAGCATTAATCGGAAACGTAATTCAAAATCAATTCTTAGGAGCGCGTGATTGGCCGTTTGGATCTGCGTTATCTATGATTGTTGTTCTATTCTCTGTTCTGTTAATTTACTTATATTATCGTGCAACGAAAGTATATAAATATGATGGGAACGGAGGGGAATAGGCAAAGATGAAGAAGTTTTTAGTTTCTTATTCTTGGTTAATTTTATTGTTCTTGTATTTTCCAATGATGGTTTTAATGGTGTATTCCTTCAATGATTCTCGCATTAATGCGGAATGGGAAGGATTCACATTCCATTGGTATACAGATTTATTTCAAAAACAAGATGTTATTGATGCGTTTGTAAATAGTATGACGATTGCGATTGTAACGACGATTGTAACGACAGTTCTTGGTGTGATCTTCGCGATTGCATTACATCGTTATAAATATCGTTATGAAGGGGCGATTAATGGTCTTGTATATTTACCGATTTTAATTCCTGATATTTTAATGGGATTATCTTTACTTATCTTATTTAGTCAATTAGGTATGGAACTTGGTAAAACAACAATTATTATTGCGCACATTACATTTAGTATTTCATTTGTTGTCGTTATTTTAGCAGCACGTCTATCTGGTATGGGACGTGATTTAGAAGAGGCTGCGAATGATTTAGGAGCAACGCCGTGGCAAACGTTTCGTTATGTAACGTTCCCAGCAATTGCACCAGGAGTTATTTCAGCTGCATTATTAACATTCACATTATCAATTGATGATTTTGTAATTAGTTTCTTCGTATCAGGACCAGGATCAACAACATTGCCATTATACATTTACAGTATGGTTAAGCGCGGAGTATCACCAGAAATTAATGCACTTTCTACAATTTTAATTGTGGCTATCGTAGGATTAATGGTTCTATCTGAAATCTTCCGTAACAAAGGTGCAGATGGTGAAGAAAACTCTGGAGGACACCTTCCTTTATAATACGAACGATATAGAAAGTACGAGGGGGTAATAAACTGATGAAATTAATGAAGAGATTAGCTGGCGCAGCAATTAGCTTTAGCCTTGTTGCTGGTGTACTTGCTGGTTGTGGTGAAAAGAAAGAAGAGTTAAACATTTATAGCTGGGCTGACAATTTTGATGAGCAAGTGCTAAGAGATTTTGAAAAGAAATATAACGTGAAAATTAACTATGATAAGTATGCAAGTAATGAAGAAATGCTTGCGAAATTACAAGCTGGTGGCGCGAAGTATGATTTAATTCAGCCGTCTGATTACATGGTTAAAACAATGGCAAAAATGGATTTATTAGCGCCGTTAGATAAAAAGAATATCCCAAATATCGAAAACATGGTTTCTAATTTCAAAACACCTGCGTTTGATCCAGAGAATAAATATTCTTTAGTATACACTTGGGGTGTAACTGGGATTGCATACAATAAAAAGTATGTGAAAGAAGCACCTACAAGTTGGACTGACTTATGGAATGAGAAATATAAAGGGCATGTAACTTTATTAAATGATTCTCGTGAAGTATTAGGTATGGGTCTTAAGAAAAACGGCTTCTCAAACAGTACGAAAGATGATGCACAGCTAAAGACAGCAGCAACTGATTTACAGAAGCTACTTCCAAACTTATTAGCATTTGATACAGATAATATTAAACAAAAGTTCATTACAGAAGATGCTTGGATCGGAACAGTTTGGTCTGGAGATGCAGCATTTATCGCAAAAGATAATAAAGATGTAGAGTACGTTGTACCAAAAGAAGGCGGCACAATTTGGGCTGATACGTTAGCAATTCCAAAAGGTGCGAAAAATAAAGAGCTTGCAGAGAAGTTTATGAACTACTTATTAGATGAAAAAGTAAGTGTGAAAAACTACGAGTCAATTGGATACAGTAATCCAAATGAAAAAGCGCATCCTCTTCATAGTAAAGAATATCGTGAAAACCATATGATTTTCTTAACGAAAGAAGAATTAAATCGTACAGAATGGCTTGTTGATGTAGATGATAAGTTAAAAGATTATGATCGTTACTGGACAGAGTTAAAAACAAAAGGTAAATAAGTAAGGAAATGCGGTTTCTAAAGTAGAAATCGCATTTTTTCATAGTAGGAGGAAATCGTTTGAAGAAGAAGTTGCATCAATATGAGGTAATGTGTATCGGTTTATTACTTGCTGTATTTGGCATTGTTGCTTGGCGCGTACATGCTGGTGGCGTTACAGTGATGGATACATATATCAGAGGATTAGTAAAAGGATTACAAACAGAAGGTTCGCTTGCATTTTTCTCACACTATACAAAATTAGGGTCTGCCATTGGGATTGTAACGGTGCTCGTTATAAGTTTGCTTGTTTTTTGGAAAAAAAGTTATTATGCTGCGATGATCGTGTATCCAATGGGTATTTTAACAACACATCTTGTGAATAAAGGGATAAAAGAAATTGTGAAAAGGGATCGTCCGTCGTTAAATGAAGCATTTGATGCGCTCGGCTATAGTTTTCCTAGTGGGCATGCAATGTTATCTATTATGACATTCGGGTTTCTTGCTTATATCATTGCAGCAAATTTGAAGAGTGTGACCGGAAAATATGTGATAACGCTTTTCATGGGAATAGTAATCGTATCGATTGGATTAAGTAGAGTCATTTTAAATGTACATTATCCAACTGATATTTTAGCTGGCTACTGCGTAGGTGGTATTTTATTAATTATCGTAATTTATTGCCATCGTTTACTTACTGAGAAGCTTGGTCTTCATAAAGAGAGATAGAAAAACGTCTAGAAAAACTATTATTATAGTTTTTCTAGACGTTTTTTGTTTGCAGGAAGATGTGATACAGTATAAGTGATAATTGAATGATGTAAAGTAGGTGAAAATGTGTGAAGACAAATGTACATAAAGTTGATAAGTGGGGGAAGTTAGGAGCTTTTTTGTATCAGTTTCGTTATACAGTAATTGTAGCATTACTATTGGTTGCGATAGCGCTCGGTATTTTCGCTCCAAAGCTACCGGGAGTATTAGGTGGTGATGGCTTTCAAACGGAAGGGGACTATCAAAAAACGAAAGAAATTTTAGATAAAGATTTTAAGAGGTCTCAAGATACACTTCTACTCGTTTTTGAAAAAAATAAAGGTGTTTCACACGAGGAATTTCAGAAGAAAGTGGAGACAATTGTAAAAAATGTACAAGAGAAAGAGACATATGAATCTTTCCATCACCCAGTGCAAAATAAAGAAATGTTACAAGATGATATCGGCTATGCGACAATTTTATTTTCCGGGAAAACAAATAAGGAACGAATGGAAAAGACATTACAATTTGCTGATAAAATCGAAAAGGAAAGTAATGCAACATTAAAAGTAACGCCTACAGGATTTCCGAAAATTAACAAAGAGATTAATGAAAGAACGCAAAATGATTTAAAAGTAGCAGAGATGATTGGGTTACCGATTGCATTCCTCGTATTACTATTTTCATTTGGTAGCCTTTTGGCATCAATTTTACCAATTGTAAATGGAGCACTTAGTGTTATTAGTACGATGGGCATTTTATATTTTATAGGTAGCGATAAGGAGCTATCTATCTTTGTGTTAAATGTTGCACCGATGATTGGACTTGCGCTATCTATTGATTTTGCGCTATTATTTGTAAATCGCTTTCGAGAGGAAGTTGCAAAGCGAACGGTAAAAGAAGCGATAGCAATTACATATCAGACAGCAGGGCGGGCAATCGTATTTTCAGGATTATGTGTATTTGTTGGTTTATCCGGTTTGTTTTTCTTTAAGATCGATTATATTCAGTCTGTCGCAATTAGCGGAATGATTGTTGTGATTATGAGTATTGTATTCTCACTTACACTTCTTCCGGCGCTATTATCGTTAATCGGTAAACGAATATTAAAAAAGAATCAAGTAGCACATACGCCGGCAAAGGCGTGGCGTATATTTGCACAATTTGTAATGAAACATCCAATTGCGATGATTATTGTTGTTACAACATTTATTGTGATTTGCTTATTGCCATTACGTACAGCTAATTTACAGTTCCCTGACGTGGAAGCTCTACCTAAACAAAGTGATACAAGAATTGCATATGAGAAGTACGAAGAGGCATTTAATGAAACTGCAAAAACATATGCTGATGTTACGTTAGTCGTAGAGACGAAAAAAGATATGAAAGAAACAGAAAGTTTACAAAAGGTAGAAGAAGTCGTTCAAAAGTTAAAAGATGATAAGAAAGTATATGAAGTAAGAAGTTTATACGACAGTTTAAATGGAATGAAATCAGAGCAAGTTGCTGGTATGTTACAGTCGCCAGAAGCTGCTAAAATAGCTCCGGTATTTGAAACGTATACGAAAGGAAATAAGACAACAATCGAAGTCTTTTTAGATACAAAACCACGTACTGAAACTGCTAAACAATGGGTTCGTGATTTTAAACAAAATTATAAAGAAACAGATGTTACGTATTATTTAGGCGGAATGACGACGTTCCAACAAGAGTTAGAAGATGAAATTAAAGATAAAGTTGCAATTGGTATGTCTGTTATATTTGGATCGACCTTCGTTATATTATTATTTGCATTCCGATCTATACTCATTCCGATTAAGGCGATTATTATGAATGTGCTTAGTTTAAGCGCAACAATTGGAATTGTTGTTTGGTTATTTGAAGGTGGTCATTTTGGTTTAGAAGCAAGTCCTGTTTTATTTGTCTTACCAATCTTCATTTTCGGCCTCGTATTTGGGCTTAGCATGGATTATGAAGTCTTTCTTATTTCGCGTATTCATGAACTGTATGAAGAAACAGGAGATAATGATCAAGCGACGTTAGAAGGACTTGTGTCAACAAGTAGAATTATTACGTCTGCCGCTTTAATTATGATTGTTGTAACTGGTGCGTTTGCTTTTACTGATATTTTACCAGTACGACAAATGGGGATTGGCGTTGCATTAGCGATATTCCTTGATGCCACAATTATTCGTCTTATGCTCGTACCAAGTTTAATGAAATTGTTTGGAGACTGGAACTGGTGGTTACCATTTCGAAAGAAAAGAGAAAAATCATCATAAAAAATACTCATCTATAAGATGAGTATTTTTTATGAATAGCAAGACCTACATTTTGCAAATAGTATGTGATAAGAACATTACATATAAGTAGGTGAAGGCAATGTTTCGTTATTTTAAATTTAAGCTAAATGATACAGTACAGTTTGCAGAAAACGATGGGCATATGTATCGCATTGTCGGTTATCGGTTAGAAAAAGGATTTTATCCAAAAGATGAATGGACTCATATTATTTATGAATTGCTTAGAGATTTTGATGGGTATACGATGGATGCGGAAGAAGAGGAACTTGTAAAGGTCATTCAAGTAGAGGATGAGTATTACAAAATACAAGAAGTATCGGGCTATCGTTATCCGGTAAAAATGAAGCAAAAACAACAAGTGATGAAATTAGAAAAGATGGATGACTTATTAGATACGTATAACGATTATAAGAGGTTGGCGGATTTCTTTAAAGATTTATCATATGAACAAAAAGCGGAAGAAGTGTTGCAGGAAATGAGAAGGCGTAGAGCGTGAGGGGCAGTCTATTATAAGACTGTCCTCTATTTTTGGCGGTGCATCAAAGTGTATTTTCCGTTACAATGAGAGAATCAATAGAAATAAGGTGATACAGTATGGAAACGAAGAAGAAGGGCGAATGGTGCGAAATGACTGTGCCAGCGAAATGGAATGGTATAAGCATTGAGTCGTTATTAAAAATAGAATGGGAAATACCGAAAAAATTGTTACATCAGCTTCGTATGGAAAAAGGTGTTACTGTTAACGGAGAACAGAGAGGATGGAATGAGCTTTTAAAAGAAGGCGATAAGTTACAAGTTCATATGTTTATGGAGGAAGAATACGATGTAGAGCCTGAATATGGTGAATTAGATGTAGTATATGAAGACGATCATGTACTCATTGTAAATAAGCCTGAGAAGATGGATACGCATCCTGCTGAAAAAGGCAGGATGGGAACACTTGCAAATCTTGTTGCCTTTCATTATCAGATGAAAGGTTTAGAGACGAAGGTTCGACATATTCATCGGTTAGATAAAGATACGACAGGTGGTGTCGTATTTGCTAAGCATAGAATCGCTGGTGCAATTATGGATCGTTTATTAATGGAACGAAAAATTAAAAGAACATATGCGGCTCTTGTAGAAGGCAAAGTGAAAAAAAAGCAAGGAACAATTGACGCGGCTATCGGAAGAGATCGCCATCATGCGACGAGACGACGTGTTTCTCCAAAGGGAGATCAAGCAATCACATATTATAAAGTAGAGGAGTATTTTAAAAAACAAAATGTTACGCTCGTAACGTTACAATTGGAAACTGGTAGAACCCATCAAATTCGTGTTCATATGAGCTATAATGGTAATCCGTTAGTTGGGGATGTATTATATGGTGGACAAACGAAATTTATGTCTAGGCAAGCGTTACATGCGATGAAGATAAACTTTTTACATCCAATTACAAAAGAAGAGATTGAAGTTGATGTACCATTTCCTACAAAATTAAATGATACACTGAAAGAGTTTCAAAGAGTGAATGCGTAAAGTGTAAGTTTAAAGTTGAGAAAAGTAGATTTTTGCAGGAATTTCTCTAAAAGAAGCGAAGCCGTTAAGAGAAAAGAGGGGTGAGAATCACTTGATCAAATATAAATATATACTAGGAATATTTTTCGCTTGTCTTTTAATTACTCTATTCCTCTATCCATATTTACCGAATCAGATGGCTGTACATTGGAACGAAAATGGTGAGCCGAATGAGTTTATGAGTAAACAAGTTGTTGTAGCATTTATTCCTTGTCTTATTATTTTCTTACATGGATTGATGTATATTATTTCACATAATATACATAAGTTTAATGAAGACGAGCATGTCATTATAAGTGGATTTCTAAAGACGATTACTTTATTTATGTTATTTATCCATATGCTCATTCTCTTTATTAATTTTGGAAGCATGATATCCTTTCAAACAGGACTAACAATTGGGATAAGTATGTTTCTTTTTATGCTTAGTAAGGCGTTTAAAAAAGTGCAGAGTACGGAAAAAGATCCAATCAAATTAAAAAAGATCCGTTTAGTGAGTAGGCGGATTTTTCAAGTGATGGCATGCAGTATATTGTTTTCATTGTTTTTGAACTTGAAATGGGGATTTTATGTATTACTTAGCGTAATAAGTGGTGGTTCTATTTTGTTTATGTTCTACGCTCTATACTCATACATAATAGAAAGTTATGAAACATAAAAAAGAGTCTTCTCATTATGAGAAGACTCTTTTAATCTATTTACTTCGTAATAAATTGTTGTGTCCAGTAGTTACCGCTTTCTACATAGCCAACACCGATGTGAGTGAAGCCATTATTTAAGATGTTTGCACGGTGTCCAGCACTGTTCATCCAAGCTTGTACTACTTCTTCAGGTGTACGTTGGCCTTGAGCGATGTTTTCACCTGCAGATGTATAAGAAATACCAAATTTCTTCATCATGTCAAACGGAGACCCGTATGTAGGGCTGTTATGATCAAAGTAGTTATTTTTTTGCATATCTTCAGATTTAATGCGTGCTACTTTGCTTAATTCAGTGTCGATTTTTAAAGCTGGTAAACCTTGTTTTGCACGCTCAGCGTTTGTTAATTCAACAACACGTTGTTCGAACTCGCTTAAAGATTTTGCTTCTTCAGCAGGTTTTTGCTCAGCTGGTTTTTGTTCAGCAGGTTTTTGAGTATTATTGTTTTCAGCAGGCTTTTGAGCTTCTGGTTTTTGAACTTCTTCAGCAGGCTTTTGCTCGGCAGGCTTTTGCTCAACAGGCTTTTGAGTTTCTGGCTTAGCTGTTGGTTGCTCAGTTACAACATTTTCAGTAGGTTGTTGACCAGGAATGAAGCAGTTTGGTTGGAAGTTTCCTTGTTGCCATTGTGCTAATGATTCAACTCCCATAGATTGTAAGAATGCTTGTAATTCTTGTTGGCTCATTTGCTTCATCATCACTTTTGAATGCTGAATATTTTGAACCTTTACGTTAGATGGTTGTACTGTTGCAGCTTGTGCATCTAAAGAAGATACTCCTAAAGTAAGAGCCGTTGCAGCAGCTACAGATAATAAAACACGCTTTTTCATGATGTGTGTCCCCCTATATAAAGTTTTAATTTGTTTTCACACGATTTGTTTTTGACAGCCTGTCTGACTGACAAATTCATCGTAGCATAGATTTTGTGAGAAAAAAGATGGAAAAAAATTCATAGACTTAAAATTTACCTAATTTATCCTAAGAGGGAAAAGGGGGAAAAATAAGAGAAACATAGAGTATAAAAGGAATTTTCAGCATTTTTATACTTGGTTATAAGAGGGGGTTTTTGGATAAATGTACCTATATTGAAAATGAAGAATCCTATTGTATCAATGGTTTGAGCGGTTTTTTGAGGAATATACTGGATTGATTTTTACAAAACTGTAATGTTTCTGTTGTTCTTTTTTATAATAAAGTAACATATTTTTAATGTTGTAGCGAACAAAAAAGCGGCTATCTCTTTACATAGACGAAGGAGATAGCCGTTTTCCTATTATTACGTATGTTACGAGTTATTACGAGTTGGTTTCAATTGCTTCTAATAATAGATCTACAATGTGAATTCCTCTCATTTTATGAGAAAGACCTTCTCGTTCAATGCCTAATTTCATTTGTAATAAACAACCTGGATTTGCAGTAACAATGGTTGTTGCATCTGTTTCATGCACACGGTCCATTTTGTAATCTAGAAATTCCATTGATAGTTCTGAATGAACAATATTGTAAATACCAGCAGAACCACAACAGCGATCCGCATCTTTCATTTCGCGGTATGTTGCGCCTTGAATTGCTTCTAGTAACATACGAGGTTCTGAAGATGTTCGCATAACATTGCGTAAATGACAAGAGTCTTGATACGTAATAATTTGCGGCGTTAGTCGTAAGTCATTACGTTTATGGAAATCTAGTTCTACTAGAATAGCAGTAATATCTTTAATTTTGGAAACAAACTGTTTTGCACGTTCAGCCCACTGTGGATCATCTTTTAAAAGATAATCGTAGTCTACGAGGTAAGCTCCGCAACCACCAGCATTCGTAATAATATAATCAATGTTTAAATCTTCGAATGCTTTTATATTGCGTTTCGCTAATTCTTTTGCTCCACTTTTCTCACCAGCATGCCCATGTAATGCCCCGCAGCAACTTTGCGTTTTCGGAATAACGATATCACAACCAGCTAACTGAAGCAGTTTCATCGTTGCGTTATTTGTTTCTAAAAACATCGTATCCATTAAACAACCTGTGAAGAATGCAACTTGTTTCTTCTTTGTACTTTCAGCAGGTAAAAATGTAGGACGATCTTTCATTGCTTTCATTTTAGGGACTTTTGGTAAAACGAGATCCATCGTTGCAAGTGTTTCAGGGAATAACTTCATAATTCCCGTTTTATGTGTTATCGTTTGTAAACCAGAACGCTGATAAAATCCAATTAATCCGGTTAATGTTCTCATTCGATTTTGATGCGGGAATAGCCCTTCAAAAACGACTTTACGAACGGCTCTCACTGGCATCGAGAACTTTTTGTTTTGATTTATAATATCACGAGCTTCTTCTAATAAATGGCCATAATTCACACCAGATGGACAAACAGGTTCACAAGCGCGGCAGCCAAGGCAAACGTTTAATGTGTTTTCAACATCTTCATCTGGCTCAATTAAACCGTCAACGACCGCCTTCATTAATGCAATACGTCCGCGCGGGGAATGTGATTCTTTATATCCAGATTGAATGTAAGTAGGGCAAGTTGGTAAACAGAAACCGCATCGCATACAGTTTAGTAGTTCATCTTCACTTAATCGTTCTTTAAATTCTTTTTGAATGTTTTCTTTATTTAATGTTGTCATCGCTCAACCACCACTCTTTTACGAGTGTCCCTCGCGAACATCTTTCCTGGATTCATAATGTTATTTGGATCGAAGGCGTGTTTAATTCCTTGCATAGCGGCAATACCTTCTTTACCTAACTTCATTTCTAAATACGGAGCCTTCATCGCACCAACACCATGTTCACCAGTAATCGTGCCACCAAGTTCGATTGCTTTTGCAAATATTTCAGCAAAAGCTTGTTCAGCTCGGTGCATTTCTTCTTCGTTGCGAGCATCTGTCATACAAGTTGGGTGTAGGTTGCCATCGCCAGCATGCCCAAACGTACAAATAGGAATATTATATTTTTTGGCAATGGCATTAATAGCTTCAACCATCGGAGCAATCTGTGAGCGTGGTACCGTTGCATCTTCTAATATTGTAGTAGGCTTTAATCTTGCCAGTGCTGACAGTGCACTACGGCGAGCTGTTCGAAGCGCATCTGCTTCCGCTTCATCTTTTGCGACGCGAACATCAACTGCATTCATGGAACGACAAACGTTAGCCATTTTTTCAATATCTCGATTAACAACTTCAGGCGGACCGTCTTGTTCAATTAATAAAATTGCTTTTACATCAGTTGGTAAACCGATTTGTGCGAACTCTTCTACTACTTCAATTGTCGGTTGGTCTAAAAACTCAAGTGTCGCTGGAATGATTTTATTTGCAATAATAGAAGAAACAGCACGTGCAGCTTCGTTAATATCTTCATATAGTGCAAGCATCGTTTTCTTCGTTTCAGGCATAGGGACAAGTTTTAATATTGCTTCTGTTACGACGCCAAGAGTCCCTTCAGAACCGATAAATAAACGAGTTAAATCGTAACCAGCTACATCTTTTGCTAATTTACCACCAGTACGAATAATATCACCATTTGGTAAGACAAGTTCAAGACCCATCACATAATCACGTGTTACGCCATATTTTAATCCACGTAATCCACCTGAGTTTTCATTAATGTTACCGCCAATTGTAGAAATTTTCATCGAGCTTGGATCTGGTGGATAAAATAAACCTTTTTCTTCTACCGCTTTAATAATATCAAGTGTAATGACACCAGCTTGTACAGTAATTGTTAAATTCTCTTCATCAATTTCTAAAATGTTATTCATATGGCGGAAGATAAGAACAATACCGCCTTCAAGTGGGCATGTCCCTGCGCAAAGGTTTGTTCCGGAACCACGAACATATACAGGAATTTTGTGAGCGTTACATACTTTTAATACTTCAGCTACTTCATTTGTATTACGAGGAGCAATGACTGCATCAGGCATTGCTTGGAAGTTTGGAGTGGCATCATAACTATACGTTAAACGCCCCATATTGGATGTATCTACATTATCTTCGCCAACAATGGATACGAATGAATCAATAATTTGCTTTTCTAACATTGGAAATCCCCCTCAAACTGTTAACGTATTTAGTCATAATAAAAAACGTTGTAACAGTGCTTTCATTATAATGATAAAAAAGTTGGCGGATTCTTTCTATGTATAATCATCTAAAGATTAATCTATTTTATTATTATTTTTTGTATGATTATCTAATAAGAGGAGAGAAAAGTATAAAATGTTTAAGTCTTTGAATTGTTTCGGGTCAAGTCCTGTATGCTCCTCAATCTTTTTAAGTCTGTAATGCAATGTATTAATGTGTATATGTAATTGCTCCGCTGTTTGTTTATAGGATTGGTTATAATCGATAAATAAACGTAAAGTGTGCATAAGCTCAGGCGATGATAGTAAGTTTTTGATTGTGCGCTTTAGAAATTGTTCCCGCGTTTCCGCAGAAATATCTTGTAAGCACATTTCTAAACGTAAATCTTCATTAAATACAATCTTTTTCGTTGCAAGTGATACGGAAAGAGCTTGTAATGCTTGTTCGTACGATAAATTCATATTGCTTGGCGTAACGGATTGTCCAATCCCGATATATAAAGGAATAGAAAATAAAGTTTCACAGTCTTGTTTTAATCGTTTTAAAAATTGATATGTTTGCTCTTTAGAGCTCATCGCTGTAAATAAAATGAATCGATCATTTCCCCAGCGAACAAATAGATGCTCCTTTGTTAATAGATTGCGTACGTGTTGCCAAATCTTACGCTGAAGCATCGTGTCATTTTGATCGATAGAGAACAAAATAAGTTGTTTCTTCTTATATAAATCAATACCAAGTGTTTTGGCACGATCGAGAAAGCTTGGAGACCAGTCTGTATTTTGGAGCCAATCAAAGACAAATGCTTCATAAGAACGGTGTTCAAGTTCTAGCTGTTCTAAAAAGTAGTTTTCGTGAATGAGTAGTTCGGTCATTTTACGTAATATTTCTCCGTATTGGGAAATGTTTTCAGGTTCACCTGTAATTCCAATGACACCAATTACTTCGTCATGGAATAGTAAAGGGAGATTCATACCCGCCTTTACGCCATGCAAACGTCGTTCATCTTCTTTTGTAATAATGACAGTTTTCTTTTGTTTCGCACAGCGGAGTGCGCCTTCATGAAATTGACCGATTCTTTCTATATCTGTACTTGCGATAATAACGCCTTGTATATTAATGATAATAATATTTTCTTTAATTAGTCTGCGTACTTCTCGTACAATTTTATTCGCTAAATCAGGAAAAAGCATAATTGGCACACCTCAAATTCTATTTGTTGTACATTATATATGTAAATGAAGTAGGAAAGGGAAATTTCACACTTTCCACACATTTATTTGTTATTTTACAATTATAACGAAATCATCCGAAGATGGAGGGAATCTTTTGAGAAAGTCTGTTTTTCTTATTTGTTTTTTATTTCTATTAGTAGGGTGTCAAGGAAGTTCATATACACCGATTGCTAAAGATAAAAGTGTTATTATAACAACGAATATAAAAGAAGGCAGTATTAGTTTTGTCGATAAACAAACTAAAAAGTTAATTACGACATGGGAACTTAACGAGCCGATGGCAGGAACCCTACTACTTCCAAATGGTGAAGACATACTTGTATATGGTAAGCAGTTAGAGTACATGTATGTATATTCACTAGTCGAAGGAAGACAAGTGGAGAAATATAAAACTGGAAAAGGTATTGTAAATGTAATCGTATCTGAAGATAAAAAACAATTATTTGCAGCTGATCAAACTGCTCAAAAGGTAAGGTTCTTTACGATTAATGGAAAAGAGACAGGGAATGTTTCGACAGGAAAAGGACCGATAACGATGGTAGAGTACGATAACCAGTTATCTGTATTAAACTTTAATGATACGAAGCTAACGACAATTGATACAAAGAAAAAAGAAGTGATACAATCTTTTATGATTCCCCCAGCGTCAACGGGAGCAACAATTAGTCCAGATGGGAAAGAAATATGGATTGGCGGACATGGTGATGGAAATCAGGTGAATGAGAAAGTATTAGTGTATTCTTTGCAGAGCGGAGAAATGGTACGTTCTTTACACGCTCCGTTTATGCCTGTGAATATTACGAAGGATCATAAGTACGTATATGCATTAAGTCACGGTTCGAATACGCTTAGAAAGTTTGATGTTAGCACGTATAAAGAGGTGGCTTCTGTAGAAGTAGGATCGAACCCATTTGCATTTTTGAAGAGCGGAGCAGAAGGATATGTAGCCAGCTATGATAGTGATGAAGTGTGCGTTATGGATATGAAGGATTTGAAAATAAAACAAACAATTAAAGTCGGAAAAGGACCGTTTCAACTCATAGAGAGAGAAGGGAAGGACAATGAGTAAATATAGGGTGCTAGTTGTAGATGATGAAAGTGATATGAGGCAACTTGTTGGAATGTACTTAGATAATTTCGGATACGAGTGGGGAGAAGCTGAAAATGGAAAAGAAGCTTTAAAAAAATTAGAAACGGACCATTATGATTTCGTTGTACTAGATATTATGATGCCAGAGATGGATGGACTTTCAGTTTGTAAAGAAATTAGAAAAACGTCAGATGTACCAATTATATTTTTAACAGCAAAAGGTGAAGAGTGGAATAGGGTGAACGGCTTACGTATGGGAGCAGATGATTATATTGTAAAGCCATTTAGTCCTGGTGAATTAATTGCTCGTATGGAAGCTGTGTTAAGACGTTATACAAAACAAGAGCAACAAGAGGAGATTCAGTTTGGACCGATTCTTATTAATGAAAAAAGTAGAAAGATTGAGGCCGATGGTGAGCCGATTTCTCTTACAGTAAAAGAGTTTGATTTACTCTATTTTCTTTGCCAACATACGGGACAAGTATTTAGCCGAGAACAATTGCTGGAAAAGGTATGGGGATATGATTATGCCGGAAGTACAAGAACAGTAGATACGCACGTGAAAACGATGCGTTTGAAGCTTGGAGAAAGTGGAAACTACATTCAAACTGTTTGGGGTGTAGGCTATAAATTTGAGGTGTAACGTATGTTTACGATGGTACAGAAGCTTTGGTTGACAGTAGTATGTGCAGTATTTGTAACAGTTGCCTTTCTTTACTTTGTATCTTTATATTCGTATGAAAAATTATATGTTGATAATTTAAAAGATTCATTAGTAATGGAAGGGAAGCGTCTTGCTGCGCAATATGATAAGAGCGAAGGAATATCAACTTTTGAAGAGAAAGTAAGAGCGTTTGATCAAATATCTAGTTCAGATGTTCTTTTCGTATCTAATCCACGTGATTTAAGTGCATGTTTACCTTTTGATGTGCATCATCATTCTCTTATAAGTGAAGGGGACAGGCAAGCATTATTAGATGGAAAAACTGTGACAAAGATAGGGTATGAGGAACATTTTGAACGTAATATTATGGGGGTTGTCATCCCTGTTTTAGAAAATAAAAAATTAGTGGGCATTGTATATTCTTATATTCCTTTAAAAAGTATAAAAGACTTAATATATGATATGGGCCTTATTTTAGCACCGTTAGCACTTGCTATTACTTTACTGACAATATGGATTGGTAGAAAAATTATTATTGCTATTACGAGACCACTTTCGCAAATGGAACGAGTTGCCAATCATTTGGCTACGGGAGATTTCTCAGAACGAATTACAATTTCTTCTGAAGATGAAATTGGACGATTAGGAAAAGCATTTAATAAAATGGCAAATTCCTTAGAGACAGAAGACGTAAAGCGTAAGGAGTTTTTAGCTAACGTTTCACATGAACTAAGAACACCACTTAGTTATATAAAAGGGTATAGCGAGGCTATTTTAGATGGTGTAGCGAAGGGGCCACAGCAAGAAAAAGTGACACAGCTCATTCATAAAGAAGCAGATCGTATGCAACGTCTCGTTCACGATTTATTAGATTTAGCACAATTAGAAGGGGAACATTTTCCGTTACAGAAACAACCCATCGTTTTTTCACAACTAATTGAAGATGTGTTAGATACGTATGAGATTAAGTTTATAGAAAAGAAAATTCGTATTTCAACAAATTTAAATCCAGAAATCATTGTAATGATTGATGAGGATCGTATGCAACAAGTGCTTCATAACGTGTTAGATAATGCGATACGGTATACAAATCAAAACGGGGATATTATGATAACGCTCAGGCAGATAGATGATTACTGTGAATTGAGTATAAAAGATACAGGAATCGGTATTGATAAAGAGCATTTAGAAAACCTTGGTGAACGTTTTTACAGAGTCGATAAAGCGAGAAGTCGTCAACATGGTGGAACAGGTTTAGGCCTGGCAATTGTAAGACAAATTGTTCATATACATGATGGACAGTGGAAAATTGAAAGCGAAAAAGGGAATGGAACGACGGTTAGTATTAAATTGAAAGTACAGAATGAGGAGAGCATGTTCTAATTTTTAGAGCATGCTTTTTATATTGAAGACAATAGTTATACGTAAAGATATAAATTAATATGTAATAAATATCGAAAATTTGACGATTTTATGAACAAAACATTTGTACTTCTTACCAATTCGTTCTAAAATAGTTATGATGCAAAGTTTTTATAGATCGTTTCAATTGTTGTTTGGAAGATACTGAGGTGATTTAACTGGAGTACAAATCTATTAAACCGAAAAAGATTTACGAAGAAGTATCTGAAGCTATTTTAACAATGATTAAAAATGGTACGTTAAAACCTGGTGACAAACTACTTCCTGTACATCAATTAGCTGAGCAGTTTCAAGTTGGCAGATCTGCTGTTCGTGAAGCGCTAAGTGCGCTAAGAGCGATGGGCTTAATTGAGATGAAACAAGGAGAAGGTACATATGTGAAGAATTTCGATTCTTCTTCATTAACAAAATCATTAAACAATAGATTATTAATGAAGAAAGAAGATATTTTGAATTTATTAGAAGTACGAAAGGTGCTTGAAGTGGGGGCAGTTCGAGCAGCTGCGGCAAAACGTACGGAAGCTAATTTGCAAAATATGAAGCATTGGTTAGATGAAATGGCAAAGAGCATTGGAGATGAAAAAGCTGGTGAAAAAGCAGATTTTCAGTTCCATATGGGAATTGCAGAGTCTTCGCATAATAACATTTTACTTGAACTCATGAATCATGTTTCAGAGATGATTGCTGAAACGATTGGTGAATCAAGACGCATTATTTTATATGGTGAACAAACAACATCAGAACGACTTATAGAAGAGCATCAAGTTATATATGATGCAGTGTTAAAGCAAGATGTAGAATTAGCGCAGCAAGCAATGCTAGATCATTTAACAAATGTAGAACATATTGTCACAGGTAGAAACGATATAAATTCGTAATTTAATCTTTTAAAAATCTAATTTTCTGATAAAATAGAGAGAGATTAAGTAATCGTTTTCTTTAGAAGAGGGAGAGGATAGGCCATGGTTGAGCCTACTCTTCTTTCCTTAGTCATCTGATGACCATATGTTTGTTGGTGGAGTTGTAAAAAGGGGGAGTAATAATTATGAAAGTTACTTTATTTGTTACTTGTTTAGTCGATATGTTTGAAACAAACGTCGGCAAAGCAACAGTTGAGGTGTTGGAGCGTTTAGGTTGTGAAATTGAATTTCCAGAAGCGCAAGTTTGTTGCGGGCAACCTGCTTATAATAGTGGCCATGTAGAAGCAGCAAAAGAAGCGATGAAACATATGATTGAAACTTTCGAAGATGCAGAATATATCGTTACGCCATCTGGTTCTTGTGCGACAATGTTTCATGAGTATCCGCATGTTTTTAAAGATGATCCGAAATGGGCTAAACGTGCACAAAAAGTTGCTGATAAAACATATGAATTTACACAATTTATTGTAGATGTTTTAAAGGTTACAGATGTTGGTGCAAGTTTACCAGGAATTGCTACTATTCATAAATCTTGTCATATGACACGTATGCTTGGAGTAACAGAGGCACCAGGGATTTTATTATCAAATGTAAAAGGGTTAACTGTGAGAGAGTTACCAAATGTGCAAAATTGTTGCGGGTTTGGGGGAACGTTTTCAGTGAAGATGACTCCAATTTCTGAGCAAATGGTAGATGAAAAGGTAGATAGTGCAATGGAAACAGGTGCTGATTATTTAATCGGTGCAGATTGTGGGTGTTTGTTAAACATTGGCGGACGTATTGAACGTTTAGGAAAAGAAATAAAAGTAATGCATATTGCTGAGGTACTGAATAGTCGCTCATGAAGGGGGAACATAAGCTATGTCTATGAAAATCAGTGAGAAAAAATTTAATAATCGCGTTGGCGATGGAATTCAAGATTCGTTTATGCGGGGAGCTGTATCTTCTGCACAAACGCGTTTATATACAAATCGCTTAAAAGCAGCGGACGAATTAGGAAACTGGGAAGAGTGGCGTGAACTTGGTGAAGAAATTCGTCAACATACGTTAGAAAATCTTGATTATTACTTAATGCAGTTAAGTGAAAATGTATCCAAAAGAGGCGGGCATGTGTACTTTGCGAAAACGAAAGAGGAAGCAGCAAAGTATATTCAAGACGTTGCCAAAAAGAAGCAGGCAAAAAAAGTAGTAAAATCAAAGTCGATGGTAACAGAAGAAATTAGTATGAACCACGCGCTTGAAGAAATTGGTTGTGAAGTGTTAGAAAGTGACTTAGGAGAGTATATTTTGCAAGTAGATAACGATCCACCTTCACATATTATTGCGCCTGCACTTCATAAAAATAGAACGCAAATTCGTGATGTATTTAAAGAAAAGCTTGGCTATGAAAATTCTGATGACCCATATGAAATGACAAAGTTTGTTCGTAAACAACTGCGTGAAAAATTTATGGATGCAGAAATTGGTGTGACAGGTTGTAACTTCGCTGTTGCAAATACGGGTTCTCTTTGTTTAGTAACGAATGAAGGTAATGCCGATCTTGTCATGTCGATTCCGAAAACACAAATTGCAGTAATGGGTATGGAACGTATGGTTCCGACAATGGAAGAATTAGATGTTTTAGTTGGTTTACTATGTCGTAGTGCAGTAGGTCAAAAGTTAACAAGTTATGTAACGGTAGCGGGACCAATTCAAGAAGAGGAAGTAGATGGTCCAGAAGAATTCCACTTAGTTGTGGTTGATAATGGTCGTTCTCAAATTCTTGGATCTGAATTCCGTCAAGTATTGCAATGTATTCGTTGTGCTGCTTGTGTTAACGTATGCCCTGTATATCGTCATGTTGGTGGACATTCATATGGTTCTATATACTCAGGACCAATTGGTGCGGTATTAACACCACTTTTAGGTGGATATGATGATTACAAAGAGCTTCCTTATGCCTCTAGTTTATGCGGAGCGTGTACAGAAGCTTGTCCAGTAAAAATTCCATTGCATGATTTATTATTAAAACATCGTCAAGTTATCGTTGAGCAAGAAGGACGTGCTCCACTTGCAGAAAAGTTAGCAATGAAAATGTTTAGTATGGGCGCATCTTCAGCAGCTTTATATAAAATGGGATCAAAAATGGCGCCAGCAGCAATGAGTCCATTTACATCTGGTAACCGTGTATCAAAAGGTGTTGGGCCACTTAAAAACTGGACAGATATTCGTGAATTCCCGGCGCCAAGTAAAGAACGATTCCGTGATTGGTATAAAGATCATAAGAAAGGCGGGGACAAATAATGACAGGATTAATTCAAAACCGTGACTCCTTTCTAGATAATATTGCAAAGGAACTTGGACGTACACGTAAAACGGATGGTGTAGAACGCCCAGTATGGAAAAATAATGTGAATAAAGAAACGTTAAAAGATTATTCACAAGAAGAATTGTTAGAAGTATTTAAAAATCAATGTACAAACATTCATACAACTGTTGTGGAAACGACAAACGCCCGTTTACGTGAAGATATTCAAAAAGTAATCGTTGAAAATGGCGGGGGACCTATTATGTTATCGGCAGATGAACGTTTTGATTCTTATGGGTTGACTTCTTTATTTAAAGAAGAGCTTCCAAAGCAAAATGTTGAAGTGAATGTATGGGATCCAGAGAAAAAAGAAGAGAATATGCGTATCGCAGAAAGAGCAAATATCGGAATTGCATTTAGTGACTATACTTTAGCTGAATCTGGTACGATCGTTGTACAAAGTCATAAAGGACAAGGTCGTTCTTTACACTTTTTACCTACTGTATACTTTGCTATTATTCCACGTGAAACACTTGTGCCTCGTATTACACAAGCAGTTCAGGATATGAACACACGTGTAGAAAATGGCGAAGAGGTGGCATCTTGTATTAACTTTATCACAGGGCCTAGTAACTCGGCAGATATTGAAATGAATCTTGTTGTTGGAGTACATGGACCATTAAAAGCAGTATATTTTATCGTATAAAAGAGGGGAAAGCAGGCCAGAAAATGGCCTGCTTTTTTAATAGAATAGAGATAATATGAAGTAGAAGTTCTCTCCTTTTTTTGCTATGTTCTTCTGGAAAGGAGAGGAAGGGATGTTCACTTATGTATATGCATTGTTAGTTGGGATGGTGTTTGGTTCCTTTTTTATGTTAATTGCGATGAGAATTCCGCTAGGTGAGTCTATCATTATCCCGCGTTCACATTGTCATTATTGTAAGTATGTACTAAAGCCAAAAGAATTAATTCCAATCATTTCTTTTTGTATACAAAGGGGACGTTGTACGAATTGTAAGAGGAAAATTTCAATTTTGTACGTAATATTTGAACTTGTAACCGGAATAATATATCTTCTTACTGTATATATGATTGGGGTGGAACGAGAGCTTATCATCATTTTATCACTTTTTTCGTTACTTCTTATTATTTCAGTTACAGATTACATATATATGTTAATCCCTAATCGTATTTTAGCTTGGTTCTCTTGTTTACTTATTTTAGAATGTGTTTTTGTACCGTTAGTCACTTGGACAGAGAGTATAGTTGGGAGTGGTGTTATATTCATTTTGTTATACTGCATGCAAAAGATATATCCTGAAGGGCTTGGTGGGGGGGATATAAAACTACTTTCGTTACTTGGATTTATAGTGGGACTGAAAGGGATTTTTATGATTTTATTTTTATCATCTTTCTTTAGTCTTTGTTTCTTTGGAGCTGGTTTAGCATTAAAAAGAATTAAAATGAGGACTCAAATACCGTTTGGCCCTTTTATTAGTCTTGGGGCGATTTGTTACATGTTGTTCACGTATGCAAAATAGAGAGGGGATAGAAAATGAATGTATATATGGATGATCAAAGAAGTTGTCCATACGGGTATGTGCTCGCAACTACAGTAGAATGTGCCCTGCAAATGGTTCGGGATTATGATGTGAATATGCTATCCCTTGATTTTAATATGGGATGGGGAGAAAAAAATGGATTAGATTTTATAGAGACTTTTTGTAAAGAGGGTTTATACGTCAATGAATTACACTTTCATACGAATGATGTCATCGGTATGCATAAGATGAAACAGAGAATTAATAAGGGAAAGGAAGAAGGAGAGATTAATCCTAACCTTGTTGTTAAATATGTTGGGAGCTAAAAACTCCAAAGTAAAACTTTGGAGTTTTAATGTTTCATATGCGCTTGCAGAGGAATAATTTCTTCTTGTTGAGCTGCTACTAATTCAGTTTCTTCTTGTTTCACGTCAGGTACTTTCTTTGTTAAGTAGTGGTATACCATACCGACAAATACTGACCCACCAATAATGTTACCGATTGTAACTGGAATTAAGTTATGAATAGCACCTGCAAAAGAAATTGTCTCAGGATGCGGTGAAACTAAAGATAGAGCAAACAGTGATAAGTTTGCGATGCTATGCTCGTAACCAGATAAGAAAAATGTGAAAACGAGTAGCATCATGATCATTATTTTTGCTGTATCCCCTTTAACTTGAGAAGGTAAGAAGCAGGCAAGACATACAAGCCAGTTACATAAAATTGCTTTAAAGAATAATTGCATTGTAGTTGTATTCATTTTTCCCTCAACAACTTTATTCATTAAATGACCGTGATCGATTGCTTCGAAAATGCCAGTTGCGTAAAATAGTAAGGCAAAGAATAAAGCACCTGCTAAGTTACCTGCATAACAAGCAACCCAGTTACGAAGTGTATCAGATATTGTTGTTTCTTTTCTTAATGTTGCTACAGTGAAGTACATTGTGTTTCCAGTAAACAATTCAGCACCACCATATATAATAAGTACGAGAGCAATTCCGAAAAACATAGAAGCAGCTAAATAAGTTGCTGGTGAATCTGCAATGTGAAAAAAGTTACCTAATTTAAAACATAGAACAATAATAAAACCGATATAAATACCCGCAAGTGCTGCACGAATGAAATATTGCATCGGGTTTGTATCTAGTATTTGTTTTTTGCTTTTAGCCAGTTTGACAACATAATCTAATCCTTGTTCTAGCATGAGTAATACGCTCCTTTAGTACATCATCTATAAAGTGAAACTTTAATCAGTGGGGGTTTTCTTCATCCCTCACTGATTATTAGTTGAACCAATCGGACTTTTATGGGCAGTTGATCCCCACCGAACTTCTTTGCTTTCACTGAATTTTGAGGTGGGGGGTCTTACTGCCCATTAAAGTGGGATAAATACTCCTTATATGAATAAAGTACATGGATTCTGTCATAGTTTCAATAAGTTTGTGCAATGTTTCACAAAAAGGACATACATGAATTGAGAAAACGTTTACAAAAAATAGTATAATAGAATTTTTTCTGGACATAGAGAGGGGACAAGGAAAAAAGAAAAAGCGCTGTAATTACAGCGCTTTTTCGTCTAAATTCTTTTCGACTTTTGTTTCTACTTCTTTCGAGAAGAACCAACCACCAACTGCGATTCCAACTAATACAATCCAGAATGTAAGCTTCCATGGTGTAGATTCTGGGAATGAATGTGGAATTACATTTAATGCAGGGTGTGCCAACGTATAAACTGCTAGTTTCACACCAACCCAACCTACAATTAAGAATGCTGCAGTTTCAAGTCCTGGTTTACGTTTTAAGATTTGTACGAAAGCAGTTGCTGCAAATCGCATAATGATTAATCCGATAAGTCCACCTACAAAGATAACAACGAATTGTCCAGTATCAAGACTACCAATTGTACCTAATCCTGTTTTTGGTAAAGTCATTGCTAATGCAACAGCAGCTAAAATAGAGTCAACTGCGAAGGCGATATCTGCAACTTCAACTTTAAATACAGTCCACCAAAAGTTCTCTTGTTTTTTCTTTGCTTCTTTTTCTTCTGTTTCTTCATCCGTATTCTTTTTAACATACGTTTTAAATAAATGATTACCAGCGATAAACATAAGATAAATTGCACCGATTGCTTGCACTTGCCATACATCGACTAAGAACGAGATCATGAATAACGATCCGAATCGGAAAACAAATGCCCCCGCTAATCCGTAAAATAATGCTTTTTTACGTTTTTCTTCTGGTAAATGTTTTACCATAATTGCAAGAACAAGCGCGTTATCAGCCGCTAAAATCCCCTCTAGTGCAATTAGGATGAGTAATACCCAACCATACTCCAATAATAATGATACATCCATGTACATTCTCCTCTCATTTCTATAAATACTAAATAAGTGAAGAATTTCCCCACTATTTAGTTTCCCCATACTCCTGCCTATTAACTTTGGGAGAATTTGGCAATGAATGCAAAAAAGACCTCTGCCGTTAATAGGCAAAGGTCTTGCTAGACATATGTAATGAAAATGCCAACAAAGCCGGAAGAACTAAGTTCTACGTAATGACGACTTTGTTTCCAAGAAATATTCTTGGACGCTACTCCCCTTTGGAGATATGCTATTGTACTCTCATTATATGGATAATTTATACGGTTGTCAACCTGTTAAAATGTCTTCATTCGGATATTTTATTTTTCGGTTCTTTTTACGTGCAAATGAAAAAGCCAATGTTAAAGGTCCCATCTTCCCAAAGAACATCATAAAGATAATAATAGCTTTTCCGATCATAGTTAAGTGTGGTGTGAAATTCATACTGAGACCGACAGTCCCAAATGCTGAAAATACTTCGAAAGCACTCATCAATAGAGGAACACGCTCAGTAATACTTAAAATTAAAATAGCAAAAAAAATAAATGAAATAGAAATAATAGCGATGGTCAATGATTTGACAATGAGAGTATCTTTAATGGATTTTTTAAACACGACAATATCATCTTGTTCTTGTAAAAATTTAAATACCCCAAAAAACATGATTAAAAATGTTGTCAACTTAATCCCACCACCAGTTGAAGCACTACCAGCGCCAATAAACATAAGGAGCATCATTAATAGTAGGGAAGGCTTTGATAAGGCAGAAATATCAACTGTATTAAACCCGGCAGTGCGAGTTGAAACTGCCTGGAAATAAGCAGCCATTCCCTCTTCAAAGGGGGTAAATCCTCTCATAGAAAGGGAATTGTGGAACTCGAATATAAAAATAAAAACAGTCGCAATAATATTGACGATTAGAGTAGAAGAGAGCATAAGTTTTGAGTGTAATGTAAGGTTTTTAAAATTTTTCTTTTTCTTTATATCTACGATTACTGTAAAACCAATCCCGCCTAAAATAATGAGGGAGGAAATAACGAGATTGACAAGAATGCTATGAGAATGGGACATTAAATTATCGCTCCATACAGAAAAACCAGCATTGTTAAAAGCAGAGATTGAATGAAAAAAGCTATAATAGAGCCCTTTAGCAATCCCATATTTCGGTATCCATTCAAAAGAAAGAATCAAAGTAGCGATACATTCGACTGTAAAAGAGAATAAAAATAATGCTTTAGCAAGACGAATCACACCGCCTATATTCGTTTGATTTAACGCTTGTTGCAGTAAAATTCGGTTTTGAAGACCAATTTTTCTACCTAGCATAATCGCAATTAAAACGGCAAAGCTCATAATGCCAAGTCCACCCACTTGTATAAGTGTTAAAATGACACATTGGCCAAATAAGGTAAATACTTTCCCTGTGTCCACAACACCAAGCCCTGTAACCGTACAAGCAGAAACGGTTGTAAATAAAGCATCGAGCCATGAAATAGACGTCGTTGTAGCAATTGGCAACTTTAATAAGCATGTGCCGATAATTGATAACATAATAAAAGACAAAGTAAGAACACGGGGAGGACTCATGCGAATGTTAATCTGTTTCATGTTACATATCGTTCCTTTCAGTTTGCTCTTACTAGTATGTGAAAAAGTACGATTATGTATGTTAAAAATAGAAAGAGGCAGAGAATATCTGCCTCTAAGCCATATGTTATAGTGTTATCCACGTAATTGTTGTTGAGCTAAAGCAACAAGACGTTTTGTTACTTCACCGCCAACTGATCCGTTAGAACGAGATGCTGTATTAGATCCTAAGCTTACGCCGAATTCTTGTGCAATTTCATATTTAAATTGTTCAAGTGCTTGTTCAGCACCAGGAACTAGTAATTTGTTTGTTTTTACCATGTTGATACACATCCTTATGAGTAGTCCAGTTCAGCTAAGTACGTATCTGAACTGGTACCGTTATTTTATGTGGAACCGACGTACTCATACGCGGAAGTAATCGGTGTGATTAGAAGTTATTGGATAGAAAAAAGAGTAGCAAAATTGGTATTATCCCCTTTAGGTAGACAGTAAAAAAAGAGTCCATCTGGTATGATGGACTCAGTACTGTTTTATCTGGAGGGGATTTTTTATGGCAA